>NZ_JBFTJC010000004.1:0-427820 GCF_056395225.1 Cupriavidus sp. 10L45
CAGCGCGGCTTGTTGATCGGGCCGTAGACCAGCGGGGACGCTTCCGGGTCGAACTCATCGTCGGCGCACATGCCGTAGACCTCGGAGGTCGACGGGAACACCAGGTGCTTCTTGTACTTCACGGCCGCGCGGACCATCGGCAGGTTGGCTTCGAAATCGAGCTCGAACACGCGCAGCGGGTGACGCACGTAGGTGGCCGGGGTGGCGATGGCCACCAGCGGCAGCACCACGTCGCACTTGCGGATGTTGTACTCGATCCACTCCTTGTTGATGGTGATGTCACCTTCGGAGAAGTGCAGGCGCGGATGGTTCACGAGATCGCCGAGGCGGTCGGAGGCCATGTCCATGCCGTAGACCTCCCAGTTGGTGGTCTCGAGGATGCGGCGCGTGAGGTGATGGCCGATAAAGCCGTTGACGCCAAGAATCAGGACTCGCTTGGGATGCATGGTTTCAGACAGGAACAGAAAGGTAAGCAGGAAAGCCGGTCAGCGCGACGTCGGGCTCGGGGTGGGCACGTTGGTCACCACCACCCGGCGCCAGTCGCGCGCCACCACGTACAGCGGCAGCGTGGGCGACAGCGCCAGATAGTTCTCCGGCGACATCACGGCCATGGCGGGCTGGCCGTTGCGCCAGACCTTGGCGAACGCGGCCATATCGGGCAGCCAGCGCTCCGGCTCCACCTCGGTGCCGAAGGACAGTTCGTCCGCCTCCGCCACCATGGTCAGCGGGTGCTGGACGTAGAACGGCAGGGTGTGATCGAGCATCTTCACGCCATAGAACGGCATGCCCGGGGTGAGCTTCTGCTGGACCAGCGGGGCGATGTCCGCGCCGGACGCCGGGCCGCCCACGGTTTCATGGCCGACCAGCGCCACCGTGAAGCCCAGGTACATGCCGAGCGCATACACGGCCACGCTGGGCAGCACGCCGCGCCGCAGGAGCCAGCGCGCGGCGGCAATGCCCAGCAGCATCACCACGAACGCCGCCGCTGCCCAGATCGCATAGGCGCGATAGAAGGCGTTCGGCGTATGGTTGGCGTTGAGCGTGGCCACCACCGGGCTGACCAGCAGGCCGCACGCGGCCACGATGGCCATGCCGCCGAGCTGGCGCCGCCAGGCGCGCACGTCGAGGCGGTCCAGCGCCACGCCGGCCAGGATGCCCATCGCCGGGATCACGGGCACGATGTAGCCCGGCAGCTTCGAACGCGACAGGCTGAAGAACACGAAAATGGCGATGGCCCAGATGCCCGCCAGCAGCGCCGGGCGGAAGCGCTCCGCCGCATCATCCGGCTCATCGACCGGCGGCGTACCGATGGCACGCCACAGGCGCGGGAACAGTCCCACCCACGGCAGGAAGCCGCCCACCACCAGTGGCAGGAAGTACCAGATCGGCCCCGGCCGCGAGTGGACGCCCGAGGTATAGCGCTGCCAGTGTTCGTGGATAAAGAAGAAATGCAGGAATTCCGGGTTCCGCACCGATACGAGCCAGAACCACGGCACGGCCACGGCCAGCAGCACCAGCATGCCGGTGAATACGTGCAGCCGACGCCACAAGCGCCAGTCGCGCGTGATGCCTATATAGATAACGAGGACCAGCCCCGGCAGCGCTACGCCCACCAGCCCCTTGGTCAGCACGGCGGCGCCCATCGCCGCCCAGCAGGCGAGCATCCAGCCGCGCCGCGCGCTGGCCGAAGCGGCGGGATGCTGCGCCAGCAGCATGCAGGCGAGCACGCAGGCCATCACGCCGGCCAGCGTCATGTCGAGGGTGTTGAAATGCGCCGCGACGCTCCACATCGGCGCCGCCAGCAGGGCCAGCCCCGCAAAGGCCGCCGCGCGGATGCCGAACCAGCGCCACGTGGCCAGCATCGACATGACGATGCCCGCCAGCCCGGCCAGCGCCACGCAAAGCCGCGCCTGCCATTCGCCCACGCCCCACAGCGCGTACGTCAGCGCCGTGACCCACATATGGAACGGCGGCTTCTCGAAGTACTTCAGCGCGTTGTAGCGGATGGTGACCCAGTCGCCGGTAGCCAGCATCTCGCGCGAGATTTCGCCGTAGCGGCCCTCGTCCGGCCCCAGCAGGTGCCGCATGCCGAGCGTGCCGAACCAGACCAGCAACGCCACGGCGATGAACGCAGCGGCCCAGGCCATGGCTGGCGACCAGGCGCCCAGGCGCCAGCCCTCCAGCGGACGGGCCGGGGTGACGGCGGGCTGCTGAGTGGACAGGGAGGGGGACTGCGGATGAGACTGCGATTGCGGCATGCGCGCGGGGGGACTGGGTGAGACGAGCGCGCAGGTTAGGAGAGCAACCTTAATCCCACATTAAGCGTGCGACGCCGCCCGCGCGGTGCTACGCTTCACGCCGTTCCCCGTGCCGTATGCGCCCTTTTTCGCACCCAAGATGAGAATCCTTATCGTTGAAGACGACCCCATGCTCGGCGACGGCCTGCAACGCGGGCTGAAGCTCAAGGGGCATGCCGTGGACTGGTTCACCACCGGCGCGGAGGCGGATCGCGCCATCGCCAACATGCAATACGACGCCGTGGTGCTCGACCTCGGCCTGCCCGACGACGACGGCGTGGCCCTGCTCGCCCGCTGGCGCCAGCAGGGCTGCCAGACGCCGGTGCTGATGCTGACCGCGCGGGATGCGGTGTCCAGCCGCATCGGCGGCCTCGATGCCGGCGCCGACGACTACCTGATCAAGCCCGTCGATCTCGACGAACTCGCCGCCCGGCTGCGCGCCGTCACGCGACGCAGCGCGGGCATGCCCGAGCCGGTCTGGCACCACGGCGCGCTGGCCTACCAGCCGGCTGCCCGACAAGCTACGTGGCAGGGCCAGCCCGTGGACCTGACTGCCCGCGAGGCCATGCTGCTCGAGGTGCTCCTGGCGCACCCGAGCCGCGTGCTGACGCGCGAATTCCTGCGCGAAAAGCTCTACGCCTGGGAACAGGGTTCGGAGAGCAACACGCTCGAGGTCCACATCCATCATTTGCGCCGCAAGATCCACCCCGGCATCGTCCGCACCCTGCGCGGCGCCGGCTACACGCTCGGCACGCCGGAAGCCATCGCCAGCCCCGGAGACGACGCATGACCCTGCAGCGGCGCCTGATCCTGGCCGTGCTGGTGGGGGTGGCCCTCGCCTGGAGCCTCACCAGCGTGTTGATCTACCTCAGCACACAGGAGGAGATCAACGAGCTGTACGACACCGCCATGGTGCGCATGGCCCAGCAGATGCAGGCCGTGCTGCCGCTGATCAATGTGGGCGCGGTGCCGCAGCCGCCGCCCCAGAACGGTCCCCTGCCCGGCGATGCCGATCTGGGCGACATGGGTGACGCGGGCCTGGGCGACCTCGCCATCGCCGCGTGGCGGCCCGGCGGCGAGCCGCTGCATATCGATCCGGACGGCGACCGCCTGCCCCGCGCGCCGCGTGTGAAGGGCTTCACCAACGTCTCCATCGACGGTGTGCCGTGGCGGCTTTACTACCTCGACGATCCGGTGGAAGGCTGGCGCGTCTGCGTCGGACAGATCCAGGCCGAGCGCGAGGAACTGGTGGTGTCCTACCTCCAGGCCCAGGTGCTGCCGTGGGTGCTGGGCGTGCCGCTGCTGATGGCGCTGGTGGTGTGGGCCGTGCGCGCCACGCTGCGGCCGCTGCGCGCGCTCTCCACTGCCATCGCCGCGCGCGCCCCCGGCGACCCCGCGCCGTTGGAATTGGCCGATGTGCCGCCGGAACTGGCGCCGTTGGTCGGCGCGATGAACACCCTGCTCCACCGCGTCTCGGCGCTGATCGAGCACGAACGCCAGCTCACCGCCGATGCCGCACACGAGATGCGCACCCCGCTGGCCGCGCTCAAGGCGCAGTGGGACGTGGCGCGCCAGTCGAACGATCCCGAGGAACGCGCGCAGGCCTCTGCGAACGTGGAGGCCGGCATCGACCGGCTGAGCCATCTGGTGTCCCAACTGCTGACCATGAGCCGGCTCGAGGACGAGGACACGCAGCCGGTGCGCGCGGCGGTGGACTGGCGCGAGATCGTCCAGCAGGTGCTGTCCGATTGCCTGACGYTGTCCGAGCGTCGCCAGGTGGACATGGAGGTCACGTGGCCGGCGGCCATCCACCCGCCCCTGCCGGTGTGCGGCGATCCGGCACTGCTCGGCATCATGCTCCGCAACCTGATGGACAACGCCATCCGATACAGCCCCGCCGGCACGCTGGTGACGCTGGCCTTCGCCCCAGACGCGATCACGGTGTCCGACCACGGCCCCGGCGTGGCGCCCGGCCTGCTGCCGCGCCTGGGCGACCGCTTCTTCCGGGGCGTCGGGCAGCGTGAACAGGGCAACGGGCTGGGCATCTCCATCGCCCGGCGCGTGGCCACGCTGCACGGCCTGTCATTAACTTTCGATAACCTCGCCAGCAGCGGCCGCACCGGGCTGCTCGCCACCATCCGCCCCGCCGAGGGCCAGACGCCGCCCCCCCAATCGCCATGAGTGCCGTGCCAGACCTCGAACACACAGACGCCCGCGGCAACGCCTGGGCGGTCTTCCTGATCTTCCTACGGCTGGGGCTGACGTCGTTCGGCGGCCCGGTGGCGCATCTCGGCTATTTCCGGGAGGCCTTCGTCACGCGGCGGCGCTGGTTCAGCGAGCAAGCCTATTCCGATATCGTCGCGCTCTGCCAGTTCCTGCCCGGGCCGGCCAGCAGCCAGGTCGGCATGGTGATCGGGCTGTCCCGGGCCGGCTACCGGGGCGCGCTGGCGGCATGGCTGGGCTTCACCATGCCATCGGCCATCGCGCTGATCGTGCTGGCGATGGGGCTGTCGGCCACCGGCAACCATGTGCCGGAAGGCCTGCTGCACGGCCTGAAGGTGGCGGCGGTGGCCGTGGTGGCGCAGGCCGTGTGGGGCATGGCGCGTTCGCTCTGCCCGGACGCGCCGCGTCTGAGCGTGATGGCGCTGGCGGCGACGGCGGTCATCGTCGTGCCGTCGCCGTGGTGCCAGGTGGCCGTGATGCTGGCGGCGGGGCTGGCCGGCGCGCGCTGGTTCCGGCCCGCGCAGGCGCAGCCGCACGCGGCGCTGCCGGTGCCCATCGGCCAGCGTGCCGGCGCGGCCTTCCTGCTGGCGTTCGTCGTATTGCTGGTGGCACTGCCGCTGGCCCATCGGCTGTTTCCGAGCCAGCCGTTGGCAATGTTCGATGCCTTCTACCGGGCCGGCGCGCTGGTGTTCGGCGGCGGCCACGTGGTGCTGCCGCTGCTCCAGGCGGCCGTGGTGCCTACGGGCTGGGTCGACAACGACACCTTCCTGGCCGGCTATGGCGCCGCGCAGGCCGTGCCGGGCCCGCTGTTCACGTTCGCCGCCTTCCTCGGCGGCGCGATGCAAACGGCCCCCTCAGGATGGGCGGGCGGCATGCTCTGCCTCGTGGCGATCTTCGCGCCATCGTTCCTGCTGGTCTTTGGCGCGCTGCCGTTCTGGGAGCGGCTGCGCCGCAACGCCGGCACGCAGGCGGCGCTGGCCGGGGTGAACGCCGCCGTGGTCGGCCTGCTGGTGGCGGCGCTGTACTCGCCGGTCTGGACCAGCGCGATCCACGCCCCGGCGGACTTCGCGCTCGCGCTGCTGGCACTGGTGGCCTTGGCCGCGTGGCGGCTGCCGCCGTGGGGCGTGGTGCTGGCCTGCGCGGCGGCGGGCTGGGCGCTCGGGGGCTGAAGTGTCGAGGTATTAGCCCGGCAGCAATGCGCTGGCGTCGTACATCGCCGCGAACTCGGGGCTCGGCGGAATGGGCTGGATGATGTCCAGCATCACGCCGCTGGGGTCCACGGTAATGAAATGGCGCTGGCCGAACGCTTCGTCGCGCAACGACAGCAGGATCGGCAACCCCGCCGCCTGCATGCGGGCGTGCACCGCGTCCACATCCTCCACTTCGAAATTGAGCAGCAGCCCCGCCGCCCGCTGGCCGCGCGCCGGGGTGGGAATCGTCTCATGCGTGCAATCGAGAATGGCGAGGTTCGTGCGCGCGTCGGCGTTGGACTGCAGGTGCACGTACCAGTCGCTCTCGAACAGCGGGCGGAAATCCACGTGCTGCGTGTAGAACGCCACCGTCTCCGCCACGTTCGTGGTCATGATCACCGGGTAGTAACTCGTGGTTTTCATCGCAAGTCTCCGTTGTGGCGCGCCGGCCGGGCGCGGATCGCATAACATACAGCCTGTATCTTTCCAGAATTTATAACATACAGGCTGTATGTATGCAAAGTAAAAAGACCCGTTCGAACCAGGAACGGACAGAAGCGACGCGCGCTGCCCTGCTATCCGCCGCGCGCAAGCTGTTTGTCGAAAAGGGCTATGCGGCCACTTCCACGCCCGAGATTGTGGCGGCGGCAGACATCACGCGCGGCGCGCTCTATCACCATTTCGCGGACAAGCAGGACCTGTTCCGCGCCATCCTGGAGGAGGAGGCGCGCGCCGTGGCCGGGGAGATCGAGCTGGCCGCGCCGGACGCGCTGCCGGTGCGCGCGGCATTGATCGCCGGCAGCGAGGCCTATCTGGCCGCCATGACGGTGCCGGGCCGCACCCGGCTGTTGCTGATCGACGGACCGGCCGTGCTCGGCACCGAAGCGATGTTCGCGCTCGATGCCGCCCACGCGGGCCGCACGCTGCGCGAGGGTCTGGCGATGGCGGTCGGCCACGGGCTGCCCGGCGGCACGCCGATCGATGCGCTGGCCGCCCTGCTCTCGGCCGCCTTCGACCGCACCGCGCTGGCCATCGCATCCGGCGCGGACGCCAACGCATTCCGCGCGGCGATGATCGGCATGATCGAACGGACAGTGGCGCCATCGTGATGCGCGCGTGGCGGTGGCTCGTCGGCAGCGCAATGGCCGCCACGCTGGCAGGCTGCAACGCCACGCCTGCTGCCGCCCCGGTCACGCCGGTCACCACCATCGACGTCGTGGAAGGCGACTGGCACACCGAACTCTGCATCCGCACCGAGGACGCCGATGCGCGTCTGCTGCGGCTGACCGTGGGCTACGCCGGCTCGCGTTTTCTTTGTTTTGGATTTGGGGATCGTCAATACCTGCTGAGCCGCGAGCGCGGCCCGATGACGCTGATCTCGGCGCTGTTCCCCGGAGAAGGCGCCATCCTGCTGACGATCCTGCGGGATACCCCAGCGGCGGCCTACGGCGCCGGTAACGTGGTGCGGCTCGCGCTCGACGAAGCCGGCATCTCGCAATTGCGCGAGTTTCTTGGCGATGCGGTGCAGACGGACGCGTCGGACAAGCCCATCGGCCTCGGGGATGGTCCCTACGAAGGCGGCCTGTATTTCGCGGCCACGGCCACCTACGCGGGCTTCTACACCTGCAATACGTGGACCGCGCACGCCCTGCGCACGGCCGGCGTGCCGGTGCGCGGGCCGGTGCTGTTTGCCGAAGGGGTGATGCGGCAGGTGCGCGAGATTGCGGCGGCGGCCCCGGAGGCGCCCTGAGACAGCTAGCGGGGCCGCCGCCCGCCGTTCTCCTAACGGCGTGGCGTCACGCCATCAGTCCTTCAGCAGCGCGGCGCGTCGTTGCACATCGGCAAGATCGCCGCTGACCGCCTTGGTCAGCCGCTGGCCATAGTCGGCATCGGCCTTGTAGAAGTGGCTCAGCATGATCTGCTTCACTTCCGCATGCTTCACCACGCCGAGGTCGGCCGCCAGGTTGCCGATCAGGTTCTCCTGCCCCGATTTGGACAACTTGCGATAGTAGTCGCCGGCTTGCGTGAAGTTGTCCGTGCGAGCGATCGGCGCCTGCTGGGTCGTGCCCGCCAGCGGCGTGCGTGCAAAGCGATAGTGCGGATTGTCGGAATACGCCCCGGCCATCCGCGACGGCTGGTAGTTGATATCGCCCGTCGTGCCGCCGATATCGCCATGCCCGTCGCTGTTGTAGTTGCGGACCGCCACGCGCGGACGGTTGACCGGCAGCTTCTGCTTGTTGGCGCCGAGCCGGTACGTCTGCGCGTCGTAGTACGAGAACAGCCGGCCCTGCAGCATGCGGTCTTCGGACGGCTCAATGCCCGGCACAAGGTTCGACGGCGCGAAGGCCGACATCTCCGAGGTCTCGAAGAAATTCTCCGGCACGGTATTCAGCGTCATGGTGCCGAGCTTGCGGAACGGCACGTCGGGCCAGACCTTGGTCGAATCAAGTGGATCGAATCGATATTTGCCGAGATCCTCGGGCTTCATCAGCTGCACGTAGAAGTCCCATTTCGGGAAATCGCCCCGCTGGATGGCGCCGAACAGATCGCTGGTGAGGTTGTTGAAGTCGGCGCCCTGGATCTTCGCGGCCTCTGCCCGGGTGAGATATTTCTCGCCCTGGCGCGGACGCCACTGGAACTTGGCGTAGTGCACCTCGCCCTTGGCGTTGATCAGCTTGTACGCGTGCACGCTGTTGCCCTGCATCATCCGGTACGACGCCGGGATGCCGAGGTCCGAATAGAGCTGCGTCAGCATATGGGTGCTCTCCGGCACGCTGCTGAAGAAGTCGAAGAAACGGTTCGGGTCCTGCAGGTTGGTCACGGGCGACGGCTTCAGCGAGTGAACCATGTCCGGGAACTTGATCGCGTCACGGATAAAGAAGATGGGCGTGTGGTTGCCCACCAGGTCCCAGTTGCCCTCGTCCGTGTAGAACTTGGTGGCGAAGCCGCGCGGATCGCGCACGGTCTCGGGCGATCCCTTGCCGTGGATCACCGTCGAGAACCGCACCGTGACCGGCGTGCGCTTGCCAGCCCCGGCGAACACCTTGGCGGTAGTCAGGTCCGAAAAATCGCCTTCGGACACAAATTCTCCCTGTGCTGCAGTGCCGCGTGCGTGCACCACGCGCTCGGGAATCCGCTCCCGATGGAAGCGCTGGAGCTTCTCGATCAGGTGGACGTCCTGCAGCAGCGTGGGACCGTTCGGGCCGGCGGTCTGGGAGTTCTGGTTGTCGCCGATGGGCGCGCCGTTGTCGCGCGTCATGGTCTGGGCACCGGCGGAGAGGGAAAACAGGGCAGCAAGGCCGTAAGCGACGGGTCTGAGTGCGAATCGTCTGAATCGAGCCATTTTGTGGGTCCTCGGAAATGCCTGAAAACAGGCAAGTGAGGGGGCGCCGCGCCATCTTATTTGGCCCGCCTGCCACGGCGCCAATTGTGATGTTCAATGACCCTGATGCATTGCATCAATCGATGCGCCGCACCATTTCTTACACCCGTTTGAGATGTTGGATGCCGCGTGCGCCAGCGCTACAGTGACGCGGCTTCACCTATCGAATAAAAACGAATTCCAAGGAGACATCATGCATCGAGCTGTTTCGCAGGCAGCCCTGTTCGTCGTGGCCGGCCTCCTCTTGTCGGGATGCGGCGGTAGTGACGATCCACCACCTGCTCCGCCTGTCGCCGAAACCCCGCCGCCCACCGTGCAGCCCGAGGACGCGCGACCGCAGGACACCCGCACGTTCACCATCGACACCGCCGCCGTGACGCAGAAATTCACGCCGATGGCGGGCGCACCCGCCGCCGACCGCTGGTCCGGCGTGCTCGGCAAGGCCGGCTACATGGTCGAGGTACCTGCGGCCTGGAACGGCAAGCTCGTGATGTATGCGCATGGCTACGCCGGCACCGGCAACGCGCTCGACGTCAATCCGCCAAGCATCCGCCGTCACCTGCTGGAAGCCGGCTATGCCTGGGCCGCGTCCAGTTATTCAACGAATTACTATGACGTGCGGGCCGGTGTGGAAGACACGAACGCGCTCGCGCTGGCCTTCGTCAACATCGCCAAACAGAACGGCCGCACGCTGGCCGCGCCGACGCGCGTGTACATCATCGGCCATTCGATGGGCGGCCATGTCAGCGCGGCGGCCGTGGAAGCCGAGACGATCGCCACGGCCAACCACAAGGTCACGTACCACGGCGCGGTGCCGATGTGCGGCGTGGTGGGCGACACCGAGCTGTTCAACTACTTCGGCGGCTACCAGACCGCCGCCCAACTGCTGGCCAACGTGCCGGCCACGTCCTGGCCCGTGAGCAACTGGGCGCAGATCGTGACCTCGGTGCAGGCGGCGCTGTTCACCACCTACCCGGTCACCAACACGGGCCAGGGCGAGAAACTCCGCCAGATCGTCAAGAACCTGACCGGCGGCGAGCGGCCGATGTTCGCCATCGGCTTCAGCGGCAGCCCCGCCTCCAAGAGCCTGCAGGACGCGGTCTGGAGCACCTTCGGCCAGGATGGCACGGTCAACGGCGTGCTGACGCAGAACGTGGTGGACACCACCGGCCTGACCTTCCAGATGGATGACGACGCGGCGCTGACGCCCGAGGAGCAGGCGATCAACACCTCGATCTTCCGCGTGAAGCCGGTGGCCGACGCCAACCGCCTGCGCCGCGACGGCCTGCGCTGGATCCCGAAAACGGCCGCGCAGATCAGCGTGCCGGTGCTGACGCTGCACACGCTGGGCGACATGTACGTGCCCTTCAGCATGGAGCAGATCTACAAGCGCCGCGCGGACACCAACGGCACGGCGAAATGGCTGGTCCAGCGTGCGATCCGGGGCATCAGCCACTGCGATTTCACCGTGGCCGAGCAAGTGCGCGCGTTCGACGACATGGTGGCCTGGGAGCAAACCGGCACCCCTCCCACCGGCGACGACGTGCTGACGCCATCGGTGGTGGCCAACGCCAACTACGGCTGCAAGTTCACCGACAACACGCTGGGGGCGGACGACTCAGACACCAACAAGGCCCTGCGGCAGGGGGCGGCGATGGCGGCGCCTTGTTTGCCGTAGCGGGCTGGAAATGAAAACAGAGCCGTCGGGAGACGGCTCTGTTTGTCAACTAGCGTGGATTATCTGGCGATATGGTCGGAAGCTGGACAGCAGTAATTGGGGCACCGTGCCGCGACAGCAATCTCGACTGTGTGGAGCATTTGGTCGTCGGCTCCCCTCATGTCCGTGTGGCGGATCTGCGGAGGTTCAGCCAACGCGCTATCCGGCATACCCGAGTTCTTCAGCAGTCGCTGCACGTGTTCCACTCTCGTTTCGGCCGTTTTACGGGTAACCCCATAGCCCTCCCACGCGACGATTATTATTGCGTCGAACCCCGAGGGAAAATACTTTCGCGTCTGGATCCGCCAATCCGCAAACCGCTTGACCTCCGTGGTCGAGAGCGTCGTCGAACCGGGAAGAAACTTCACTTCGTGCGTGGCTGCCGACAGACTGCAGGTGTGGGAACCAAAGCTTGTGAGCGTGAACGTTGCGATCACTGCGAGGCACGTCAGGGTTTCCATTTGTGGTCTCCGGAGCCGTGCGGGAACATAGCCGACGGCCACCAGATTTTCTCGGCTGAACCGCTCGAAGAGCCGTCGGGAGATGGCTCTGTTTGTCGTGTTGGATTGAATCAGCGGACGACGTTGTCGGGGAGTGGTTCGAGGCTGCAACAGTAGTTGGGGCAGTGAGCAAGGGCGTCGATACGCACCACATCTGGCCCATCGGTTATTGATGCGGTATACCACGGCCGTATTTCCACCTCTTTCAGCGCATCCTGAGGCAGGCCGGAGTTCAATAACAGCCTCTGAACCTCTGAGATCCGCTTCTTCGCCATTTCACCGGTAATGCCGCGCCCTTCGAATCCCAAAAGGTAGACATCGAAGCCAGAATAGAATTTCTTGCGGGTGCCAACTCGCCATTCGGCAAATTTCTTGATCTGGTGGACTCCCACAGCTGTAGCGCCATTTTCGAAGTACACGGTGTGCTCCACTTCGAGCATATGGCAGGCGCCGGCATTAAATGTTATGGCGGCGAGAATTAATGCAACTGTAAGGCGACTCAAGGATTTCATCGTCCCCCTCCATTACCAGTTCGGAACGTCGGCGACATATGCAGCGATGTTATCGGCATTTTCAATGACGAATCTATTGCGGAGCTTCGCCAGCAGCCGGGCCGCCTTGATGCCAGAATAGCGATCTACCGTGTCCATTGCAGCGGGAAAATGGGAAACCTCATGAATAAAAACCGTGGTCATACTGCTGACATTTTCGATTATTCCTTGATAATTCCTCTTTTCCTCATGCAAATAACAAAACGTGGTGCCAATGAATATCGCAAACGTCTTATCGGGCTTACAGACGCTCGCCCATGCCGGTTCAGCGCCTTTCCCGGCGGCGGGCACACAGCCAACGCGCCGCACCGCTTCCTCACTAAAGCGCTCGAAATTTTTCTCGGTAAGCGATAGAGAGATTTTCCGAATTCTCGTGATTCCCTCACGCAAGCGTTTGCGAATGTCCGGCGTGGCATTCGCAAACCAGATGCGTACCTTATCCTTATCCGACTCGCTCCAGCGCGCCAGTTCCATCAAACGCGCCTCCATGTGTGCGACGGCAATATCCCGTACCCGCATGACCGCCGCATAGAATTCCGCGTTGGTCATATTGGGACAAATCATCGTCGGATCCGCCTCGTACGCGGCAAGACTCGCTGCGTCAGGCGTGGTTGTACGGCCCGCCAAATTGTTATGGGTGTACGGCATTTTCGAATCGGCGCCCGCCGCCGCGCCCTTCACATTGCCGCTGACAACCTCCGTGGACATCGTGAACTGCGATGCAAACACCCGCGGCTTTTCCTTGCATTGGCAATACACGCGCGCGCCTTCCACCAGCACGGATTTCCCCATGTCGGTCCAGCGTGGATCGCAGTCGTTGTAGACCGGGCCGCCGACCTTGCAGGCGGGGCACGTGGCGTGGTCCCCTTCCAGGCCAAGGCGTTTGCCCATGTTTGTAGAATCGCTGGTGGCGATCAGCCAGCCACCAGTGCCGGTGCGGCTCGCCCCATCCAGCATGTGCCGCTTGTCGTTTCGCATCATGTCCTCTTCCATTCATGGTAAGAGCACACAGCATCACGTGACGCGATTGAGGCGGTCTATAGCAGTTCTCTGAATTCGCGCGGCGTGCGGGGAGTTTCCCGCCGCGGCTTCCGAATCGTCGTGGGACTGCAATGGAAATGTGCCGGCGCACAAACAAATAGAGCCGTCCTTAGGACGGCTCCGATTCCCCGCTTGCTTGGCAATCCACCCGACCCATCCCGTAGCTCTATGGCTTGTCGTGGATATCGGTCAGGCGGTGTTTTGTCGGGCCCGTGGCAACCCCTCCGGTCGCATTATTCAGTGCGATATATACAGCGGACGCGACAAGATGACATTCTGCGCACGCAATATTTCCGTAATAAGTCGCAGTGGGGCAGCATCACGCACATCCAGCCTCTGCTGACACAAATTTCGAAAACTACGCGACCTGATCCATCGTTAGAATGAAACGGCCCTTAACTCGGAGTTGCCATGAAACGCCATCCCATTGCCGTGACGGAAACGACACCAGAGGGCCTAGCTGCCCTCGTCTATCACCTTGCCCATGGTGCCAGCCAGGGGCAGCTCGACCCGGAATTCGTGCGTAAGCTTGCCAAGCGCGTTGGCAAGGAGCTGGAGGCCATGGAAGCCGCCGACATGCTGTCGCCGCACGACAAGACGCAGTTGCATCAGGCCATCAACACGCTGTGCCACACCGCTGAAGCCGAAGAGGGTGCGATGTTGACCAAGGCGCTGGAGCGCCTGCGCGCCGAGGACGCGAGCCACGCCCGTCCCATCTGATCCATTTCCGCGCCGCCCCCAATACCGAACACAAAAAGCAGAACGCCCCTTCCCGCCAAGCCGGGTAAGGGGCGTTGTGCTTTCCGGCAGGACGAGGGGAAAGGCCTCGCCTGCCGGCTCTCGCTCAAGCGTGGTGCTTAGAAGCGATGACGCACGCCGACGACTGCGCCGGTCTGGTTCTGGCCGGCCACAGCCGTGCCAACACCGCTCAGGCCCAGGTTGGACGTGCCCTTGTTGCGCACGTAGCCAACGTTCAGGTAAGCGTCCGTACGCTTCGAGAACGAGTAGTCGGCCGACAGGACAAACATCCACGGATCGTTGCCGCTGTCGTTGGCATCGGTGTAGTACGCGGCGCCGGTCAGCGACAGGGCCGGCGTCACGCGGTACAGGCCGCCGAGCCAGTAGACGTTGCTGCGGGTCGCTGCCGTGGCTGCGGTAGCGATGCCGTCATCGCGCATCCAGCGGTAGCCGGCAAACACCTTGGCCACGCCGAAGTCGTACGACGAGCCCACGGCCAGGCGCTTGGCAGCGCGGTCGGACGTAGCCGACGTGGCGCCCTGGTACTGGTCATACGCCGTGCCGATCGAGAAGCCGCCGGCGGTGTAGGCCACGCCTGCGCCCACGTTGCGGCCAGCCTTGTAGTCGCCCGGCAGTTCGCCCGGCGAGCCAGCCACGGCGTCACGGCCCGTGCTGTAGAAGGCCGTGGCGGTCAGGCCGCCGAACTTGCCGGTGTACTTCAGGGCGTTGTCGGCGCGGCCGTTGAAGCCCGAATCGACGCTGTTCAGCGAGTAGCGCGGGCCCACGCCCATCGGGTCATAGGCACCGAACAGGTCGTACAGCGAGTTCTGCTGGCGACCCAGGGTCACGGCGCCGAAGCTGCCTTGCAGGCCGACGAAAGCCTGGCGACCGAACAGGCGGTTGCCCTGGCCGGACACGCCGGTGTCAATATCGAAGCCCGATTCCAGGGTGAAGATGCCCTTCAGGCCGCCACCGAGGTCTTCCACGCCACGCAGGCCCCAACGCGAGCCGGACAGGTTGCCCGAGTTCATGCGCACGGCCGTCTGACCATTGCCGCCCGGCACGTGGGTCGCCACTTCTACGCCGGCGTCGACGATGCCATACAGCGTGACGTTGGATGCGGACTGGGCGAGGGCTGCGCCGGACGTTGCGCAGGTAGCGGCTGCCGCCAGGGCAAATAGAGCTTTCTTCACTGTGGTTTCTCGTTTTGTTAAGACATTGAGATGCTTCCCCGTTCCGGTCGCGGCGCGCGCGCGGCGGCGCCTTGCTGGACCAGATGCCCGTGCGGGTCTTTGGGGGGCGAGGCGGATTGTTACAACCCAATATGAAATGAATGTGTCGTAGGCATTACTGCAACACCCCACTACCGGGGGATACGCGCACGCAAAACATGCAAAATCCGGGTTTTCCCGACCCGGGTTTTGGTAGGATTCACACCTTTCGAGATTGGCGTGTGAGCGGACCGGATGTGATGCGGACGCAACATGTCTGCGTCATGCCCCTGGACCCCATCAGAAGACCTGTCAAGCCAAGGCTTGCCGCTCCGCTGGCTCGACTGCGCACCCACCTGCAATCGCGGTGGCTGCCGGTCTTGCAACCGGCAATCCAGCGGCTGCGCCGGCCCACCCGGCGCGAAGTCCTGCTGGGCCTCGCGGCCATCCCGGCGCTGTTCCTGCTTTATCTGCTGGTCCTGATTCCGTTCACGCCGGGCATCAGCGACATCCGCAAGGCCAAGTCCGAACAGCCAGCGCAGGTACTCTCCGCCGATGGCAAGGAACTGGCCGTCTACCGCTGGGCCAACCGCGACTGGGTCGGGCTCAAGGACATCTCCCCCAATGTCATCGATGCGCTGATCGCCACCGAGGACCACCGCTTCTACCAGCACCACGGGCTGGACTGGCGCCGCACCGCCTCCGCCGCGTTCCACACCTTCTCGGGCGACCGCCAGGGCGGCTCCACCATCACGCAGCAGCTGGCCCGCAACCGCTATCCCGAGGACATCGGCCGCGCGCCCACCATGACGCGCAAGCTCAAGGAAGCGATCACCGCGTTCAAGATCGAGGCGCTGTATTCCAAGGACGAGATCCTTGAGACGTATCTCAATACGGTGCCCTTCCTGTACAACGCGTTCGGCATCGAGATGGCCGCGCGCACCTATTTCGACAAATCCGCCGACAAGCTCGACGTGCTGGAAGCCGCCACGCTGATCGGCATGCTCAAGGGCAACAGCTACTACAACCCGGTGCTGAACCCCGAGCGCGCGCTGGAGCGGCGCAACATCGTGCTGGCGCAGATGGTCAAGCGCGGCAAGCTCGACGCCGGCCGCTTCGAGACGCTCAGGAAACGGCCATTGCGGATCGACTTCGAGCGCCAGACCGAGGCCCCCGGCCCGGCCGCCCACTTCGCCCAGCAGCTACGCAAATGGCTGATCGGCTGGGCCGATCGCAACGACTACAACCTCTATACCGATGGGCTGGTCGTCCGTACGACCATCGATTCGCGCCTCCAGGCCATGGCCAACCAGGCGGTCACGCGCCAGGGCAACCAGCTTCAGTCGATTGCCAACGCGGCCTGGGCGCCGCGCGCGGGCTGGGCGGAAAGCCGGGCGCTGGTGCAGGCCTTCGTGCGGGAGACGCCCGAGTTCCGCAACGCCGTCGCCAGCGGCCAGAGCGAGGAGGACGCGCTCAAGCGTCTCTTCGCCGACCGCGCGTTCATGCAGGCGCTGCGCCAGCAGAAGACGCGCGTGCAGGCCGGCTTCATGGCGCTGGACCCGTCCACGGGCGCCATCCGCGCCTGGGTCGGCAGCCGGGACTTCACGGTCGATGCCTTTGACCACGTGGCCCAGGCGCGCCGCCAGCCGGGCTCCACGTTCAAGCCCTTCGTCTATGGCGAAGCCTTCGCGCACGGCCACGCCCCCGAGGAAACGCTGTTCGACAACCCGGTGGAAATGCAACTGGCCGGCGGCGAGATCTGGCGCCCGACCGACGAGTCCCCCGCCACGGGCCGCGCCCTGAGCCTGCGCGACGGGCTGGTCTATTCGAAGAACACCATCACCGCGCAACTGGTGCAGGCCGTGGGGCCAGACCGCGTGGCGCGGCTGGCGCGGGCCATGGGCGTGCGCGAGAGCAAGCTCGATGCCGTACCGTCGCTGGCGCTGGGCACCAGCCCGGTCACACTCAAGGAGATGGTGTCGGCCTACGGCACCATCGCCAACGGCGGCCTGTACATCGCGCCGACCATGGTCACGCGCATCGAGGACCGCGAAGGCAATGTGCTGGCGCAGTTCCGCGAGCCGTCACCCGAGCGTGCGCTGTCGGCCACGGCCACCGAGACGCTGGTCGATGTGATGCGCGATGTGATCGACCGCGGCACCGGCACCGCCATCCGCAGCCGCTACGGCATCCGCGCCGACGTGGCCGGCAAGACCGGCACCACGCAGGACAACGCCGACGGCTGGTTCATCCTGATGCACCCGCAATTGGTGGCGGGCGCCTGGGTGGGCTTCAACGACAGCCGCGTGACGCTGCGTAGCGACTACTGGGGCCAGGGCGCCCATAGCGCGCTGCCCATCGTCGGCGATTTCTACCAGCGCGCGCTACGCACGCGGGTCATCGACGGCCGCGCGCGGTTTGCGGAGGCGGACGAGAAGACCTGGTACACGTCGATCACGGGGCAGGTGCGTGGCTGGTTCCAGCGGCTGTTCGCTTCGAACAAGTCTGATCAGGCGCCGGCCACCCCGCGCCCGTCGCCGCGCCGGCCGGTACTGCCGGCCACGGAGGCGGAGGCCATGCCATCCGGAGGTTCGGGAGGTTCGGGGGGAACTGGTGCCTCTGCGGCGATGGCTGGGAACAGTCAGGCAGGCGGGGCAAATACCGAGCACGGGGAAGCCGCCGAGCCCGGCATGGCGCTCGATGCCAATGAAGTCGTCGAGGTCATCCCGGCATCGGAGCCAGAACCGGTGATGGCTTCTGCGCCAGGCGCGCCGATCGGACCCAGCGCACCCTCCCCGCTCCCTGCGGGCCCGTCGATGGCGCCGGCGCCCGTCCGCTAAGGACGGCCGGGCTTACTCGCCGGACCGCAGGCGCATGGCTGGGTCGGTGCCCGGCTCGGACACCTTGTCGCCCGGCAACACCTCCACCGGGCCGGAACGGATCACGCGCAAGGCGTCTTCCGAAATCGTCAGCGGCGGCTCGGCCGTGGGCCGTGCCAGCAGGTAGCCCTGCGCGTAGTCGATGCCAAGGTCGCGGCAGATGCGCAGATCCGCTTCCTGCTCGATACCCTCTGCCACCAGCGCCGTGCCGCTGCTATCGGCCAGCCGGCGTATGGCGCGCAGCGCCTCCAGCTGGAACGGCGACGTCGCCACGCCATCCACCACCACGCGGGCGATCTTCACGTAATCAGGTTTCAGGGCGATCCACTGCCCCAGGCTGGCGTGGCCGGTGCCGTAGTCGTCCAGCGCGAACTGGGCGCCGCGCCCACGGATGGACTCCACCGCCCGCGACAGGCTATCCAGCGAGCCCAGCGGGGCCTGCTCGGTCAGTTCGATGACGATGCGGTCCGAAGTAATGCCGTGGGTTTTCAGGAAGGCGCGCACTTCGTCGCGATGGCTGTCCACCTCGCGAATCGAATCCGCGCTGTAGTTGATGAAGAGCTTGCCGGGGAGCCCGGCGCGCATGAACGCGGCAATACAGATGCGTGACGCCAGCCGCTCGAGCCGCACCAGACAACCCAGACGCGCCGCTTCAGCGAACAGCGCAACAGGGCTCTCCAGCGGCGTCCCGGCGGGACCGCGGATCAGGGCCTCGTAGCCAATGATCTCGCCATTGGCGAGCGACCCGATCGGCTGGAAGACAGGCCGCAGGCGTTGGTGTTCGAGGCAATCGGCAATAGTAGGCGTCAGAGGTCGCGACAAGGGCTTGCACTCAAACTGGCTGTGGATCGTGCTGTGGGCAAAAGCCACTCCCACTGTTGGCTAACGGCGCGCCCAAGACGCAACTTGATCCCCCACTTGCAGGGGGGATGCCATGCAGCGTGCACTTTGCGTCACACCGGTGCCGTACCCGCGACAAGGCGGCGGTCCATGCGCCCGGTCCGGCATATTCCCGATCTTGTGTGGCAATTTTGTGACGAAAGGCGCATGGGTGCTGTCATGGCGGCGTCATGAAACGGCCGGAGAATCCACCCCGATTCAACAGGCGCAAGCCCGCCGGGCCTGCCGCAAATGCGGCACCGCAGCGACGGAATACCTTGACGCCTGATTTTTTGGCGCTTCAATGAAAACGTTTTCATTGCTCGCCGACTACCCGCCGAACCTGCCCATGCCCAACGCCCGCCGTTCCGTTTTGCTGTCTGCCGATACCGAAGGCGAACGCGGCAATGGCGTGACGCTGGCGGACGTGGCGCTGGCCGCCGAAGTCTCGTTGGCCACGGCCTCGCGCGTGTTCAGCCATCCGCAGCTGGTGCGGGAGACCACCGCCCAGCGCGTGCACGAGGCCGCGCGCCGGCTGGCCTTCCGGCCCAACCTGCTCGGCGCCAAACTGCGCTCGCAGCAGACGCGCATCCTGGGCGTGATGCTGCCCACGCTGGAGAACGCGGTGTTCGCCGAATGCTGGGCCGGGATCGAGGAAGTCTCGCTGGCCACCGGCTATTCGCTGATGCTGGTGACCAGCGGCTACGACTCCGCCCGCGAGCGCGAACGTGTGGAATATTTGCTGCGCCACCGCGTGGACGGCATGGTGCTGACCGTCTCGGACGCCGCGCAGAGCGCCGTGCTCGACCAGCTCGACAGTGAAGGCGTGCCCTACGTGCTGGCCTACAACCAGGCCAGCCCGGCCGGCCAGCGGCACTCGGTCTCCGTGGACAACCGCACCAGCGCCTGCGAGGGTGTGAACGCGCTGATCGCTGCGGGCCATCGGCGTATCGCGGTGGTGTCGGGCGCGTTCATGGCGTCCGACCGCGCCCGCCAACGGTTTGCCGGCTATGAGGATGCGATGCGCGCCCATGGCCTGCCGCCGCTGCCGCCCGTGAACCTGCCCTCCCATACCGCCAGCCATAGCGAGCGGATTGGCACGCTGATGGGCGGCGCCACCGCGCCCACCGCGTTCTTCTGCACCAACGACCTGCTGGCGATCGGCGTGATTTCGGATCTCAAGCGCCTGGGCCTGCGCGTGCCGCGCGACGTCTCCGTGCTCGGCTACGACGGCATCGCGCTCGGCGCACTGGTGGAGCCGCCGCTGGCCACCGTGGTGCAGCCCAATACCGACATCGGCGCCACCGCCGTGCGCCTGCTGCTCAAGCGCCTGCACGCCGGCACGCGTCCGGAGGCGCTGTCCGCCTCCGCCCCGAGCGTGACCCTGCTGCCCCACGCGCTGCGCGTGGCCGGCACCGTGGCCGCGCCGCCTGCATCCTGACCGATCGCCTGACTGACCGTTTCGCCTGCCGCCCTGCTGTCCTTATCCAATCGATCTCAAACCCGGGAGCCTGACATGACAACGCAATTTTCCTGGCGCCGCCCGCTGCGCTGGCTGGCCACTGCCGTGGCGGCCACCGCCTTCGGCGTCGCCTTCAGCCAGGGCGCGGCCGCGCAGACCGCCATCTGCTACAACTGCCCGCCCGAATGGGCCGACTGGGCCGCGCAGATCCGCGCCATCAAGGAAAAGACCGGCGTGACGGTGCCGCTCGACAACAAGAACTCGGGCCAGGCGCTCGCGCAGCTGGTGGCAGAGCGCGCCAGCCCGGTGGCGGACGTGACCTACCTCGGCGTGACCTTCGGCATCCAGGCCAAGGCCGACGGCGTGACCCAGCCGTACAAGCCGGCCCACTGGGCCGACATCCCCGAGGGCCTGAAAGACCCGCAGGGCAACTGGTTCGCCATCCACTCGGGCACGCTGGGCTTCATGGTCAACGTCGATGCGCTGCGCGGCAAGCCCGTGCCGCAGTCGTGGGCCGACCTGCTCAAGCCGGAGTACAAGGGGCTGATCGGCTACCTGGACCCGTCCAGCGCCTTCGTCGGCTATGTGGGTGCCGTGGCCGTGAACCAGGCCCTCGGCGGCTCGCTGGACAACTTCGCGCCGGCCTACAAGTTCTTCAAGGACCTGCAGAAGAACCAGCCGATCGTGCCGAAGCAGACCGCCTACGCCCGCGTGCTGTCCGGCGAAATCCCGATCCTGCTCGACTACGACTTCAACGCCTACCGCGCCCGCTACAAGGACCGCGCCAACGTGGCCTTCGTGATTCCGAAGGAAGGCTCGCTGGTGGTGCCGTACGTGATGAGCCTGGTCAACAACGCGCCCCACCCGGCCGAGGGCCGCAAGGTGCTGGACTTCGTGCTGTCGGACGCCGGCCAGGCGCTGTGGGCCAACGCCTACCTGCGCCCGGTGCGTAACGTGCCGATGCCGAAGGACGTGGAAGCGCGCTTCCTGCCGGCCGCCGACTACGCCCGCGCCAAGCCGGTCGATTTCGGCAAGATGGCCGCCGCGCAGAAGGTGTTCAGCGAGCAGTACATGAAGGAAGTACGGTAAGCATTTGCAGCTTGCCGCGTGTGTTCTCCCCTCTCCCGCTCGCGGGAGAGGGGAGAACACCAATCTTGGACCAATCCGCCCCCGTCACTGCCATGACCAAGCGATCTCTCCCGCTGTTCCTGTTCGCCCTGCCCGCGCTGGTGGTCTTCCTGGCGTTCTTCTGCCTGCCGATGGCGCGCCTGATCGAGGTCAGCGTCACCGGCAAGCAGGGCGCGGGCGTCTACTGGACCGTGCTGACCAGCGCGCGCTACCTGCATAGCCTGCTGGTGACGGTGGCGCTCTCCGCCGCCGTCACGCTGGCCACGCTGGTGATTGCCGGCATCGCCGGCACCTTCCTCCAGCGCCACCCCGTACCCGGCAAACCCGTGCTGGTGGCCATCCTCACCTTTCCGCTGGCCTTTCCCGGCGTGGTGATCGGCTTCATGGTCATCATGCTCGGCGGGCGCAACGGCCTGCTGGCGATGGTCGGCGACGCGCTCGTCGGCGAGCGCTGGACCTTCGCCTACGGGCTGGCCGGGCTGTTCGTCGGCTACCTGTATTTCTCGATTCCGCGCGTGATCCTGACCGTGATGGCCGCCGTGGAGAAGCTCGACCCCTCGCTCGAGGAAGCCGCGCGCTCGCTCGGCGCCAGCCCGTGGCGCGTGGTGCGGGATGTCATGCTGCCCGCGCTGATGCCGGCCATGCTGTCCAGCGGGGCGATCTGCTTCGCCACCAGCATGGGCGCCTTCGGCACGGCCTTCACGCTCGCCACGCAGCTCGACGTCTTGCCGCTGACCATCTACAACGAGTTCACCAACTACGCCAACTTCGGCATGGCCGCTGCGCTCTCGCTGCTGCTCGGCGCGGTCACTTGGGCCCTGCTGGCTGTGGCGCGCTGGATCTCGGGCGACGCCGTCGCCGCCACCGCATGAGTACCGCGAAAAAAGCCATGAAGAAGCCGCCGATGACCGCACCGCGCCGCCGCGCCGGCTACTGGCTGCAACTGGCGCTCACGCTGGCCGTCTGCCTGTTCATGACCGTGCCGGTGGTGCTGTCCGTGCTGGCCGGGCTGACCAACAACATCTTCGTGGGCCTCTCCAGCGGGCTCACCACGCGCTGGCTGCTGGAGGTCTGGGCGCTCTATCGCAACACCATCTTCCTCTCGCTCGGCATTGCGCTCGCCTGCCTCGCCTGCACGCTGGTGATTGGCGTGCCTGCCGCCTACTACATGGCGCTGCGCCGCAACCGCGTGACGCGGCTGATCGAGGAACTGCTGATGCTGCCCGTGGCCGTGCCGGGGCTGGCCACCGCGCTGGGGCTGATCCTGCTCTATGGCGGCTGGCAGGCGCTGCGCACGAGCTGGGTGTTCATCCTGATCGGCCACGTGCTGTTCACGCTGCCGTTCATGGTGCGGGCAGTGCTGGCCATCCTGTCCGCCATCGACATCCGCACACTGGAAGACGCCGCCGCCAGCCTGGGCGCCACGCGGCTGCAGCGCTTCTTCACCGTGGTGCTGCCGAACTGCCGGCAGGGCATCCTGGCCGGGGCGCTGATGGTGGTCACGCTGTCCGTGGGCGAGTTCAACCTGACCTGGATGCTGCACACGCCCACCACGCAAACCCTGCCGGTGGGGCTGGCAGACAGCTATGCGTCGATGCGGCTGGAGATCGGCTCCGCCTACACCATCGTCTTCTTCGTGATGATCATTCCGCTGCTGGTAGCGATGCAGGCGTTCAGCGCCATGGGCGCCCGCGCGCGGCGCCATGTATCAGAACCTGCCGAGCCGGCCACCGCCCCACTCCCCGCCGCCACGCCCGTAACCGCCTCCGCCGAGACCCGCCATGCATGAGCCCACCCCGATTCGCCTGCGCCAGTGCGCCAAGACCTTCGCGGATGGCACGCTGGCCCTGCAACCGCTTGACCTCGACATCGGGGCCGCCGAGACCGTGGTGCTGTTGGGGCCGTCCGGCTGCGGCAAGACCACCACGCTGCGCATCATCGCCGGGCTGGAGCAGCCGGACGCGGGTGGCGAGGTCTGGTTTGGCGAGACCCGCGTGACCGACCAGCCGATCGAGCAGCGCGGCGTGGGCATGGTGTTCCAGAACTACGCGCTGTTCCCCAACATGACCGTGGCCGAGAACATCGGCTATGGCCTGCGCGTGCGGCGCGTGGATGGTGCCACGCAGCGCCGGCGCGTCGGCGATATGTTATCGATGATGCACCTCGAGCCGTTCGCCGACCGCCGCGTGGACCAGCTCTCCGGCGGCCAGCGGCAGCGCGTGGCCCTGGCGCGCGCCATCGCCGTGCAGCCGCGCGTGCTGCTGCTCGATGAACCGCTGACCGCGCTGGACGCCAAGCTGCGCGACGCCCTGCGCGCGGACATCAACCAGCTGCTGCGCAGCCTCCATATCACCGCGGTCTACGTCACCCACGACCAGGCCGAGGCGATGGCGCTGGGCGACCGCATCATCGTCATGGACCGCGGCCGCATCGCCCAGTCCGGCACGCCGCAGGAGATCTACCGCGCGCCGGCCAACGCCTTCGTGGCGGACTTCATCGGCACCATGAACCACCTGCCCGCGCAGGCCGAAGCCGGCCTGTGGCGCGTGCCAGGCGGCAGCGTGCCGATGGGGCCGCCCAGCGACGCCCCCGCGACGCCAGCCGCGCGGCTGATGTTCCGGCCCGAGGACGTGGCGCTGGTGCACGCTGATAGCGCCGATCGCGCCCATGTGGAAGGCACCGTGGTCACCGCGCTGTTCCTCGGCAACCACACACGCCTGCTGGTGGACGTGGGCGCCGCCACGCCGCTGATTGTCGATACCGCGCGCCGCGACGGCTGGCCGGCTGGCGCGCGCGTCGGCCTGCGCATCGACACCGCCCACCTGATCACCCTTCCCGACGCTGCATGACCGCTCCTTCCCCCTATCTCGTCGCGCAACTGAGCGACCTCCATATCAAGGCCGGCGGCAAGCTGTCCTACCGGCGGGTCGATACGGCCGGCGCGCTCCATCAGGCCATCGACACCCTGCTGGCGGCCCCGCAAATCCCCGATATGGTCATCATTACCGGCGATCTGGTCGACTTCGGCAGCGAAGACGAATACCGCTTCCTGCGCGACATCCTGCAACGGCTGCCGATGCCGGTGCGGCTGCTGCCCGGCAACCACGACCACCGCACCACGCTGCGCAAGGTGTTCCCCGACCACGCCTACCTGTTCGACCACGGCGACGGCGAGGCGCCCATCCACTATGCGATGGCGGCGGGCCCGCTGCGGCTGGTCGGCTTCGACTGCACCGTCCCCGGCCAGCCCGGCGGCCGGGTGACGCCCGAAGGACTGGCCTGGCTCGATGCCACGCTGGCCGCCGCGCCGGCCCAGCCGACGCTGCTGATGCTGCACCATCCGCCCTTTGTCACCGGCATCGGCCATATGGACCAGCAGGGGCTCGACAACGCCGCCGCGCTGGAGGCCCTGATCGCCCGGCACCCGCAGGTGGAGCGCGTGGTCTGCGGCCACCTGCACCGCCAGATCACGCGGCGCTTTGGCGGCACCATCGCCATCACCGCGCCGGGGCCGGCCCACCAGGTGGCGCTGGACCTCGATCCGCAGGCCGCCTCCCGCTTCCGCATGGAGCCGCCCGGCTACCTGCTGCACTGGTGGCACCCGGCCCACGGGCTGGTGACCCACCTCGCCGCCAGCGGGGACTACGGCCCGGCGCACCCGTTCTTCGACGCCAACGGGCGGCTGATCGACTGATCCGGCCCGGAAACCGCAAGACACACTAATAGATATAGGGAGATGAACAGGAGATGAGCGGGGCGCGGTTGTCATGCGCCCGCCACCTTGGGTACCATCGTCGGCTTACCCAACTTCCGGATCGCGGTTCCGCATAACGGAACACGACGACCTGCTTCGACATGGATCTCCTGCTGCTGAGCAATTCCACCTCCGACGACGGCTACCTCGTGCACGCGCACGCGGCCATCACGGAACTGGCCGATGGCCGTACCGACGCGCTGTTCGTCCCCTACGCCGGCGTCACGCGTGACTGGGACGCCTACACCGAACAGGTCCGCGAGGCGCTGGCGCCCATCGGCATCACCGTGCGCGGCCTGCACGCCGAGGCGGACCCGCTGGCGGCAGTCAACGCGGCCACGCTGATCGTGGTGGGCGGCGGCAATACCTTCCGCCTGCTCCAGGTACTGCGCCAGCAGGCGCTGCTGGCCCCGATGGCCGCCCGCGTGCGCGCCGGCGCCGCGCGCTATATCGGCTGGAGTGCCGGCTCCAACCTCGCCACGCCCAGCATCCGCACAACTAACGACATGCCCGTGGTAGACCCGGGCGGCCTCGACGCCCTCGGCCTGATCCCGTTCCAGCTCAACCCGCACTACTACAACCTCGTGATCCCCGGCTTCCGCGGCGAAACCCGCGACCAACGCCTGGCCGAGTTCACCACCCTCTCCCCCGACACCCCCGTCCTCGGCCTGCCCGAAGGCAACTGGGTCCGCGTGTCGGGTAATCGCCACACTTTGCACGGCCCGCATGCGGCGCGGTGGTTTTTGGGGGATCGGACTTGGGATGTGGCGGCGGGGCCATTGGCAGCGCCTTGACTTCATAATCGGCGACCATTGGGCTGTAGAGATCTCTACAGCATTGAAGCAGGGCCTACGACCCATTAAGCTGGGCGCATGACTGCTCTTCAATTCGCTTCCCCCTGGGTGGTGCTGGTTGTCAGCCTGCCCACCTCGGCCGCCACCGCTCGCATGCGATTCTGGCGCGGCATCAAGGCGTTGGGCGCGGCGGCATTACGCGATGGCGTCTATGTCGTGCCCGACGTCGCAGGCTTGCGAGACCCGTTGCAAGCCCTGGCCACAGACGCGACCAGCGAGGATGGCAAGGTCTGGACGCTTTCCGTGCAGGCCACCGACACACAGCAAGATGCCGAGTACCGCGCGTTGTTCGATCGGACTCCCGAATACGCCGACTGGATGGCCGAACTCTCCCGCGCCCGTGCGACGTTGGCGGAAACGGACGAAGCAAGCCTCCTACGCATGGCTCGCCGGTACGGCCGTGGATTCGAAGCGATCCGCAAGATCGACTTCTTCCCGAATGAGGCCTCGGCCCGCGCCGAAGCACAGTGGCGCGATTTCAATGCGGCCATCGACATCATGCTGTCGCCGGGCGAACCACAGGGCATGGCGGGCAGCATTCCGAGACGCGACCCAAGCCAATACCAAGGCCGACGCTGGGCAACGCGCCGGCACCTCTGGGTGGACCGCGTTGCCTGTGCCTGGCTGATCCGGCGCTTTATCGATCCCCACGCCAACTTCCTCTGGCTGGAGGACGTTCGCCAATGCCCAAAGGAGGCGCTGGGGTTCGACTTCGATGGTGCGACATTCACCCATGTCGGCGACCGGGTCTCCTTCGAGGTGCTGCTCGCCAGCTTCGGGCTCGACGAGAACAAGGGACTGGCGCGCGTGGGCCAGATGGTTCACGTACTGGACATCGGCGGGACACCCGTTGCGGAGGCCAGTGGTTTTGAAGCGGTACTGGCAGGCGCACGCGAGCGCCTGCCCGATGACGATGCGCTACTGGAGGAGGTAGGGAATGTCCTCGACTCGCTCTATGCGCACTTTTCCAGCGCGCGCAAACGCTAGGTCGTTGCCTGCTGCCAGACTGCCGGACCGCTCTCCACGCAAGCCAAGATGAACTCACCCCAGCCGCCTGCTTCCGCCCCTTCCGGCCCTTCTGCGCACGAACGCCCCGGTTACACGCTGCGGCAACTGGTGATGTACTTCCTGCGGCTTGGCACCTTGGGCTTCGGGGGACCGGTGGCGCTTGCGGGCTATATGCACCGGGATCTGGTCGATGCGCGGCAGTGGATTACCGATGCCGACTACAAGGAAGGCCTTGCCCTCGCGCAACTGGCGCCGGGCCCGCTTGCCGCCCAACTCGCGATCTACCTCGGATACGTGCACTACCGCATCCTCGGGGCCACACTCGTCGGCGTCGCCTTCGTGCTGCCATCATTCCTGATGGTGCTGGCGCTCGGCTGGGCCTATGTACGCTTCGGCGGTCTCACCTGGATGCAGTCGGTGTTCTACGGCGTGGGCGCGGCGGTGATCGGCATCATCGCGATCAGCGCCTACAAGCTGACCAGGAAGAGCGTAGGCAAAGACAAGCTGCTGTGGTTCATCTATCTGGTGCTCGTGGCGGTCACGGTCATCACCGAATCGGAGGTCGCGTGGCTGTTCCTCGCGGCCGGGGTGCTGGTCTGGTTCTGGCGCGCACCGCCAAAGTGGCTGCGGCAAGGCAGGCTGAATGCGATCGCGGCAGCCCCATTACCGGCCGCAAGCGGCATGCTGAGTACCGTGGATTGGCCGCTGCTCTCGCAGATCGGTGTGTTCTTTGCCAAGGCCGGTGCATTCGTCTTCGGCTCCGGGCTTGCCATCGTGCCCTTCCTCTATGGCGGCGTGGTGACCGAACATCACTGGCTGAACGACAAGCAATTTGTCGACGCCGTGGCGGTCGCCATGATTACGCCCGGCCCGGTTGTCATCACCGTCGGCTTCATTGGCTACCTTGTTGCGGGCCTGCCTGGTGCCTGCGTGGCGGCCGCGGCGACGTTCCTGCCTTGCTACCTGTTCACCGTCCTGCCGGCGCCTTACTTCAAGAAGTACGGGAAGCTGCCGGCCATCCTGGCGTTCGTCGACGGCGTCACCGCGGCGGCCATCGGCGCCATCACCGGGGCGGTGATCGTCCTGGCCAAGCGCTCGATTGTCGATATCCCGACCGCGCTCCTGGCGCTCCTTACCGTCGCCTTGCTGATCAGGTTCAAGAAGCTGTCCGAACCCATGATCGTCGCGGCTGCGGCCTTGATTGGCCTGGTGGCCTATCCGTTGCTCCATCACTGACGTGTTGCGGCACAGCAAATGATTCGCGCATTGCTTTCCGACCTTGCCTTTCCACCCGGCACCGACGCAGGCGTGATGCCGCTGCTCGCCGGGCGGGCGTTGCGCGGTTTCTGCGATGGATTCGTGGCTGTACTGCTGCCCGCGTACCTGCTGGCCCTGGGCTTCGACCCACTCGCCGTGGGACTGATCAGCAGCGTCACGCTGATTGGCTCCGCGATGACGACCATTCTGGTCGGACTCGTCGGGAACCGCTTTCCGCAGCGCCGTCTGCTGATACTGGCGGCCGCCCTGATGGCCGGCACCGGGGCGGCCTTTGCGGGTCTGTCATCGCTCTGGCCGCTCTTGATCGTTGCCTTTATCGGCACGCTGAACCCGAGCTCGGGGGATGTCAGCGTGTTCCTGCCGCTCGAGCAGGCGCGGCTGGCCGAGGCCGCGACACCTGACGCGCGCACGGCATTGTTCGCGCGCTACGGACTTGCGGGTTCCCTCTCCGCGGCGTTCGGAGCGTTGGCCGCAGCGATACCTGGTTGGCTTGGCAGGCATACCGGCCTGTCCTTCCTGGACGGCATGCGCCTGATGTTCCTCGTCTACGCCTTGACGGGCATGGCGCTCTGGGTGCTCTACGCGAGGTTGCCCGAACCCCATCCGCAGTCGATGTCGACGGCCGCGCCGTTGGGGCCATCGCGCCAGATCGTCATCCGGCTCGCGATGCTGTTCAGTGTCGATGCGTTTGCGGGCGGCCTGGTCGTCAATGCCTTGCTGTCGCTTTGGCTGATGCAGCGTTTCGGGATGTCCCCGGGTGCGGCGGGCCAGTTCTTCTTCTGGGCCGGGCTGCTTACCACGGCTTCCCAGCTCGCCGCTGTGCCACTGGCCCGAAGGATCGGGCTACTGAACACCATGGTGTTCACGCATATCCCTTCCAGCGCGTTCCTGATTGCCGCCGCGTTCGCACCGTCGTTGAGCTTGACGTTACTGTTGCTGCTGGCGCGCAGCGCGCTGTCTCAAATGGATGTACCAACACGGACGGCATTCGTGATGGCGGTGGTCACCCCCGCCGAGCGGACGGCGGCAGCAAGCCTGACGGCGGTGCCGCGCAGCCTGGCTGCCGCGATCGGCCCAGTGCTGGCCGGTGGGCTCATGGCAATGGGGTGGGCTGGAGCGCCATTGCTGGCTTGTGGTGTGTTGAAAATCGGCTATGACCTTGCCATGCTGGTCGCCTTCCGGCGTGTTGGCACCCTGAATTGATGGGAACACGGCGTTGAATATCGCCATGAGCGCACCACGTCACGGCAGGGTGCCGGGCGGCAACACGCTCCATCCTGAAACGCTACTGGATGTCGTCCTCCCATGACTCCGGAGGACGCCGTTTTGGTCGAATTCGAAAAGGACCATCACCGACCGAATCTCGCCGCCTGAGAACAGCGGGCCAATGAACGGCAGAAAGCTCTCGGGATGTGGCCTGGAGCTGGCAAACGAATAGATCAGGACCGTCGAGCCGCTACTTAGGGATGCCCGCCAGGTCGGATTTCCGAGCTGCCCGGTAACGTCGTCGAGCGTGGAGAAGCCGATCATGAAGTACGACAACTGTTCCTGCTTCACATCGACGCCAGTCGACACGCAGGCAGCCAACCCGAACGTCGCCAAAAGAATGTGAACACCCGTCATGGCGAACCGGGCTCGTCCATGGAAGACCAGTGTGAGGAAGGACATGGCGCTTCTGGCGACTGACCGTTGACGGCAACCACCGGCCAGATGGATTCCGTGAATCGTTCACAAACACGTGGCCGTCTCCTACATTTATAGGCGCCTGAAGAGCACAACCCCATGCCGTGGGGGCTCATGCCACGCGTCCCGGAGCACATCATGGATACAAAAAGCGAATTGCAAAGCACCATGGATGCGCTGGTTCAGGCCGGCAAAGGCCTCTTGGCCGCCGACGAGAGCGGGCCAACGATTGCCAAGCGGTTCGAGCACATCGGTGTCCCATCAAGCGAGGAGACGCGCCGCGCGTGGCGCAGCCTGCTCTTGTCCACACCGGGGCTCGGCGAGTTCATCAGTGGCGTGATCCTGTACGAGGAAACGCTGGGCCAGCGCGCCGACGATGGCACACCGTTACCGGAGATGGCGGCGCGCCAGGGCATCGTGCCCGGCGTCAAGGTGGACAAGGGCAAGCTGGCGCTCGCCCACGCACCCGGGGACGAGATCACCGAGGGCCTCGATGGGCTGGCGAAGCGGCTCGCGGGCTATCGCCAGCAGGGCGCGCGCTTCGCTAAGTGGCGCGCGGTGTACAACATCTCGGACACGCTCCCGGGCCGGCTCGCCATCACAGCGAACGCGGAAGCGCTGGCGCGCTATGCCGCGACCTGCCAGGAAGCGGGCGTGGTGCCGATCGTCGAGCCCGAGGTGCTGATGGACGGCGCGCACACCATGGCGCGTTGCGCCGAGGTGTCCGAGGCCGTGCTGCACGAAGTCTTCCACGCCTTGCACCGGCACAGGGTGGTGCTCGAGCACATGCTGCTGAAGCCGAGCATGGTGCTGCCCGGCAAGGCGTGCGGGCTTGCTGCAGCGGCCGAGGTGGCCATGCATACCGTGCAGATACTCAGGCGCACGGTGCCGGCGGCGGTGCCGGGCGTTTTCTTCCTGTCCGGCGGCCAGACACCCTCTGAAGCCACCGCCAATCTCGATGCGATGAACCGACTCGCCCCGCTGCCCTGGCGGCTGTCGTTTTCGTACGGGCGCGCCTTGCAGGAACCGGCGCTGCTGGCGTGGAGAGGCGAGGCAGGCAACGCGGCGCTCGCACAACGGGCCCTGTTGCAACGCTCCCGCCTGAACGGCATGGCCTGCCTGGGCCAATACCAGGCGGCGCTCGAGGATGCCACAGGCTGAGCCTGCAACACGCTCAGTGCGCCACGTGGGACGTCGGCATCCGAGCGGCGTCTCGTTCGTTCAGAGGGATGGGCGAAGACCGTGGAATTGGCTCGCCCTTTCCAGCAGGCCGGCGAGATGAAGAATCGTCGACTCGGCCTGCCAACTGGATACCAATTGAACGTTGATCGGCATGCCGTCGTGGCTTGAACCGAACCGAATCGACAATCCCGGAAGGCCGGTCAGGTTCAGGGGCACGGTTGCTCCCTGCAGATAGGTAGCGTCCACGGTTTGGCCATTGATGAGGAATGTCGAGACGCCATGCTTGTGTGCCGGAATCGGTAACACGGGCGTACGGCGGGACTGCTGCCGGCGTAAGCCCGGCCCCGCACACCGTCGACAAGCAAAAGCCCAAAAAAATACCCACTGCCGGGAGGGAGTGGGTATCCAAAGTGGTATGGACAAGTCGCGGAATTCGTCCACGTGGCGATCCTCGCACCCCGGCACGCGAGTGCCAATAATCTTTCCGGACTAGCCGGGCGTCTGCGCAACGCCCCGCATGGACAAGCTGGCCGGAATCGAGTCCAATCGTCTCCTCCCCCGCCCCCCGCCGTTCCATGCCCCGTGCCCGCCTCCTGCTGATCGATGACCACACCCTGTTTCGCACGGGGCTCAAGCTGTTGCTGGCGGACAGTCCGAGCGTGGATACGATCATCGAGGCCGGTTCGGTGATGGAGGCCGTGGCGCAGCATGGCGAGAAGCCGGTGGACATCGTCCTGCTCGACATCCAGATGCCGGGCCTGAACGGGATCGAGGGCGTAAAGGTACTTAAGCGTCACTTTCAGACGGCGAAATTCCTGATCGTCTCGGGCACCTCCGGGCTCGACGCCATATCAGCCGAGGCGCGCAAGGACATTGCCGGATTCCTCCCGAAGTCCGCCGATGCGCGCGAGATCGAGGAAGCGATTGCCTGCTGCCTGAGCGGCGGCACGCATTTCGCCACGGATGGCAACGGCGGCTGCCTTGATGGCCTGAATGGGCTGAATGGCGCCCCGCAGGCGGCGCACTATGCGCCGAGCCAGCTCACGCCGCGCCAGTTGGAGGTGCTGGGGCAGCTCAACCTGGGGCGGTCGAACAAGGTCATCGCCTATCACCTGGGGCTGTCCGAGAACACCGTGCGCGTGCACGTGGCGGCCATTCTCGGCCACCTTGGCGTGGTCAGCCGCGTGGAAGCCATCCTCGAGGCCCAGCGCCGCGGGCTGGTGCAGGCGCAACGCTGACTGCCCGCCGCCATCCGCATGACATCGACTCCATTCGGCCTGCTCCCGCGCTACGACGAGCCGCGCCTGCTGACGGCGCAGATGGAGTTGATCGACCAGAGTTTTGGCATCGCCATGCTCGGCTGCGCGCTGGCCGCGCTGATATTGGCCAGCGGGCTGACCATCACCGGCGGGCACCCGGGCGCGCTGCCCTGGGCGGCGGCAATGGCCATCGCCTGCGCGGCGGCCTATTTCGGCCGGCTGGCGGTACCGAACCGGCTCACCGAATCCGGCTCGGGCCGCTACGCGCGGGTCATGACCGTGATGCTGGTGCTGATCGGCAGCCTGTGGGGGCTGGTGGCCTGGCTCTATCTCGATATCCGCTCCCCGGCCGTGGTGATCTGCGTGCTGTCGCTGATCGCCGGCATGAGTGCAGCGGCGCTCGCGGTGTTCTCGGCCTGCCTGCCGGTGGCGGTGGGCTTCTTCATCCCGTCGATCGTGCCGGTCTGGATGGTCTTCCTGGCCACGGGCGATATCGCCTACCTGCCGATGTTCCTCGGCACGCCGCTCTATCTGGTCGTGCTGATGATTTTCGCGCGCAACTACGCGCGCGTGGCGCGGCATGCCATCGCCCTGCGCTTCGAAAACGTCGAACTCATTTCGCAGTTGCGCGACCAGACCGCGCGCGCCGGCCACGCCCAGCGCGGGGCCGAGGAAGCCAACCGGGCGAAGTCGGTGTTCCTGGCCTCCGCCAGCCACGACCTGCGCCAGCCTTTGCACGCGCTGGGGCTGTTCGTGGTCTCGCTGGGCCGCACGCGGCTCGATGACCACCAGCGCCAGCTGCTGGCCCATATCGAGGCTTCCTCCGGCGCGGCCCGCGAGATGCTGAACACGCTGCTCGATTTCTCGAAGCTCGAAGCGGGCGTGATCACGCCCCGGCCGCGCCCGTTCCGTCTGCAGCCGCTGCTGTACAAGCTCGAGAACGAGTTCGCGCCGCAAGCCAACGCGCGCGGGCTGGTCTACCGCACGCGCGACACCACCGCCACGCTGTTCGGCGACCCGACGCTGGTGGAACTGATCCTGCGCAACCTGATTGCGAACGCCATCCGCTACACGCGCACGGGTGGCGTGCTGGTGGCCTGCCGCACGCGCCGCTTCCATGTGTCGGTGGAGGTCTGGGACACCGGCATCGGCATTCCGGCCGCGCAGCACCAGGACATCTTCCGCGAGTTCCACCAGCTCGGGAATCCCGAGCGCGACCAGCGCAAGGGGCTGGGCCTCGGGCTGGCCATCGTCGAAGGACTGGCGCGCACGATGCAGACGCGCGTGACGCTGGCCTCCGCGCCAGAGCGTGGCTCGGTGTTCCGGCTACGGCTGCCGCTGGCCTGGACCGCGCCCGAGGAAGTCGCCCATCCGCGCGCCGCGATGCGGTTGGACGGGCTGCGCGTGCTGGTGATCGACGACGACCCGGCCATCCGCGAGGCCATGGCCGGGCTGCTGGCGGTCTGGCACTGCCAGTGCCGCACCGCCGAGAGCGAGGAAGAGGCGCTGGCCACGCTGGAGGCCTTCACCCCGGACCTGATCCTGGCCGATTACCGCCTGCGCGGCCATCGCACCGGGCAGGAAGCCATGGCGGCCATCCGCGAGCGCGTGGGCCGTGCGCTGCCGGCCATCATCATCACCGGCGACACCGCCGCTGACCGCCTGCGGCATGCCCATGCCGGCGGCACCGCCCTGCTCCACAAACCCGTGGTGCCGGGCGAACTCCACGCGGCCATCAGCACCCTGCTGCGCGAGTCCCACTGGGTGGAAATCGACCAGGGTGAATGCTCGCGGGCGGAACAATAAGCCCCACCCCCATTCATGCATTAAAAGCATGAATGAATCAGTCCTATTAATTGGACTTAGATCAGCACGCCCACCACACTGCAAGGCAGAAGCGGGCGCGGCACCGCAGCTCGTCCGGCCAATGCGCACGTCATCCCCAACAATGACCCAGCAGCGAGGAGCCTTCCATGCCTTTGTCCCCATCCGGCGACCTGCCGACCCATGATCTGCTGATCGACGGCCAGCGCGCGCCGCCCGGAAGTGGCGAATACTCCACTGACATCAATCCGGCCAACGAAACGCCCATCGCCCGCGTGGCGCAGGGCAATGCCGCCGACGTCGACCGCGCCGTGCAGGCCGCGCGCGCCGCGCTGAAGGTCTGGAACCGCATGCGCGCCGCCGAGCGCGGGCGCATTCTCTACCGCTTCGCCGACCTGCTGGAAGCCCACGCCGAGGAACTGGTGCAGCTGGAAAGCCAGGACTGCGGCAAGCCGCTGGCCGGCGTGCGGCGCCAGGACGTGCCGGCCGCCATCGACACCGTGCGCTACTACGCCGGCTGGTGCGACAAGATCAACGGCCAGGTGATTCCCGCCCGCAACGACGCGCTGACCTACACCGTGCGCGAGCCGGTGGGCGTGGTGGCCGCCATCGTGCCGTGGAATTTCCCGCTGATGATCGGCATGTGGAAGATTGCCCCGGCGCTGGCATGCGGCTGCACGCTGGTGGTGAAGCCGGCCGAAATCACCCCGCTCTCCGCGCTGCGCGTGGCCGAGCTGGCGCTGGAGGCTGGCGTGCCGCCGGGCGTGTTCAATATCGTCACGGGCAAGGGCAGCGTGGTCGGCAACGCGCTGGTGGCGCACCCGGGCGTCGACAAGGTGACCTTCACGGGCTCGCCGGGCGTGGGGCGCGGCATCATGCAGGGCGCGGCGGCCAACTTCAAGCGCGTGACGCTGGAGCTGGGCGGCAAGTCCGCCAATGTGATTTTTGCCGATGCCGACCTGGACGCCGCCACGCGCGCGGCGGCCTCCGGCATCTTCTTCAACGCGGGCCAGGTCTGCTCGGCGGGCTCGCGCATCCTGGCGCAGCGGCAGGTCTACGACGAAGTGGTCGAGCGGATGGCCGCGCGCGCCCGCGCGATCCGCGTGGGCGACCCGGCCGAGCCCGGCACGACCATGGGCCCGGTGGTCTCGGCGGCGCAGATGAAGACCGTGCTGGACTACGTGGAGATCGGCAAGAAGGAAGGCGCGAGCGCGGTCACCGGCGGCGCGCGCATCGGCGAGCGCGGCTTCTACGTGGCGCCCACCGTGTTCGCCAACGTCGAGCACGAGATGCGCATCTCGCAGGAGGAAATCTTCGGCCCGGTGGCCAGCGTGATCCCGTTCGACGATGAGGCGGACGCGGTGCGCATCGCCAACGGCACCGCCTTCAGCCTCGCGGCCGGGGTGTGGAGCGCGGACATCGCGCGCGTGCACAAGGTGGCCGGCGAGCTGCGCGCGGGCACCGTGTGGATCAACACCTATGGCTATACGGACGTGAGGCTGCCGTGGGGCGGGTCGGGCGACTCGGGCCTGGGGCGCGAGCACGGCGATGCCGCCATCGAGAACTTCACGGAACCAAAGGCGATCTGGCTGTCGCTACGCTAGCGTCAGCCAGAACGGAGGAGGATGGGATGCGGAGGGTCGGTCAGCCGACCATCCGCATCGGCAGCAGCGCGTAGGCGATCGTCAGCACGCCGACGATGGCCGGGGAGCCGTACTTGAGCGCCAGGCTCTGCGACTGCACGCCCAGATACGTGTACGCGCAGATCAGCATCATGGCGCAGGCAAAAACAAGGCCGTCATAGACTTGCATGGATGTCTCCCAGAGTTCGTTCTTCGACTACTTCTGTGATGGCGGGCTGGCTCGAATCGGGGCGCCCGCGGTACTGCCCAACGCAATCTATTGAGGCCCATGGTCGTCACTTCACCGGGCCGTGACAATCATGGAAATCCCTGCTCCTGCCGCGCCTGGCTCATCGCCTATGGCGCGTGCCTTATTTGCCGCATCGCACCAATCCGCGCCGCCGCAGCCGGCGCTGCGGACGGGGCGTGCCCAGCGACGCGGCGTCGTTGCCGAACGGGATCGGGTGGTCCATGTACGCGTTGAGCTTGTCGCGCACGAAGGAGGTGTCATCGCCCACCGTCGAGATGATGCCCGTGGTGGCGCCGCCGCCCAGCAGCAGCGTGAAGATGCCGCGATACGGGAAGTCGCCATAGGCCGGGGCGCTGACGTCGAACGGTATCGAGCGCTCGAACATGTCCTCGGCGCTCGTGCCCATCGCCCAGTGGAAGGCATCCGGGAACTGCAGGGCGATGATCTTCGGATTGATGTTGTGGTAATCGCTGCCGATGGCCGGATCGCCGAGGATGTACGTGCCGCCCGTGCCCCAGTTCTGCGTGTCGAAGTTGTCGTTGACCGGGTCCGTGACCAGCGGCGCATGGCTGGCCGGCACCTGCCACGGCATGATCGGCACCTTGAGATCGCGGCTCAGTTCGGCGCAGAAGTCGAAGAAGCGCTTCCACTCGTGCACCCAGTAGCAATAGCCGTTGGCGTAGGCGCGGATGGTGAAGTCGTCGGCCTCGTAGCGGTCCACGGCGAGGAAGTCCGGCGCGTACGGCCCCTCGTGGACCTTCAGCGCCCGCACATACGCGGCGGTGACCCGGCCGTTGCGGACCGGTGAGTCGTCGGATGCGTAGATCCACTCGGACGCCCCCACCCCCCACAGGTTGACCTGCCAGCCGAAGGTGACCGCCGGCGCCACGGTGCGGATCAGCCAGTTCACGGCCGCCACATAGCCCCGGATGTTCTCTTCGATGTTCTGCGGAATCGTGGCGACCACCTTCCAGTGGGCCAGGGCCTGCCGCAGCGGCTCGCGCACCGGCATGGCGTAGTCCGGCGCGAATCCGCCCTGCTGGCAGGCGCCGAGGAAGTCCGGGTTGACCACGAAGCCGCACGGCACCGGATGATCGACATCGGTGTGGGCCTTCGCCAGGTTCAGCGACAGGATGAGGTTGCCGAAGCTGTGAGCCAGCCCCTGCGTGTTGGCGAGCTGCGTGGGCGTGTCGCCGAGCGACAGGTTGCAGGTATAGGACACCATCACCGGCAGCACCTTGTGGCCGCCGCCAATCTGCTGCTCCACATCGCGCGCCAGCAGGATGGTGCGCGTGGTCTGGGCGTCGTCGGTCAGGTATTGGCCGGGATCGCCGGCCCCATCGAAGCCCGCGTACTTGAACACCGATGACGCGCGCGCCGCGACGAAGTCCACCGCATTGCCCGGCGTCAGGTCGGCGCAGCCGCCGAAGCTCAGGAAATCCGGGAAGCCGCGCACCTTGAGGTTCGCGCCCTGCGAGACGTCGATATGCAGCTGCGCCTTGCCCGTGGACAGCACGACGAGGTAGTCCGCGGTCTGCGTGTTGTACACCACGCCGTCGTAGATGAAGTCCGACACCTCCACGGCGTACGTCTGCGGCTGCACCGGCACGGCGAGGTTGTAGCTATGCGTGCCCGCCACGAGGTGGAAGGTCTGGTGATAGCTCATGTTCGGCGCCACCAGACGCACGTCCAGCGGCGCGTTGACGGTCACGTCCGAGGTGATGACGACCGGCAGCGTCACGAAGCCGGCGGTGCTGACCGCCGTGGAATGCATGTCGGCGGCCGTGAACGCAACGAACTGGAGCTTGGTATCGAGCGAACGGTGCTGGGACGGGAACGTGTGGCGAACGTTGTTCACCGCGATGCTCGCCACGCTGATGTCGACCACGCCGACCAGCGGCAGCCCGTGCAGTTGCGTGAGATGCCCGGGCGGGCTCGAGAACGCGGCGAGCGGGTCCTGGCTGTTGCGGGACACCACCGTGACGTCGAGCAGTTCGTCCGCCAGCACGGGAATATCGCCAATCGACACATCGAGCGCCGCGGTGTACTTCGCCGGGTCGTAGACGACCATGATGACTGCATTGCTGCCGGGCGTGACCGTGACGGTCGACGGCTGCACATGGGCAGTGGACACGACCGTGCCGGCATGGTTCGACAGCGGGCTGGCGGTAATCGAATACGTGCCGGCCGGCAGCGCCAGCGGCGTGGTCGTGCCCGGCGCCACTGTCTCCACATGGACTTGGGTGCCCTGCGTGAAGTACAGGGTCTGGGCGGACGAGTACAGCCGCTCATCGGGCGCCGAGTTGGCCTGCACGCTGACGATGCCGTTGGTATCCGGCAGCGTATCCGCAGCCAGCGCGAACGACGACAGGTAGTCGGCCGCGTCGGGGCCGGTCAGGTCGCCATTGATGCCGATATTGATCTTGTCCTGGGCGGCAAACGTGTGCCCCAGTTCGAAAATGAGCTTGGCGGTGACGTCCCAGGTCTGGCTGTCGATCTGGTCATTCGTGGTCTCCGCCGTGGTCGGCGTCCACATCCAGAACTGCGGATTGAAGTCGGTGGGCTGCACCGATGCCGGGGAATGGAACCCCATGCCGAGGAAGTCGTTGACCCGGACCGCGCTGCCATCGGCGTAGCGGATATTCGTGACCGAGATCACGCCATACCACTGCGACGCCCCGCTCTCCACCTTGATGTCGTAAAGCACTGCCATGATCCCTGCCTCCGCATGTTCGTCAGCGCGGCGCCCCGTGCGCCAGCGTCAGCGCAGGTTAGGCGGCAAGGCAGGATCGGAGAATGGATTGGCGATGCGCGCCGGATGCATCAGATGGATCAGGCGCGCCGGGAAAGGCTGGACAAGTGGAAGTCAGGGACTCAGCGCTGGCCGAAATGCGCGTCGCGGAACAGCTTCTCGAGCCCGCGCGGCTGGGAGCGCCAGTACTGCTTCGGGGCGTCCACGCTGGCGCCGAGCTTGGCGGCGGCATGCCACGGCCAGCGCGGGTCGTAGAGCATGGCGCGCGCAATCGAGATGACATCGGCCTCGTGGTTGGCGACGATGGATTCGGCCTGCTCGGGTTCCGTGATCAGGCCCACGGCCAGTGTCGGCAGGCCCACCTCGGCCTTCACGCGCTGCGCGTACGGCACCTGGTAGCCCGGTCCGAGCTTGATGGCCTGCTGCGGGGACACGCCGCCCGTGCTCACATGCACCGCCGCGCACCCGCGCGCCTTGAGCGCGTGGGACAGCGCCAGCGTGCCGTCGATGTCCCAGCCGTTCGGCACCCAGTCCGTGGCGGAGACGCGCATCCACACGGGCCGCTCGGCCGGAAACGCCTCGCGCACGGCATCGAACACTTCCAGCGGGAAGCGCATGCGGTTCTCCAGGCTGCCGCCGTACTCGTCGGTGCGATGGTTGGCCAGCGGAGACAGGAACTGGTGCAGCAGGTAGCCGTGCGCGCCGTGCACCTCGATACCGTCGATACCAAGCCGCGCAGCGCGCTTGGCCGCCGCGACGAAGTCGTCACGAATCTTGCGCATGCCGGCCTTGTCCAGCGCCACGGGCGGCACTTCGTCCGCGCCATGCGGCACCGCCGACGGCGCCAGAGTCTGCCAGCCGCGCGGCTGGTCCGGGCGGATCTGCGCGCCGCCCTCCCAGGGTGCCTGGCTCGACGCCTTGCGGCCCGCATGCGCGAGCTGCACGCTCACGGCGATGGGCGAGTACTTGCGCACCGCGTCCAGCACGCGGCCCAGCGCGGCCTCGTTGGCATCGCCGTACAGGCCGAGGTCGTCCGGCGAGATGCGGCCCTCGGGCGACACCGCCGTGGCCTCGACGATCAGCAGCCCGGCGCCGGACAGCGCCATGTGGCCCAGGTGAATCATGTGCCAGTCGGTGGCCGAGCCCTCGTCGGCCGAGTACTGGCACATCGGCGCAATCGCGATGCGGTTGGCAAGTTCGAGATTGCCGATCTTGTAGGGCGTGAAAAGTTGGGACATGAACAGGTTCCTTCGGAGGCCTTCAGGCGTAGGCGGGTGTCACGATGTTTGGCGATTGTAGTGGCGCGCGGAAAACCTTGCTCGCAACGCCCCTACAGCGCCGCCGACCCTTATCGCACCCGTCCCCGCAGCGCCAGATCCGCCCCCAGCGCAATCACGAAGGCCACCGCGCCGCAGGCAAAGATCAGCGCGTAGTTCTCGTGCGTGTGCGCGAACAGGTAGGAGTAGCCGTAGCCGGCCAGCACCTGGAACAGCGCGAAGGCGCTGGTCACGCGGCTCCAGGCGGCGCGCTGCGCGCTGGGGTCGTGCGGCAGCGCGTCGTGCACGCGGCCGAGCATCAACGGCACCACGCCGGGCGTGAACGCGCCGAGCACGATGGTGGCCGCCACGATCGCCACGGGGCCGTCCCACAGCGCCAGCGCCGCCACAGCCAGGGCCTGGAGCGCCAGCGCCAGCCGGTAGGCATTGCGGAAGCCCATGCGGTCACCCATGAAGCCGGAGACCAGCGGCCCGGCGATGGCTGCCACGCCGTAGAGCACCCAGTAGCCGGCGCCCACGTTGGCGCCCTGCCCCAGCCCGCGCGCCACGTAGTCCACCAGCAACACCATCGCCGGCACCAGCCCCAGCGCATTGGCCGCGTATTGCAGGCTCAGCAGCCGCAGCGTGGGCCGCTCGGCGCGGAGCGCTGCACCAATTTCGGGGTGCCCGGCGGGCGAGGCCGGCGTGCCGGCCGGCGCATCGGTGGTCGGCCAGCCGAACCAGCTCAGCGCCGTCAGCACCAGCGACAGCGCGCCAAGGCCGAGCCACGTCTCGCGCAGGCCCAGCGTCAGCAGCGCCGGCACCAGTGTGCCGGATGCCGCGATGCCCAGCCCCAGGCCGAGAAAGATCATGCCGCTGACGAAACCGCGCCGCGCCGGGGCGATATGGGGCAGGATGGCCGTCGCCACGAGCACCATGATGGCGCCGCCGGACAGCCCGGACAGGAAGCGCCAGAAGAAGAACCAGCTCACCGAGAGCGGGAACGCGCAGGCGAAGAACGCCGCCGTGGCGGCCACCATCAGCCAGCGCAGCGCATGGCGGTTGGACAGCCGCGCGGCGATCGGCCGGCCAAACAGCGCGCCGGCGAAGTAGCCCGCGAAATTGGCGGCGCTGAGCGTGACCGTATCGGCGGCCGTGAACCAGTGCGCGTGGATCAGCGGGGGAATCAGCGGCGTGTAGGCAAAGCGTGCGAGGCCGATGGCGACGAGGCTCGCGCAGAGGCCGGCCAGCGCGGCATAGAGGGCCCGGGCATCGAGCGCCCCGTCCGCGGAGGGCCGGATCGCGGTGGGTGTTGGTGCCGTAGCGGCATCTTGAGACATGACGGAACTCCTTGGGGACGAACGCCGCCCCCGCGCTGCGCCGGCAGCACGTTGGCGAATGGATCAGGGGGAATGCGAGGCGGGCCGGGGGCCCTCAGCGGATCAGCGGATCGGCATCAACACGATGGCGGGGACGTGGACGGCAGACCCAGCATGGACAGCGCCTGCCGCACCATCGCCTCGAGCAGCGGGCGCTCGGGCATCACGCGCGACAGCACGCGCAGGCCCACCTGCACGGCCAGCAGGTTGGCGGCCACGTCCTCGGGGACGAAGTCGGCATCCAGCGTGCCGGCGGTCTGAGCGGCGCGCACGGAACGTTCGAAGAACGCGCGGAGATCGTCCAGTTCCTCGGCTACCACCTCGCGCAGCGCGGGGTCGTCGGACGAGGCATCCAGGGAAGCATTGATCAGCATGCAGCCGCGATGCTGCGGGTCCGCCAGTGCGCGCTCCACGCTCTCGGCGAAGAACGCCGAAATGGCCTCCGCCGGCGGATGGTTCGCTTCCGCGCGCGCGATGCGGGCACGCAGCGACTTGTTCAGGTAGTCGTCCAGCGCCAGCAGGAACAGCGAGCGCTTGTCGCCAAACGCGTTGTAGAGGCTGGGCTGGGTCAGGCCCATGGCCTGCGTCAGCTCGCGCGTGGACGTGGCCTGGTAGCCCTTGTCCAGGAAGGTGTTCTGGGCGGCGGCCAGCGCAGCCGCTGCGTCGAATTGCCGGGGTCTTGCCATGACGATTCCGTTTTGTATCGGTCGATATGAAACGGATTATAGAGCGATCGATACAAAACGCAAGGTCGGATGCTGCGTCGCCACAAAAAACAAACCGCCCGGCGGGGAACCGGGCGGTGTCTTTTGGGAATCGGGGTGACRCAGAGCCCTCTTATTGACTCAGTTTCACCACGGTGAGGTGCGGGTCCGCCGCAATCGCCTGTTCCGTGAACGGCAGCGAAATCCAGCGTTTGGCCGAGAACTGCCGCATCTGGTCCCAGGCGTGCGGCGAGTTGGGATCGACCGACTGGCCGTAGACGAGCAGCGCCTGCGCCACCGGCCCTTGGTCATCGAACCCCACCGTCTGGACATAGCTGGTGCCGAAATAGACGTGCAGGCCCTGCGCCGACACCGGCTGGCTGGTCAGCTTGTTCAGCACGCCCTCGTACTCCTCGCCGCCGTGGAGCGCGATGCGGCCCGCCGGGGAAATCGCCGCCTGGACGTCTCCAAGTGGCGCATCGAGCGCAAATCCAGCCGTGCGCATGGCCCCGACCGCGTCCTTGAGCGCCTTGAACACCGCCGGGCCCACCGTGCCGTCCTGCATGCGCAGGCCGCGCGGCGTGTTGACCGGGTCCGCCGCATTGAACGCCACGGCGTAGACGTTGGGGATGGTGTGCGCGCGCATCCAGAACTCGCGGAACAGGGGTGCCGCGCGGCTCTCCACGTTGCTGCGGCGGTCCCACTGGCCCAGCGCCGCGCACCCATCGCGCAGATCCGCATCGGCCTGCGCCGCCTTGCCGGCACAGGCGCGCAACAGGTCGTCCAGTACGATTTCGGCCGCCAGGTTGCGGTCACGGAACAGCACGGCTTGCAGGCTCGGCACATCGAAACGATTGCCGGGCAGGCCATCCACGCCCGACAGCCGCTTGCCGATCTCCATCAGGCCCACGCGTGTGCGCAGCCGCTGTGGCACGCCCTGCGGGCCGAGCACCGGCGAGAAGCCCTCCAGCTTCTGCGCCGGGTTGGTCAGCCAGGAGCTGTCGTTGCTATTGGCCACGAAGTCGTCGCGCTCCAGCACCGGCATGGCCGATGGCGGCACAAGGCCCGGCACCGGCGAGGCGGCGTCCACGGTCCAGTTGCACGCGGCGCGTGAGCCGTCCAGCAACACCATGCCGGTGCCCACGAGCAGCTTCTTCGCCAGCGCGGCGCCCTCGCCGGCCGGCGCACACTGGCCGAGCATCGCCGTCGAGACGTTCGGCGTGACCGAGACATCGGCGAACAGCGCACGACCATGGCGGTCCGTGGCGATCGTGTTGACCCAGGGGATGCCGAGGTTGCCGATGGCCTGGCGCACATCGCCCACATTGCCGGCGCGGGCGATATCCAGCCAGGTGTCGATGGCGCGCATGTTATTGCGGTTGGCGTCGCGCAGCGTGTAGGCGCGCTGGGCGGTCCACGGCAGGCCGGCAGCCGGCATCGCCACCACGGGGCCGTACTCGGTCAGGTAGATCGTGTGCGTACGCGCCGCCAGCGTGCCGTCAGGCTGGCGCACGTCGTAGCGCACCGTCTTCGTGGTCATCTTGTGCGGCTTGCCGTCGATCAGGTAGGTCGTCGGGTCGCCCTCGGCCAGCTTCAGTTCGAACAGCGTGAAACGGCGCGCGGTGGACACCGTGTGGGTCCACGCCACGTCCTTGTTGAAGCCGATGCTGATGATGGGGAACGAGGCGATGGACGCGCCCATCACGTCCAGCTTGCCCGGGACGGTCAGGTGGGCTTCGAAAAAGCGGTTGGTGGTGGTCCACGGGAAGTGCGGATTGCCGAGCAGCAGGCCGCGCCCGTTGACCGTGGCGGCCTTGCCGAAGGCCCAGCCGTTGCTGCCGATGGGCGGATCGAGTAGCTGGAGGTCACGGTTGACGGCGTCGACGTCGATCGACGCGACATCGATCTTGTCGGACAGCGCCGCAGCAGCCTTGCCGGCGGCAGGCGGCGCAGCGGCCAGGATGCCGGCCGCGAGGGCGCCGGCGCTGGCCTGGATGCTCTTTTCCTCGGCCAGCCGCGCCATGTCCAGCGCGGTGATGGGCCGCACCCACGCGGCATTGCGGCAGGCGGCGGGGCGCTGCGCCGGCGGGGTATCGCGCAGATAGCGGTTGTAGCCGGCGATGTAGCCGCGCAGCAGTTCGCGCGCCTCGGGCGACTGCGTGGCCATGCCGGCCTGCAGGGCGTCGTCGTCCAGAATCGCGCGGAAGAACGCGTCTGCGTCAGTGTTGCGCATGCGCTTGAACGAGACCTCGGTGGTCTGGTCCGGGCCGAACACGGCCGAGCGCTCGCCGCTGACCGTAACAAGCTGGTCGGCCATCAGGCAGACGTTTTCCTGCGCATAGGCGTAGGCCATGCCGAACGCCACGCCGGCGTAGTCGTTGGCACGGATGTGCGGAATGCCGTACGACGTGCGCCGGATTTCCGCGCTCAGGCCCTGCTCGCTGCCATATCCCCCGCTGGTGGCGCAGCCGGTCAGCGCGGTGGCTGCCAGGGCCAGCGTGGCGAGCGCGATCGCGCCTCGCGCAATGCGATGCTTCATCTGTCTCTCTCCGTCTCTTGTGATTGTTCTGGGTGCCGCGTGGCCAATGGTCGGGTAAATCGGGGCATGACAGGTAGGGGGAATCTCGCCAGAATTGGTGGCAATGCCGCCATGCGGCGCCGCCCCCGCTCCGATGACCATCGTCTATCTGATCTGCTATCCCGCCGTGGCGGTCTCCACGCTGGCCGTGGCGGCCGATACGCTGATGATCGCGAACACGCTCGCCTCCATGCAGCCACGGCGGCGCGGCCACGCCACGCCCTTCCAGTGGCGGATCGCAGCAGCCGAGCCCGATCGCTGGCGCGCCGCCGCCGAGGTCATGCGGGCCGAGGTGGTCGGGCTGGACGCCCTCGCGCAGGCCGACAGCGACAGCATGGTCGTGATCGGCCCGCCGCTGTTCGACCATATCGCCGGGCTGGAACTGCTGCTATCAAAGATCGATGCCGAGCGCGCGGCCATCGCGGCGGCGGCGGCCAACGGCGCACTGCTGGTGGCGCCATTCACGGCGGTGGCGCTGCTGGTCGGCCTGACACTGCCCAAGCCGTGGCGGCTGGCCGTGCCGTGGCTGATCGGGAACTGGATGCGCGCCGGGGAGCCGGCGCGGCGGCTGCCGGCCGATCAGGCCATCGTGGAGAGCGGCAACCTGCTCAGCGCGCGCGCGATGGAGCAGATCCACGTGCTGATGCAGCGGGCCGTGGCGCGCATGGCCGGCGACGCGCTGGCCCGCACCGTCGGCAATACCCTGCTGGACCAGCCCGAGCGCGGCGCGGCGCTGAAGATATGGCTCCGCGCTGGCGACGCGCCCCGAGAAAGCGTGGTGCTACGCGCCCGCCGGCACCTGCAACAGCATCTGGCCGATCCCTACGACCTGGCGCGGCTGGCAGCGGTGGCCGCCACCAGCGAGCGCACGCTGCTGCGGCATTTCATGAAATCGGTGGGGATGTCGCCGCTGCAGTTCCTGCACAAGCTGCGCGCGGAACGCGCCTGCCATCTGCTGGAGGTGACCACGCTGAGCCTGACGGCGATTGCCGAGCAGTGCGGCTATCAGGATATGTCAGCGTTCCGCTCCGTGGTGCGCAAGCACACCGGCCTGCCGCCCGGGGCGCACCGGCGCGCGCACTCGGTGCGGGCCGAGTTGCGCGCGGGGGCGGCTTAGCCCCTGCCACGTGCTGCGGGGCCGGGCTCGGTGATCGCGCTATAGACCAGCGTCCGCAACTGGCGCCGCACGGGGAACGCGGACGACGGCAGCAGCTGCGTCAGGAACACGCCGATCAGGTCTTCCTGGGGATCGACCCAGAAGAAGGTACTGGCGGCGCCGCCCCAGAAGAAGTCGCCCGCACTGCCCGGCATCAGCGTGCTCGCCGGCGTGACCGTGGTGGCGAAGCCGAGACCGAAGCCCACCCCATCGTAGGTGGCCTCGCTGAACATCGAGCGCGACAGGCGCGGGATGTCCTGCCCGCCCGGCAGATGGTTGGCGGTCATCAGCGCCAGCGTCTTGGGGCCGAGCAGGCGCACCCCATCGAGTTCACCGCCTTGCAGCAGCATGCGCGAAAAGCGCAGGTAGTCGGCGGCCGTGGAAACGAGCCCGCCGCCGCCGGAAACCAGCGTGGGCGGCTTCAGGTACGGGCTGGTGCGCGGGTCGTCCTGCAGTGTCGGACGGTCCTGGGACACCACTTTGGAGCCAAGCACGCCCACGGCATAGCAGGCGCTGAAGCGCGAGACCTTGTCTTCCGGCACGTGGAACGCGGTGTCCACCATGCCCAGTGGATCGAGGATGCGCTGCTTGACGAAGCTCTCGAACGGCATGCCACTGACCTTGCCGACCAGATAGCCCAGCACGTCGGTGGAAACCGAGTAGTTCCACGCCTCGCCGGGCGAGAACTCCAGCGGCAGCTTCGACAACTGCCCGACCATGTCGTCCAGCGTCGTGCCCTCGGTGGTCCGGTCGGCAATCTTCAGCTTGCGGTAGGCGGCATCGACATTGCTGTTCTGCTGGAAGCCGTAGGTCAGGCCGGACGTATGGCGCAGCAGGTCCACCACCAGCATCTGGCGCTTGGCCGGCCGGGTCTGGAAGCTATCCATATAGCCGCCCGCATAAACGCCGAGGTTCTCCCAGGACGGGATGTACTTGCTGACAGGATCATCGAGGGCGATCTTGCACTCCTCCACCAGCATCATGATCGCCACCGAGGTGATCGGCTTCGTCATCGAGTAGATGCGGAAGATCGAATCCTCGGCCAGCGGCGTCTGCCGCTCGCGGTCGGCCACGCCCAGCACGGAATTCAGCACGACTTCGCCGCGCCGCCACACCTGGACCAGCGTGCCGGGCAGCTTGCCGCTGGATACGTAGTTGGTATCGAGGAACTGCTCGACCCGCTCCAGCCGGGCCCGGGACATACCTTGCACCGTCTTGTCTTGCATCGCCGAATCTCCTGGTTGTTTTTATCGCGATGATCACACAATGCGGACCAGCACCGGATGGTAGCCGGACATCTTGGCATCCGCCGTCAGCAGCGTCATGCCTTCTGACAGGGACTGTGCCACCAGCATGCGGTCGAACGGATCCTTGTGGTTCGGATTCAGCGCGAGTCCGTCAAGCGTGCGCGCATGCAGCTTGGTCAGGTCCAGGGAGCGGTATCCACACAAGTCGAACACAGTCGAGGCTTGCGTAGCCGTGAGTTCGAGCTTGCCGATGGACGACTTGATCCCAATCTCCCACAGGCTGGCCGTGGACACAAAGATGTCGTTGATGGGATTGGCGATCAACTCGGCGGCGGCTGGCGGCAATTGGGGGGCATCGAAGGCCGCCCACAAGGCGATGTGCGTATCCAGCAGCAGCCTCATTCACGCTCCCCATAGAACAGCGCGGCAACGTCCTCGTCCACTTCGTTGAACTTGGCCAGCGTCGTGTCGTCCATCACCGCCCCGAACAACGCCCTGCCGCCGCCGATGCGCCTGGACACATCCACCGAAGCCGATATCGGCACCAGCCTCGCGGCCGGCTTCCCATTGCGGGCAATGATGACTTCGGTCTCCAGGCCGGACTCGACCGCATCCACCAGCCTGGACAACTGACTCTTGGCCTCATGCATGTTGATGGTTGGCATCTTTTATCCTAGCTAATCTTCTTAGCTAAGTATAGCCCATCCGGCGGCAGGACGAAAACGCCCTAAAACTTCGGAATCCGCAGCGTCTTGCTGATCATGAACGAGCCGCTCAGGACGAACAGCAGCGCCATCGGGTGGAAGGTGCCGGGGCCGATCAGCCAGGCGCCGGCGGGCAGGGCATCGCCGATGCGGCCAGCGGCGGCGCACCAGGCCAGGATGCCGGTCAGGACCACGCTGGTCGGGATCGGGGTGCCTTCGAAGTACTTGACCTTGCCGGTGCCCTCGGCCAGCGTTTCGGCGGTCACGTTGAAGCGTGCCAGCCGGCTGACGCCGCAGCAGACGAAGTAGATCAGCGCGGCGAGGTCCCAGCCGCCGCGCATGCCGGCGGCGAAGGCCAGCGTGGCCGGGCCCACGCCGAAGGAGATGATGTCAGACAGCGAATCGAGTTCGCGGCCCAGCGCCGAATGGGCGTGGCGCCAGCGCGCGATACGGCCGTCGAGCACATCGAAGATGAAGGCTGCCGGCGCCAGCGCCGCGGCGATGTAGAAATAGGTCAGCATCGGCTCGGCCACGTAGTACATGGCAAAAAATACCGATCCCATTCCGCACGCCGCGTTGGCCAGTGTAAAAAAATCGGCCAGCTGCAGGTCGCGTAGCATCGAGAAATGCCGTGGGCGCTCCTGGGGTGTCGCCATGCGCAACCTCCGGGTCAGAGCACGGTGGTGACGTGATGCACCTGGGGCGGCGCGGCAAAGCAGTCGCCCACGAGCTTGCGCCAGGTCTGGAAGTCGTCGGACTCGCGGAAGTGGACCATGTGGTCTTCCACGGTTTCCCAGGCCACCACGAGCGCGTATTGCGACGGCTGCTCGATCGAGCGTCGCAGGTTCATGCCGTGGCAGCCGCGCGCACGCAGGAACAGCGGCTTGGCCTGCGCCACAGCGCCTTCGAACTGCGACTCCATGCCGGGCTTGATGGTGATCTGGGCGATTTCGTGAATCATGATGGTCTCGTGTTCGGGTGGGATCAGAGTCTTCCGATCAGTCAGCAATGCGCCGCGAAGCGGCTTGCTGTCTACCTTAGCAGATTTTGGCGCGCGCTCGTCACGTCACGCGGTGCCGCGCCAGCCCCATCACGAGGTAGGCCACCACGAGCGCGTTGGCCACGGCCAGCCCCACATGGAGCCATGTGGGATGGCGGATCGCCTCGTAAACCTCCACCGGAATATAGATGCCGCCGGACCACACGCCGAGCCAGTTGCCCCATGCGCGCCCACGCCAGAGGCCATAGGCTTCGGTGAACCGCATCAGCGCGTACATCGCGGCCGAGCCGCCAATGGCCCAGAGCCGCCCATCCGTGGGATGGGCAAGCAGCGACAGGAAGATGGTGGGATACCGGCTCGCCGGGTTGATATGGAAGCGGCTGACGATGGCTTCCGCCAGTGCCTGCGCGTCGCGGTGCAGCAGCGCCACGAGGCCGATGCCGGCCAGGATGACGAGCGCGCCCTTGGCGGCTTCGAACATTGCAATGCTCTTGAGGCCCAGTTGCGGGCTGGCTGCTGCCCCTTTTGCCATGGCGAGTTGCGGGAGTCGACGAAGCCGCCATTGTGCAGCATTCGCGGCGGGACGGATCGCCCGGCTGGCCTAGCGCGCCTGCCGCTCCACCATCGGGCCGCCGGCGTCGATGCCACCGCCGGCCTCGAGCGGGCCGGTGACCGTGAGCGGCCCATCGACATGCAGGTCGCCGTGCACCACCATCGTGCCATGTACCGTCAACGGCCCATGGAACACCTTGAGCAGGCCGCGCGCCGGCGGCGGCGGATAGCCGCGCCCCGGGGAGGAGAACCACGCGGCGGTGATCGGACCCTCTGCGTAGACGCTGCCGTCCACGCTCAGGGTGCCCTGCACCGTGACTGGCCCCTTCACATGCGCCGAGCCGCCTACCGCGATCGATCCCGTGGTCGAGGGCTGGGCGCCTGCCCACTGGGGCCACAGCATGCCCAGCGACAACTGGGTGGCGGCCATCATGGCAACAAGCAGTCTCGATGGCATGGCGCCCTCCTCTTTCATGGCGCCGCTACAAAAAGAAACTGGCGCGATGCATCCAGTGTAGTGCTCTGGATACCTCGCGCCAGCGTGCCCCTGCCGGGGCTTACGACTTGTTACGCCGCTTACTGCCTAGGCTACTGGGCGGTTTGTTGCGCCGCCGGTTGCGCGGTGCCGTTGGCCGCCACAGACTCCGGCAGCGGACCCCAGCCGCCGCCGAGGCTGCGCACCAGCGACACCGTCGCCGCTGCGCGCAGGCCCGCGACCTGATTAGCCTCACGCTGCGACTGAAGCACCGTGCGGTCCGCGTCGATCACGGTCAGGTAATCGACCGCACCGGCATCGTAGCGGCTGCGCGAGATGCGCTGCGCGCGGCGGGCGCCGGCCAGCGCGCCGTCCAGCGCCGTACCCTGCTGGCTCAGCCAGCGCACGTCGGCCAGGCTGTCTTCCACTTCGCGGAAGGCCACCAGCACGGTCTGCCGGTACGACGCCACGGTTTCCTCGTGCGCGGCGCGGGCGCCGGCCAGATTGGAGCTGTTGCGGCCACCGTCGAACACGGTCTGCGCGACGGTCGTGCCAATCAGCGGCCCCAGCATCCACGTACGCGACGACCACTTGAACAGGTTCGACAGATCGGCCGATTCGAAGCCGAACAGCGCGGTCAGCGAGATACGCGGGAAGAACGCGGCCTTCGCCACGCCGATCCGCGCGTTGGCGGCCGCCATCTGCCGCTCGGCGGCGGCGATATCGGGACGGCGCTCCAGCAGCTCCGACGGCAGGCCGGCCGGCACCGCCACAGGTGCCGTGTCGAACGGCCGCGCAGCCAGCGTGAACTGCGCCGGCGGCACGCCGGTCAGCACGGCCAGCGCATGCTCCTGATTGGCGCGGCGACGCTCGATACCGGCCAGGTCCGCGCGCGCGGTGCCCAGTTCGGCTTCGGCACGGGCCGGATCGAGGTCGGTAGTCTCGCCGGCGTCGTAGCGCTTCTTCAGCAGCGACAGCGCATCCTCGCGCAGCTTGATCGTCGCGTTCAGCAGTTCGCGTTCGCTATCCAGCGTGCGCAGCGCGAAGTAGGCCTGCGCGGTGTCAGCCTGCAGCGCGAGTTGCACCGAGCGATACAGATCCTCGGCAGCCTGGGTGTCTGCCCGGGCGGCGTTCACACTGCTGGCCACGCGGCCGAACAGGTCCAGCTCGTAGCTGGCGAAGGCACGGGCCTTGTACACGGTCTGCGGCGACACACGGGTGCCGTCAGGCAGGCCCTGCGAGGCGGCTGACGCCTGCGTACGCGTCGGATCGAGCCCGACGCTCAGTTGCGGATAGAGGTCGGCCTCGGTCGCGCCCATGAAGGCCCGCGCCTGCTTCAGCCGGGCGGCTGCGGCAGCGAGGTCCTGGTTGCTGCCGTTGGCGGCCGTGATCAGGCGGTCCAGGTCGGCATCGCCGAATACCTTCCACCAGTCACCGCGATGCTGGCCCTCGGCCGGCGTGGCGGTCTTCCACTGCGCGCCTTCGGCCTGCGCCGCTTCCGCTTCCTTGAACGCGGGCACGGAGGCGGTCTCGGGCACCTTGTAGGTCGGCGCCAGCGAGCAACCCGCCAGCACCAGCGCGGCGGCCAGTGTGGCCAGGCGGGGCAGCGTGCGTGTCAATTGCGCAATCATGATGTGTTCCCTTTTTGCTTTCATGTCTCTGATTGGCTTATTCCGCCGATGCCACCGCGTGCGAAGCCGAGGCGTCATTCGCCACGGCCTTACGCTGGCCACGGGTGGCCCACAGGCGCAGCGCCACGTAGAACACCGGCGTCAGGAACAGGCCGAAGAACGTCACGCCGAGCATGCCCGCGAACACCGCCACGCCCATCGCATGACGCATTTCCGAGCCGGCGCCGGTCGAGACCACCAGCGGCACCACACCCATGATGAACGCGAACGACGTCATCAGAATCGGGCGCAGACGCAGGCGGCTCGCTTCGATCGCGGCCTGCACCACCGTACGGCCGTGGTGCTCCAGTTCCCGTGCGAATTCGACGATCAGGATCGCGTTCTTCGCGGACAGCCCCACCAGCACGATGAAACCGATCTGCGTGAAGATATTGTTGTCACCACGCGTCAGCCACACGCCGGTCATGGCGGCCAGCAGGCTCATCGGTACGATCAGGATCACGGCCAGCGGCAGCGTCAGGCTCTCGTACTGGGCTGCCAGCACCAGGAACACCAGCAGCACGCACAGCGGGAAGATCCACACACCCGCGTTGCCGGCCAGGATGTCCTGATAGGTCAGCTCGGTCCATTCGAACTTGATACCCTTCGGCAGCGTTTCGGCGGCGATGCGCTCGGCTGCAGCCTGCGCCTGACCCGACGAGAAGCCCGGTGCCGGACCGCCGTTCATGTCAGCGGCCGTGAAGCCGTTGTAGCGCACCACGCTGTCCGGGCCAAAGCCCTGCTTCACCTGGACCAGCGAGGACAGCGGCACCATGTCGCCATTCACGTTGCGGGTCTTCAGTTGCAGGATGTCCTCGGCATGGGCGCGGAACTGCGCATCTGCCTGCACCTTCACCTGATACGTACGGCCGAACTTGTTGAAGTCGTTCACGTACGCCGAGCCAAGGTAGGTCTGCAGCGTATCGAACACGTCCGTCACCGGCACGCCGAGCTGCTTGGCCTTGGTACGGTCCAGCTGCACGTCGAGCTGCGGCACGTTCACCTGGTAGTTGCTGAAGATGCCAGCCAGCTCCGGCGTGGCGCGTGCCTTGCCCATGAACGCATTGGTCGCATCGAACAGCGCGTCATAACCCAGCGCGGCGCGATCCTCGATCATCAGCTTGAAACCGCCGATGGTGCCCAGGCCCTGCACGGGCGGCGGCGGGAACACGGCGATGAACGCGTCCTGGATCGCACCGTACTGCTTGTTCAGATCCGCTGCGATGGCATCGCCGGACAACTCCTTGCTCTTGCGCTGATCGAACGGATCGAGCGAGACAAACACAATGCCGGCGCTCGGGCTGTTGGTGAAGCCGTTGATCGACAGGCCCGGGAACGCAATGGCCGATTCCACGCCCGGATGCTTGAGGGCGATATCCGACATGCGGCGGATCACGTCTTCCGTACGGTCCAGCGTGGCGCCGTCCGGCAGCTTGGCAAAGCTCACCAGGTACTGCTTGTCCTGCGCCGGCACGAAGCCCTTCGGCACCATCTGGAACACGCCCCACGTCGCCACCAGCATCACGGCATAGACGCCGAACACTGCACCCTTGCGACGGATCACACCCGTCACGCCGCGGCCATAGTTATCGGAGCTGCGGTGGAAGAACCGGTTGAAGCGCTTGAAGAAGCCGCCGAAGACCTTGTCCATGCCACGCGTGAGCCAGTCCTTCGGCGCATCATGGCCGCGCAGTAGCAAGGCCGACAGCGCCGGCGACAGCGTCAGCGAGTTGAAGGCCGAGATGATCGTCGAGATCGAGATCGTCAGCGCGAACTGCTTGTAGAACTGGCCGGTCAGGCCCGTCATGAAGGCCAGCGGCACGAACACGGCGATCAGCGTCAGCGCGATGGCGATAATCGGGCCGCTCACTTCGCGCATGGCCTTGTAGGTGGCCTCCTTCGGCGAGAGTCCTTCCTCGATGTTCCGTTCGACGTTCTCCACCACCACGATCGCATCGTCCACCACGATACCGATGGCGAGCACGAGGCCGAACAGCGACAGCGCGTTGATCGAGAAGCCGAACGCATGCATCAGGCCGAAGGTACCGACGATCGACACCGGCACTGCCAGCAGCGGGATGATCGACGCGCGCCAGGTCTGCAGGAACAGGATCACCACCAGCACCACCAGCGCGATGGCCTCGAACAGGGTGTGAACCACGGCCTCGATACTATGGCGCACGAACTGCGTGGGGTCATAGACGATGCTGTAGTCCACGCCTTCCGGCATGTTCTCCTTGAGCTCGGCCATGGTCTTGCGCACGTCATCCGAGATCTGGATGGCGTTGGAGCCCGGTGCCTGGAAGATCGGCAGCGCCACGGCGGACTTGTTGTCCAGCAGCGAGCGCAGCGCGTACTCCGACGCACCGAGTTCGATGCGGGCGATGTCCTTCAGGTAGGTCACCACGCCGTCGGACGAGGTCTTGACGACGATGTCGCCGAATTCCTCGACGGTCTGCAGACGGCCCTGCGCGTTCACCGACAGTTGCAGGTCAGTGCCAGGCAGCGACGGCGACTGGCCGATCACACCGGCTGCCACCTGCACGTTCTGCTCGCGGATGGCCTTGACCACGTCTGACGCGGCAAGATGGCGCTCGGCGATCTTCTCCGGGTTCAGCCACACGCGCATCGAGTAATCGCCCGCGCCGAACATCTGCACCTGACCCACGCCCTGGATCCGCGCAAGGCGGTCCTTCACGTTGATCAGCGCGTAGTTGCGCAGGTACGTCATGTCGTAGCGGTCGTTCGGCGAGACCAGGTGGACCACCATGGTCAGGTCGGGCGAGCTCTTGACGGTCGTGATACCCAGGCGGCGCACGTCCTCGGGCAGGCGCGGCTCGGCCTGCGAGACGCGGTTCTGCACCAGCTGCTGGGCCTTGTCCGGGTCCGTGCCGAGCTTGAAGGTCACCGTCAGCGTGAGGTTGCCGTCACTGTTGGCCTGCGAGTTCATGTAGAGCATGTCCTCGACGCCATTGATCTGCTCTTCCAGCGGCGTGGCCACCGTTTCGGCGATCACCTTCGGGTTGGCGCCCGGGAACTGCGCGCGCACCACCACCGACGGCGGCACCACCTCGGGATACTCCGAGATCGGTAACTTGAACATCGAGATGGCGCCGATCAGGAAGATCAGCACCGACAACACGCCCGCGAAGATCGGGCGATCGATAAAGAATTTCGAGAGATTCATCTTGGTCTCGGCGAAAGCACTCCCCCTGGCCGTCCGCCGGAGCGGACGCCATATGCTGCAAGGGAGAAAAAATTAAGCTACCTGTGCGTACTGCGGGGTAGTGCTCAGCTCACGGTCTTGGCCGCTGCGGCTTCGACAGGCTTGTCGGTCTGGCCCGCCTTGTCCTCGGCAGCTTGCTTGCGGTCCGGCGTGGTGCCGCGCGGTTCCAGTTCGCTGCGATAGGCCATGGCCACCGGCTTCGGCGCCACCGTGTCGCCCGGGCGCACGCGCATCAGGCCGTTCACGACGATGTTCTCGCCCGGCTGCAGACCCTTGCGGATCACGCGCAGCCCTTCGAACGACGGCCCGAGGTTCACCTCGCGGTAGACCAGCTTGTTGGCCTTGTCCACCACCAGCACGAACTTCTTGCCCTGGTCCGTGCCAATGGCGCGGTCGTTGATCAGCACCGCCGGGTGCGGCGTGCCGCCCCCGAGCTTGACCTTGGCATAGAGGCCCGGCAGCAGGCGGCCGTCGGCGTTGTCGAACACCGCGCGCACGCGGATGGTGCCGCTGCGCGTATCGAGGCGGTTGTCCACCGAGTGGATCTTGCCCTTGTGCGGGTAGTCGTCCTCGTTGGCCAGGCCGACGAACACCGGCAGGTCGTTCTTGCCGCCGCCGGCGCCCGGCGCCGTGTAGCGCAGGTAGCTCTGCTCGTCCACGTCGAAGCTCGCGTACACCGGCGAGACCGACACCACCGTGGTCAGCGGCGGCGAAGCCGCACCCGCCGCCACGAGGTTGCCCACCGTGATTTCCGCACGCGACACCTTGCCCGAAACCGGTGCAACGATGCGCGTGTAGCTCAGGTTCAGGCGCGCCACTTCCAGCGCAGCCTGCGCGCCACGCACGTCGGCGGTGGTCTCGCTGGCAGCGTTGATGCGCTCGTCGAACTCGCGCTTCGAAATGGCGTTGTCATCCAGCAGGCGCTGGGCGCGTACCTTTTCGCTCTGCGCGTGGCTGGCGCGCACCTGGGCCGCGTTCAGCGCGGCGTCGGCACGGGCCACTTCGGCCGCATAGGGACGCGGGTCGATCGTGAACAGCGGATCGCCCTTCTTCACGATGGAGCCTTCGCGGAAATGCACCGTGTCGATGGTGCCGGAGACGCGCGGACGAATCTCCACGCGGTCCACGGCCTCGATGCGGCCCGAGAATTCATCCCATTCGGTGATGGTCTGCCCCACAGCCGCCGCCACTTCCACCGCAGGGGCGGACGGTGCCGGGTTGGCCTGTGCTTCCCCGCCGTGCCAGGGACGCAGAACCGAGGTCGCCACGCCGGCGCCCAGGATTGCCACGATGGCAATGGCGATCAGCGTGCGTCGAGACTGATGATTCATTTTTCTTCACTCCGTGTTCGTCGGGTTTTCTTCAACTGGAAAAGCAAAAGGCCGAACGCCCCCCGCCGGGCTGGAAGGCCCGGAAAAATGGGAAACAAGGGTTCGTCCCCGCCTGGATGGACGGGGCTATGCCACTACCGCTGCCAGCCTCAAAGGGCGCTGGCTAACTTGCTCCGGTAGCTCAGGCTCCTTGAGCGCCGGGCCGGCGTTCGGCCGGTGATGAGGTATCGTCGGTTTGCGCAAAACACTCGCGCAAGAACCGCGCACCTTCGTTGACCCATGCCTGGCACTGCTCATGGGATTCTTCCACCCCGTCGCCACAGGCGCCGGGCATGATCAGGGTGCGGGCCGGAATGCCCGCCTTGACGAGTTTTGCCGCGAAGGCTTCGCCCTCGGCGCGCAACGCATCTTTCTCGGCCACCTGCACCAGCGTGGACGGCAGCCCCACCAGGCGCGATGCCATGGCCGGTGCCGCATACGGGTGCACGCTGGCGGCCGGCGTGGGCAGGTAATCACGATAGTTGCAGGCCAGGCGGCGCAGCATCTCCATCGGCACCTGGCCGGTCGTGCACATCGACGCGTGCTGGAGGCACGGGTCCGTTACGGGGCGGATCAGCCATTGCCCGGCGGGCTGCGGCAGGCCGCGGTCACGCAGCATCTGCGCCAGCGCAATCGCGAGATTGCCGCCGGCTTCCTCGCCGACCAGCGCGAAGCGCAGCTTGTCCACCTTCAGCTTCTTGGCGTGCTTGAGCACCCAGACCGCCGTATTCACCGCATCTTCCGGCGCGGCCGGAAACGGATGGTCAGGCGCCAGCGAATACGCCGGCGTCACCACCACGGCCGGGACCGACTTCGCCAGATCCCGCGCCAATGCCTGTGCCGCTTCCACGCCACCTTCGACAAAACCGCCCGCGTGCAGGTACACCAGCCACGGCAGCAACTCGGTGCTGCCCGCCGCCGGTGCATACCCGGCGGGATAGGCCACGCAGACCTTGATCTCGCGGTCGCCGCTCGCCACCATGTATTGCTCAGCGCGCGCTTCTCCCTTGCCTGCAGCCGGTTTCACGGCGGGGGTGATGGGATTCACGGTCTTTGACATGGTGGTTACGACGCCTGCACGGGCCGTCGATACTGTGTTGCGATGCAACGAATTATGGTGATTGACCCGATTGGGATAAAGCTGGAGATTGCCAACGCACTGTTTCTGGAGTGGAATAATCGCCAGAGTGTTGCGAGAAGTGAAACCACACGCTTGGCAAGGACACCGGAAATGTGATTCACTCCGGTCCTCGGTGCACGCACGGTTGGGGAACCGCGCCCGCCACCGAGCCCCCAGACCTCCACCCATCCCCGCTCCGGCCGCCACTGGCGGACCGCCGGCAGCAAACCCAGGGCACGCACTTGACATGCGCGACCCCACTCCCGCCAGACACCATCCTTCGGAACGTAGCCCCCGGTCTCACCCCTTTCGGAAGCAACATCATGGATCGTCTTGTCTCTATGCAGGCATTCACTCGGGTGGTGGATGTCGGCAGCTTTGCGCGCGCGGCGGAGTCCCTGGACCTGCCAAAAGCCACGCTCACCCGCCTGATCCAGAACCTGGAGACCCATCTCGGCGTCAAGCTGCTGCACCGGACCACGCGGCGTATCAGCGTGACCACGGACGGCGCCGCCTATTACGAACGCTGCGTGCGCATTCTCGCGGACGTGGAGGAAGCTGAACAGTCACTGACGCGCCACAACAACTCGCCACGGGGCACGCTGTGCGTAGATACCACGGCGGCTCTCGCGCGGATGGTGCTGATTCCCCACCTGCACGATTTCTACAATGCCTACCCGGAACTGAAGCTCGAGCTGACCATCAACGGCAAGCCTATCGACCTGTTGCAGGAAGGCGTGGACGTCGTGCTGCGCGTGGGCTCGCTGGACGAGGCGATGGTGGCGCGGCGCCTGGGCCAGGTCAAACTGGCGTTCTTTGCCTCGCCGATCTACCTGCGGCGTTTTGGCACACCCGCCGACCTGACCGAGCTGGCGCAGCACAAGGCCATCAACTATCTGTCCAACCGGCACGGCCGCGAAATGCCGTGGACGTTGTCACGCGGCGGCGAGAGCAGCGAGATCCTGCTGCCCTCGGCCATCTCCACTAACGACGCCGACGTCTACATCGGCTGCGCGCTGGAAGGCCACGGCATCGCCCAGATTTCGCGGGCAATGGCGGAGCCCTACGTCCAGAGCGGCCGGCTGGTCGAGGTCATGGGTGACTGGCAGACCGAGGAATTACCGATTTCGGCGATGTACCCGCAGAACCGCCACCTGTCGGCGAAAGTGCGGGTCTTCGTGAACTGGGCGGCCGACCTGTTCTCCCGGCATCCGCACTTCGGCGTGGCGCCGCAGCAACTGGCGGCGTAGGCCTTGCCAGACCGGTCCGCAAACCCCTTGCACCGCTGTGCAAGGGGTTTTTTCATTTCAGCGTCCAACACGAAGCGGGGATGGATCGCGCCGTATTGATTCACACCGGTTTTCTTGCTACGTTTCTGCCGCTTGACATATCAACAATAATCACAAACGGGTCCAATCATGAGCCATCTCCTGCGCTGGCGCCACGCCGCGCGGCCTTTGCGCGTACAAGCCGCCTTTCTGCCATGCCTCGCGCTGTTCACCGCCCTGCTGTTGGGCGGATGCGCGGCGGACGAATCCACCGAGGCACCGGCAGTGCCCACGGCGCCCACAGTGCCGGCACCCCCCGGCCCGTACGCCATTGGCGGCACCCTCGCCGGCCTCGCCGCCGGCAGCCAACTGGTGCTTCAAAACAACGGGCAGGATGCGCTGACGCTGTCCGCCGACGGCAGCTTTACCTTCGCCACGCCCGTGGCGCATAACGGCGGCTACGCGGTCACCATCGCCCAGCAGCCGGCCGGACAGGTCTGCTCGGTGGCAGGCGGCGCCGGGGCCGGTGTGACCGCAGCGGTCACAAATATCGCCGTGGTCTGTGCCACCACTCGCTTCACCGTCGGTGGCAAGGTCAGCGGACTGGCTGGCGGGCAGTCGGTCGTCCTGCACAACAATGGCGCGGATACCCTGACCCTGAGCGCGAATGGCACGTTCAGCTTTCCGACGCCGGTGCCCTACAACGGCAGCTACCTCGTGACGGTGTCCGCGCAGCCGGCCCACCAGACCTGCACCGTGAATGGCCACCAAGGCAGCGCGGTCATCGCGGACATTGCCTCGGTGGACGTGGTTTGCGCCACGACCACATACAGTGTGGGCGGCACCGTGGCGGGTCTGTCGAGCCAGGTCACCCTGGCCAACAACGGCACGGACTTCCTCACGATTTCCGAGAACGGCGGATTCACCATGCCGACCGCCCTTCCGACGGGCGGCACCTTCAATGTCACCATCAACACCCTGCCACTCGGGCAGACCTGTACCGTGGTGAACAGCTCCGGCACGGTGGCCGCCGCCAACGTCACGAATATCGCAGTGATCTGCACCTCGCAGCCGATTGGCACCCTCTACATGCCGGCCGCCTTCGCCACGCGGACGGACGTCTACAGCGTGATGTCGGACGGCCAGCTGGTCATTTCCGGCAATGCCTATGGCTACAGCGGGGATCCGATCGCCATGGCCTATGACGACAGCTTGAGAACGCTGTACTTTTCGACGACGAGCGGATGGACGTACAAGTTCGACGTGGCCGCGGACGGCACGTGGATCAGCAGCGCGGGGAACTGGGCCTACGGCGGCACGCCCACCAGCCTGTTGCGCGACCCCCTCGGACGGTTCCTCTTCGTGGGAAGTGACGTATTCAACATCCGCACCGCCACTCTCGATGTCCTCGGCAACATGACGACCCCGACGACCCCGATTGGGACGACCTTCCGGCCCGATAGGATGGTCGCTACGCCCGATGGCCAGTACCTGATTGCCAGCTCGTCCGCCACACCGGGGTTCGACGTCTTTGCGATCGCCCCGGATGGCTCGCTGACCTCCAGCAGCCATCTCGCCCTGGCTGTGGCGCCGTCAGCGCTGGCGATGCATCCTTCCAACAGCTATCTGTATGTGGCGGACCCCATCAATAACCGAATCATGGAGTATCGCGTCGACGGTGCAGGCAATGTGACGCCCCTGCCGGCCGTGCTCATTGCCACCGACGGGCAGCCACAGCACCTCAGCATCGACCCTTCGGGCCGCTACCTGTACGCCACGAGCCCGGCATCCGGCAGGATCTCGCAGTACACGATCGCCGCCGATGGCACGCTGGTGGCGATGCCCCAGCCCACCGTTGCCGCGGGCACCCTTCCCGGCGCGCCGACGATCGACCCGACCGGGCGCTTCCTTTATGTGCCGAATGCCAGCAGCCTCGAAATCCGCCAGTACGTTATCGGCGTGACCGGTGCGCTGACGCCGCTGACGCCCGCAACCGTGTCGATCCTGGCCGCGCCGACACTGCTGTACAGCGTGCCGTGGTAGGCGCCACCGCCTGAGGGGAAAAGCCAAAAAAAACAGGGCGGGGATGCATTCCCGCCCTGTTTTTCATTTCAGGTACTGATCAGCTCGGACCGCTCAGAACTCCACCATCGCGAAGTCTTCCTTGCCCACGTCGCACTCGGGGCAGCGCCAGTCGTCCGGAATGTCTTCCCAGCGCGTGCCGGGCGCGATGCCGTCCTCGGGCAGGCCGGCCGCTTCGTCGTAGACCCAGCCGCAGATGATGCACACCCATTGCTTGAATTCCGCTTCGGGGGCCGCTGGCTTCCCGGCGCTGGCGGGGGCGTCCTGGCTGGTTTCGGGGTCATCGAGACTGAAGACCAGCGGCGCGGCCGTGGCGCTCGCCAGATCGGCCATGTGACCCTGGAGCCTCGCCATCAGCGCCTGGGTCTCCTCCAGCGTGAAGTCGATCCAGAACGGATCACCAGCGCCATCGTTCAGGCGTTGCGGGGAAAACTGAAGTTCTAGGACGGAGCCTTTCTTGTACATGCGTCGATCGGGTTGAGGGCGGCAAAGGCGCCTAGATGGGGATGATCGGCGGCGCTTCAAGCCGCGCCGCCGGGATCCGCCTTACTGCTGCACCCGGTAGCGCTCGAGCCAGTGCGCATACGGCGCCGGCAGCACCCACGACGGGCGTTCCACGTTCAGCGCCATGGCCGCCTGATAGGGCCAGTGCGGGTTGGACAGCAGCGCGCGACCCACCATGACGAGGTCGATCTGGCCATCGGCAACGGCCTGGTTGGCAATGGCCGGATTGTCGATGCCCCACGACGCCGCCACCGGCAGGCCGGCCTCGCGGCGCACGCGCTCGGCCACCGGGGCCAGGAAGGCCGGGCCCCACGGGATCTGCGCGTCGGGGATGGTGAAGCCGACGCTGACATTGAGCATGTCGAGCCCGCCTTCGCGCATCGCACGGGTCAGCTGGATCGATTCGTCGAGCGTGCGAGCGTCGTCGCCGTCATATTCGATCACGCCAAAGCGCGCGGTCAGCGGCAGGTTCTTCGGCCAGACTTCGCGCACGGCGGCCAGCGTTTCCAGCAGGAAGCGGCTACGGCCGGCCACGTCGCCGCCATAGCCATCGGTACGCTGGTTGGCGTGGCGCGAGAAGAAGCTCTGGGCGAGGTAGCCGTGCGCGAAGTGCAGCTCAAGCCACTGGAAGCCGGCTTCCAGCGCGCGCTTGGCGGCGGCCACGAAGTCGGCCTGCACGCGGGCGATGTCGTCGAGCGTCATCGCCTTCGGCACCTTGGGCAGGTGGGCGCCGAACGGCACGGCAGACGGGGCGATGGTCGGCCAGCCGCGCGCATCGTCTTCGGCGATATGGTCGTCGCCTTCCCAGGGCCGGTTGGCGCTGGCCTTGCGGCCGGCGTGGGCGATCTGGATGCCGGCCACGGCACCGCCGGCCTTGATCGCGGCGGCAATGCGCGCCATGCCGGCCATCTGCTCGTCGTTCCACAGGCCGGTGCAACCCGGGGAGATGCGGCCTTCCGGCGACACCGCCGTGGCCTCGACGATCACCAGGCCCGCACCGCCACGCGCCAGCCCGGTGTAATGCGCCAGATGCCAGTCGTTGGTGACACCGTCGACGGCGCTGTACTGGCACATCGGCGGAATGGCGATGCGGTTGCGCAGCGTGACGTCTTTCAGCGTGAAGGGGGTGAACAAAGCGGCGTCGCTCATCGGATGGCTCCGGGGGTGTTGTCGAGGGTGCCAATCGTAGGCGGGCGCCGCTATAATGAAAACTATCTGGTAATTATCGTCGCAATAAGAGTTTGTTATGGTGAATCCATGATGGTGAACCCGCAATGGCTGAAGTCCTTCGCCACCCTGGCCGAGCTGGGCAACTTCACGCGCACGGCAGACCGCCTCGGGCTGACCCAGGCCGCCGTCAGTCAACACGTAAGGCATCTCGAAGAGATGTATGGATCACTGCTGATCCGGCGCCCCCGCGCCCTGGAACTGACCCCGGCGGGCGCGGCGCTGCTCGAATACTGCGCCGAGGTGAACCAGGCGCATGAGCGGCTGGCCTCGCGGCTCTCCGACGCCGATGCCACACAGGGCGAGGTGGCGCTGATCACGCCAGGGAGCATCGGCCTATTTATCTACCCGATGCTGCTGGACCTCCAGCAGGAGCATCCCGGGCTGGCCGTGCGGCACCGCTTCGCGCCCGATACCGAGGTGCTGGAGGCGGTGCTGCACAACCGCTACGAACTCGGCATCGTCACGCTCAAGCCGGACGACACGCGCCTGACGGCCACGCCGTTCATCGAGGAACCGCTGGAACTGGTGATCCCGCCCGACGAGGAAGTCCATAGCTGGGACGATCTCGTGCGCATCGGCTTCATCGACCATGCCGAAGGCCAGGCGATGGCCAACCGGCTGCTGAGTCGGCGCTTTCCCGGCAACCCAGGGGCGTTCCACCTGCCTAGGCGCGGCTTCAGCAACCAGATTGGCATGCTGCACGAGCCGGTGGCGCGGGGGCTCGGCTTCACCGTGGTGCCACGCTTCGCCCGCGAGGCGTGGGAGCGCACCCGCCCGGTCAAGGTGGCCGAATGCGGTCCGCCGGTGGTGGACACGCTGTGGTGGATCCATCGTGCCGAATGGCCCCTGTCGGCACGCGCCACGGGCGTGATCCGGTACCTCCGCCAACGGATCGAGGCGGCCTGCGGCAGCATGGTCTGCCTGCTGCCACCGGAGCTGTGACGGGCGCCGATGGCCTGCATTCATGAGCACAGCTAACAAGTGTATGCAGATTCCTGCGTCTACCCTTTGTGGGCCACGCCTCCTATCATTCCGGTTTGCCTTGCCCGAAAGTCCACAAAACAAGGATGCCCCCCATGGAAGATTTCGGCGACATCAGAATGTCACGGCGTGACCTGCTCAAGGCGGGCGCGGCATCGGCCACCGCAGCGGCCGTGCCAGCCGCCCAGGCGCAGGACAGCCCCACTAATGTAAACACCCCCTCGCCCTCCCCCAACGCCAGCCGCCCGCCCGTGGTGGCCAGCGTCACGCTCGACGTCAATGGGCGCCGCCACACGCTCAAGCTGGACACCCGCACCACGCTGCTCGATGCCCTGCGCGAGCACCTGCACCTCACCGGCACCAAGAAGGGTTGCGACCACGGCCAGTGCGGCGCCTGCACGGTGATGGCCGATGGCCGGCGCATCAACGCCTGCCTGTCGCTGGCCGTGATGCACGACGGGGGCAAGGTCACCACCATCGAGGGCCTGGGCACGCCCAACAGCCTGCATCCGATGCAGGCCGCCTTCGTCAAGCATGACGGCTACCAGTGCGGCTATTGCACGCCGGGGCAGATCTGCTCCGCCGTGGCTGTGCTCGACGAGATCCGCCAGGGCATTCCCAGCCATGTCAGCGCCGACCTCAACGCGCGGCCCCAGATGACCGTGGTGGAGTTCCGCGAGCGCATGAGCGGCAATATCTGCCGCTGCGGCGCCTACGCCAACATCGCCGACGCCATGACCGAAGTGGCCGGGAGGCAGGCATGAATCCCTTCAGCTACGAACGCGCCAAGACCCCGGCGGAGGCCGCCGCAGCCGCCGCGCGCACGCCGGGTAGCCGCTTTATTGCGGGCGGGACCAACCTGCTCGACCTGATGAAGCTCGGCATCGAGTCCCCCTCGCACCTGATCGACGTGAACGGCCTGCGGCTCGACAAGATCGAGCCCACCGCCGAGGGCGGCCTGCGCGTGGGCGCGCTGGTGCGCAATACCGACCTGGCCGCCGATACCCGCGTGCGGCGCGACTACGGCGTACTGTCCCGCGCGCTGCTGGCCGGCGCCTCGGGCCAGTTGCGCAACAAGGCCACCACGGCCGGTAACCTGCTGCAACGCACCCGCTGCCCCTACTTCTACGACACCAACCTGCCGTGCAACAAGCGCACGCCGGGCAGCGGCTGCTCGGCCATCGGCGGCGTCACGCGCCAGCACGCGGTGATCGGCGTGAGCGAGGCGTGCATCGCCACCCATCCGAGCGATATGGCCGTGGCCATGCGCCTGCTCGACGCCTCCGTGGAAACCGTCCAGCCGAATGGCGCCGCGCGCGTCATCCCGATTGCCGATTTCCATCGCCTGCCTGGCAACACGCCGCATATCGAGACCGCGCTGCTGCCCGGTGAGCTGATCACGGCCGTCACGTTGCCGCGTCCGCTCGGCGGCGTGCACGCCTACCGCAAGGTGCGTGACCGGGCCTCGTACGCGTTCGCGCTGGTCTCGGTGGCTACCATCGTCCAGCGCGACGGCACCGGCCGCGTGGCGCTGGGCGGCGTGGCGCACAAGCCGTGGCGCGTGGAAGCCGCCGAGGCGGACCTGCCGCGCGGCGCGCGCGCCGTCACCCAGCGCCTGCTGGAAGGCGCCACGCCCACGCCCGAGAACACCTTCAAGGTGGCGCTGACCGAGCGCACGCTCGGCGCTGTGCTGCTGCAGGCCAAGCGCTGACCGAACGGAAACAAGGACGCTCCGATGAAATTCGACACGCCCGCCACCACCAATCCGATCGACCAGCTCAAGGTGGTCGGCCAGCCGCTCAACCGCATCGACGGCCCGCTCAAGACCACCGGCGTCGCCCGCTACGCCTATGAATGGCACGACGTTGCCCGCAACGCCGCCTATGGCTACGTGGTGGGCGCCGGCATCGCCAAGGGCCGCATCGCCGGCATCGACACCGACGCCGCGCACCGCGCGCCGGGCGTGCTGGCCATCGTCACCGCCGCCAACGCCGGCACGCTCGGCAAGGGCCGCTTCAATAACGCGCGGCTGCTGGGCGGCCCGGAGGTGCAGCACTACCATCAGGCCATCGCGCTGGTCGTGGCCGAGACCTTCGAGCAGGCACGCGCCGCCGCGCAGCTGGTGCGGGTGCGCTATGAACGCGAGCGCGGCAGCTTCGACCTCGCCGCCTCACGCGACGGGGCCACGCGCCCGAAGTCCGGCACGCCCGAATCGGCCCGTGGGGATTTCCCCGGCGCCTTCGCGGCGGCCCCGGTGCAGCTGGACGGCACCTACTCCACCCCCGACCAGGCCCACGCGATGATGGAGCCCCATGCGTCGATGGCGAGCTGGACCGGCGACCAGCTCACGGTGTGGACTTCCAACCAGATGATCGACTGGAGCCGGGGCGACCTCGCCCAGACGCTCGGCGTGCCGAAGGACAACGTGCGCCTGATCTCGCCCTTTATCGGCGGCGGCTTCGGCGGCAAGCTGTTCGTGCGCGCCGATGCCGTGCTCGCCGCCCTCGGCGCGCGGGCGGTACACCGGCCCGTGAAGGTGGCACTGACGCGCCCGCTGATCTTCAACAACACGCCGCACCGGCCGGCCACGATCCAGCGCATCCGCCTCGGCGCCGGGCGTGACGGCCGGCTGACCGCCATCGGCCATGAAAGCTGGTCCGGCGACATCGACGGCGTGAAGCCCGAGAACGCGGTGCAGCAGACGCGCCTGCTCTACGCCGGCGCCCATCGCATGACCGCGCTGCGGCTGTCCGCGCTGGACCTGCCGGAAGGCAACGCCATGCGCGCGCCCGGCGAGGCGCCCGGCATGATGGCGCTGGAGATCGCCATGGATGAGATGGCCGGCAAGCTCGGCCTCGATCCGGTGGAATTCCGCGTACGCAATGACACCCAGGTGGACCCGGAGAAGCCCGAGCGCCCGTTCTCGCAGCGGCGTCTGGTCGATTGCCTGCGCATCGGCGCCGAGCGCTTCGGCTGGAAGGGCCGCGCCACGCGCCCCGGCGCGGTGCGCGACGGCCAGTGGCTGGTGGGCATGGGCGTGGCGGCGGCGTTCCGCAACAACCAGGTGGCCAAGTCCGGCGCGCGCGTGCGGCTGGACAAGCGCGGCATGGTGACCGTGGAAACCGACATGACCGACATCGGCACGGGCAGCTACACCATCATCGCCCAGACCGCCGCCGAAATGCTGGGCCTGCCGATCGACAAGGTCATCGTGCGGCTGGGCGACTCGACCTTCCCGGTCTCGTCCGGCTCGGGCGGCCAGTGGGGCGGCAACAGCTCCACCGCCGGCGTCTACGCCGCGTGCGTGAAGCTGCGCGAGGCGATTGCCACGCAGGCCGGTCTTGATGCCGCCACGGCGGTGTTCGAGAACGGCCGGGTCCGCGCCGGCGGCAACAACCCGGGCGGGCGCGCCGTGCCGCTGGCCACCGTGGCCGCGCGCGGCGACATCGTGGCCGAAGACACCATCGAGTTCGGCGACCTCACGCGCCGCTACCAGCAATCCACCTTCGGCGCCCATTTCGTGGAAGTCGGCGTGGATGCGGACACCTGCGAGATCCGCGTGCGCCGCATGCTGGCGGTCTGCGCCGCAGGGCGCATCCTCAACCCGAAGTCGGCCCGCAGCCAGGTGATCGGCGCGATGACGATGGGCGTGGGCGCGGCGCTGATGGAGGAGCTGGCGGTGGACAAGCGGCTGGGCTGCTTCATCAACCACGACCTGGCCGGCTACGAGGTGCCCGTGCATGCGGACATCGGCCCGCAGGAGGTGGTGTTCCTCGACGAAACCGACCCGATGTCGTCGCCGATGAAGGCCAAGGGCGTGGGCGAACTGGGCATCTGCGGCGTGGGGGCCGCCATCGCCAACGCGGTCTTCAACGCCACCGGCGTGCGCGTGCGCGACTACCCGGTCACGCTCGACAAGCTGCTCGGGCGGATGCCCGACCTGTCCGCCTGAGGGCCTGAGCCCCTAGTCCCACGGCCGGGGCGCCGACACCGGATGCCGGTGTCGCGCCTCGGCCAGGATGCGGCATTCGTCCACCGCGCAGTAGCCGTCACGCTGCAGCGCACTCCAGACCTCGGTGGCGCTAAGGCCGGTCAGCGGCGTGTGGGGATCGAAATCGCACGACTCCACCCGCTCGGGCGGACCGAGCCAGGCGAGCATGGCGGGCGGGATGTTTTCCAGCGGGTGTGTGTGCGCGACGAAAAGAGCGCGTACACCACGACGATGTATCGAGATCTTCACGACGGTACCCTTCGAGAGGAACGGAACTGTCTAATTTTTAGGATGCCGGTCGGCCGGAGGTCAAGGGCGTCCCTGTATCAAAGTATTAATGCACCAACGGATTAACGGATTAACGCATCGGCGATCCGGTCGGCCGTGTTGACCGAGTCGGTCAGCCCCAGGTGGCCGTGGCCTACCGCCAGCCAGAGGCCGGGCTGGCCGTCGGCCGGTCCCACCACGGGCACCGAATCCGGCATGCAGGGCCGGTGGCCCATCCAGGTGGTGACGTGGGCGTCTTCGAGCCCCTTGAATGTCTCCCGCGCAATACGTTCGAGGATGGCCGCGCGCTTCGGATCGGGCCGCGCCGCCAGCCCGGCGATCTCCACCGTGCCGCCCACGCGCAGCCCGCCCTCCATCGGCGTGACGAAGATCTTGCGATCGGTCAGCACCACGGTGCGCGACACCGCGTCGTGCCGGTTGGTGAACTGCACGTGATAGCCGCGCTGGCTCTCCAGCTGTAGCCGCACGCCCAGCGGGTCCAGCAGCCGGCGCGACCAGGCGCCCGCCGCCACCACCACGTGGTCCGCCGTGTGGCGGCCTTCCGCACCGCTCAGCAGCCATTCCCCGTCCTGCCGGCGCATCCCGCGAATCTCGTCGCGCACGATCCGGCCGCCGCGCGCGACGAAGGCCGCGGCAATCGCCTCCGTGTAGCGCGCCGGGTTGCGGATGGTGGCGTGGTCGGCCAGAAAGACGCCCGCCTGGTAGCGCGGCGCCACGCCGGGCTCGAGCGCCTCGATGCCGGCCCGGTCCAGCCGTTCGAAGCGGAAGCCGAAGCGCTCGCGCAGCTGCCACGCCGCCGCATCCGCCTCAAGCGCGGCAGCATCGGGGTACAGGTGCAGATGGCCGCGCCGCATGAACAGCTCGGGCACGCCGACTTCGCGCGCCAGCGCCTCGTGGCGGTCCCCGGCGTTGGCGTGGAGCGCGGCCAGCGCTGCCGCCGACTCCGCCACGCGCCCCGGCGCGGCCGAGAGGACGAAGCGCGTCAGCCACGCCGCCGCCGTGGGCAGGTAGGCCAGCCGCAGATGGAGCGGACTTTCCGGATCGAACAGCATCTTGGGGAGCGAGGCCAGCACGCCCGGCATGGCCAGCGGCGCCACCGAACTCACGCTGATGGCGCCCGAATTGCCGTAGCTGCACCCCTGCGCGGGGGCGTCCCGGTCGATCAGCGTCACGTCGGCGCCGCGCTTGCGCAGCGCCAGCGCGATACAGCAGCCCACAATGCCGGCGCCCACCACGGCAACCCGTGGCGTCTTGTCAGTCGTCTTCGTCATGGGCCGAAACCTTAGTCGGATAAGGCGCCGCCGGCAAGCCATCGCGCCGATGTTCGCCCAGCCGGGGCGCCGATGCATCGCCAATGCGCCGCCATGGCGCATGGCATGACACATTGCGGTGCGCCACACGGCCCGCCCGGCGCCGGGGCCGTGGCACGGAACCTGCTGAACCGGTGGCCAGGAGAGTAGAAGCGTTCAGCGGCCCGCCTCGCCATGTCGGGCCGCCCGGAAATTGCTCGCCGCGTGTTCCCACACCCATTTTCCGGAGAGCTTTTCCATGCGCCGCCGTTCCTTTCTCCATGCCACCGCCGCCACCGCTGTGTCGTCGCTGATCGCCGCCCCCGCCTTCGTGCGCGCCGCCGGCAGCCTGCAGAAGTTCAAGTTCAACCTCGGCTGGAAGGTCGAGGCGTCCGGCGCCGGCTTCCTGCTGGCCCAGCAGCGCGGCTACTACAAGGACGCCGGGCTCGACGTGGTGATCGACACCGGCAACGGCTCGGCTTCGGCCATCAGCCTCGTGGCGGGCGGCGCCTACGACTGCGCCTCGGCGGATCTGGCCGCTATGCTCGAATTCAACGCCGCCAACCCCGCCGCCGCGCTCAAGGCGGTGGCCATCCAGTACGACCTGAACCCGAACGCCGTGATCGTGCGCAAGGACGGCCCGATCCGCAAGCCGGGCGATCTGGCGGCCAAAACCATCCTCGGCCAGCCGTTCAACGCCTCGCGCAAGCTGTTCCCGGTGTTCGCCAAGGCGCAGGGCTTCGACCCGTCCTCGATCAAATGGGAGAGCGCCACGCCGGATATCGGCGACACCCGCTTCGTCAAGGGCGACTTCGACGCCGTGGCCTACTTCTACTTCACCGGCCTGCTCAACCTCAAGGCGCGCGGCATGGGCCCGGAGAAGCTCAGCGTGTTCCGCTTCTCCGACTACGGCATGAAGTCGTACGGCAACGGGCTGGTGGCCAACCCGAAGAGCATGGCCGAGCACCCGGACGCCATGAAGGCCTTCGTCAAGGCCTCCACGCGCGGCTGGATCGAGGCCATGGCCGACCCGCAGGCCGGCGCCGCCGCCGTCAAGGCGCGCGAGCCGCTGGCCGACCAGACGCTGGAATTCGAACGGCTGAAGCTGATTGTCGACGGGTCGATGCGCACCCCCGATACGCTGCGCGACGGTTGGGGCGCCGCCACCCAGGCACGGCTGCAGGCCACCATCGACGAGACGGTCGGCGCGTTCGGGATGAAGCCCGGCCTGACCGTGGCGGATATCTGGACCGGCCAGTTCCTGCCGGCCCCGGCGGAACGCAAGCTCAAGGCGTAAGCCCCGGGGCTCCCCCCAAAGATCAACCGGCTGCGTGCACCACGCGCGGCCGGTCATGCACCCTGTTGGGGCCGATGCCGGCGCCGATGGGGGCTGACCGGCCCCTTGCGCCCCAACTTTGCTCACAAGTCTTGCATACAAGGCTGGCATACCACTTGCAATAGTGGTCCCCGTGAGCGAACTCCAAGACAAACCCTCCGCCGACATTGCCCAGCGCATCACCGAGGCCATGCTCGCGCAAAAGCTGCTGCCGGGCTCGCGCCTGGGCGAGCAGGAACTGGCCGCGCTGTTCGGCGTCAGCCGCACGCTGGTGCGCGAGGCGCTGATGCGGCTGGCCGCGCGCGGCATGGTGACCGTAAGCGCCCGGCGCGGCTGGTACCTGATCGAACCCGGCGCCGACGATATCCGCGCCGCGTTTGCCGCCCGCCGCATCATCGAGACCGGCCTGCTGCGCGAGATCAGCGCGGCCCAGCCGCCCAGCGCGCCGGCCATCCACACACTGAAGGTGCATATCGCCCGCGAAAAGGCGGCGCTGGACGGCGACGACGCCGGCGAGCGCAGCTTCCTGCTCGGCGACTTCCATGTCTGCCTGTGCGCCGCGCTGGGCCACGGCCTGCTCGTGGATACCCTGCGCGACCTGACCGCGCGCACCACGCTCGTCGCCAGCCGCCAGCAGTCCGCCGCTGACGCGGGCCGCTCCTGCGCGCAGCACGAGGAAATCGTCAACGCGCTGGCCGCCGGCGACGGCGAACGCGCCGCCCGGTTGATGACCGACCACCTCGGCGAAGTCCACGCCAGCCTGGACGCCGTGCCGGCGGACCCGCTGGCCGGCCTGCGCCATGCCCTGGCGCCGGTTTCCGGCCGCGCGCCAGCGCCCCCGATCTCCGCTTCCTCCCGCTCCAACCCACCCGCTTTGCAAAAGGACTGACCGATGACCCCGACTCCATCGACCCCGCTGTTCTCCAAGGCGCGCCGCGCGCTGCTGCTGGGCGTGTTCGCCAGCGTCTGCGTGGCCGCCCTGCCCCGCCCGGCGCAGGCCGACACGCTCGCGGACATCACCAAGGCCGGCGTGCTGCGCGTGGCGGTGCCGCAGGACTTCCCGCCGTTCGGCTCGATTGGCGCCGACATGGCGCCGCAGGGCCTGGACATCGACGTGGCCGCGCTGATGGCGAAGCGGATGGGCGTGAAGCTGCAACTGGTGCCGGTGTCCAGCACCAACCGCGTGCCCTACCTCCAGACCCGCAAGGTGGACCTGATCATCTCCAGCCTCGGCAAGAATCCCGAGCGTGAGAAGGTGCTGGACTTCTCCGAAGCTTATGCCCCGTTCTACAACGGCGTGTTCGGCCCGGCCGACATGCCCGTGAAGAGCGCCGCCGACCTGGCCGGCAAGACCGTCGGCGTCACGCGCGGCGCGGTGGAGGACCTGGAGCTGTCGAAGATCGCCCCGGCCAACGCCACCATCAAGCGCTACGAGGACAACAACGCGACGATCTCCGCGTTCCTGTCGGGCCAGGTGCAGCTGATTGCCACCGGCAACGTGGTCGCCGCCGCGCTGATCGCCAAGCATGCGCCCAAGGCGCCCGAGACCAAGTTCCTGATCAAGAACTCGCCGTGCTTTATCGGCATGAACAAGGACGAGCCCGCGCTCCAGGCCAAGGTGAACGCCATCCTGGCCGAAGCCAAGAAGGACGGCGCGCTGAACTCGCTGTCGATCAAGTGGCTGCTGCGTCCGCTGCCGGCCCAGCTCTGATCTGAACCGCTTCCCCTCCCGCTGCAACCGGTCCCGTCCATGGCCTATCAGTTCGATTTCCTGTCGGTGCTCGACTACACCGACGTCCTGCTCAAGGGCATCGCCGTCACGGCCCAGCTCACGCTCACGGGCGGCGTGCTGGGCGTGGCGGTGGCCATCTTCGGCGCCTGGGCCCGGACGCAGGGGCCGGCTTGGCTGCGCGCCATCGTCGGCGCCTATGTGGAGATGATCCGGAACACGCCGTTCCTGATCCAGCTCTTCTTCATCTTCTTCGGCCTGCCCAGCCTGGGCGTGCAGTTGCCCGAGATGGTGGCCGCCTCGCTGGCGATGGTGATCAACCTGGGCGCCTACGGCACCGAGATCATTCGGGCCGGGCTGGCCGCCACGCCACGCGGCCAGTTCGAGGCCGGCGCCAGCCTGGCGATGTCGCCGCTGCAGGTGTTCCGCCATGTGGTGCTGCGCCCGGCGCTGCAGAAGATCTGGCCGGCGCTGTCGAGCCAGATCGTCATCGTCATGCTTGGCTCGGCGGTCTGCTCCCAGATTGCCGCCCAGGACCTGACCTACGCCGCCAACTTCATCCAGGGCCGCAACTTCCGCGCCTTCGAGGTCTATCTGGTGAGCACCGTGATCTACCTGTTGCTGGCGCTGCTGCTGCGCCAGCTGCTGCGCGGCGTGGGCCGGCAACTGTTTGCGCGGAGGGCGCGATGATCGACTTCACGCTGTGGGACATCGTGCGCAACCTGCTGCTGGCCGCGCGCTGGACCGTCCTGCTGTCGCTGGTGGCCTTTGTCGGCGGCGGCGTGGTGGGCTTGTTGGTGCTGCTGATGCGCACCAGCAAGCGGCCCTTCCTGCGCCGGGCCACCTGGGCCTATATCGAGATCTTCCAGGGCACGCCGCTGCTGATGCAGTTATTCCTCGCCTTCTTCGGCCTCGCGCTGTTCGGCGTGGACGTGCCCGCGTGGCTCGCCGCCGGCGTGGCGCTGACGCTCTGGACCGCCGCCTTCCTGGCCGAGATCTGGCGCGGCTGCGTGGAGGCGATTCCGCGCGGCCAATGGGAGGCGTCCGGCAGCCTGGCCATGAGCTACGTGCAGCAGATGCGCCACGTGATCCTGCCGCAGGCCATGCGCATTGCCGTGGCGCCGACCGTCGGCTTTGGCGTGCAGGTCATCAAGGGCACCGCGCTCGCGTCGATCATCGGTTTCACCGAGCTGTCCAAGGCCGGCACGATGATCGTCAACGCGAGCTTCCAGCCATTCACCGTTTATGCCGCCGTGGCGCTGATGTACTTCGCGCTGTGCTGGCCCCTTTCGCAAGCCAGCAAACTGCTGGAGAGGAAATTCCATGCCGCTCATCGCCATTGACCAGGTCCGCAAGTCGTTCGGCAGCAACGAGGTCCTGAAAGGGGTGTCGCTCTCGGTGGAGCCGGGCGAGGTCATCGCCATCATCGGCAAGAGCGGCTCGGGCAAGAGCACGCTGCTCCGCTGCATCAACGGGCTGGAGTCCATCGACGCCGGCGCCATCACCGTGGCTGGCGCCCATCTGGCCGATACCGAGCTGCAACTGCGCGCGCTGCGGCTCAAGGTGGGCATGATCTTCCAACAGTTCAACCTGTTTCCGCACCTGAGCGCGGGGCGCAACGTGATGTTGTCGCCAATGATCGTCAAGGGGGTGCCGGAGGCCCGGGCGCGCGAGCTGGCGGAGCTGAACCTGGCCCGCGTGGGCCTCTCGGCCAAGTTCGACGCCCATCCCGATCAACTCTCCGGCGGGCAGCAGCAGCGCGTGGCGATTGCCCGGGCGCTGGCGATGCAGCCCGCTGCGCTGCTGTGCGACGAGATCACCTCGGCGCTGGACCCGGAACTCGTCAACGAGGTGCTCCAGGTCATGCGCGGGCTGGCCGCCGATGGGATGACGCTGCTGATGGTCACGCACGAGATGCGCTTCGCCCGGGAAGTGTGCGACCGCGTGGTCTTCATGCACCAGGGCAAGGTCCACGAGATCGGGCCGCCGGACGAGGTCTTCGCCCGTCCGAAGACCCCGGAGTTGCAGCAGTTCCTGGGCATGGTGGAAGCCTAGGCGCTGACCTGACCCTGAGACTGCGCACGCAGGTTCTCGGTGGTCTCGCCCTTGCCGTCGGGCTGCCAGCCCGGGGGCATCGTCAGGTAGCCGAGGGCCGCGCCGAGGCTGGGGGCTGCCGCCATGTCGCGGAACAGGCCAATCCAGTGTTCGAACTGGTTCATCAGCGGGTTCACCGTGCGGGACGGCTTGACCAGCCCGTAGCGGCACGGCTCTTCGGCACGCTCGGCCACATAGGTGCCGAACAGGCGGTCGAACACGATCAGCACGCCGCCGTAGTTCGCATCGAGGTAATCCACATTCGAGGCATGGTGCACGCGGTGCGCCGACGGCGTGTTGAACACGTATTCGAGCCAGCCCAGGCGCGGCACCCACGTGTTGTGCAGCCAGAACTGGTAGAGCAGGTTGAACATCAGCGTGGCCAGCACCACTTCCGGCCGCACACCCAGCCAGACCAGCGGCGCGAAGAAGATGGCCGTGCCGGTAAGCTTGCCGGTCCAGCCGAGCCGGTAGGCCGAGGCCAGCGTGAGCTGGTTCGGCGAGTGGTGGACCGCGTGGGTCGCCCAGAAGAAGCGCACGCGGTGCGAGGCGCGGTGATACCAGTAGTAGCAGAACTCCTGCCCCACGAAGAGCAGCAGCACCATCAGCGCGCTGTTGAGCGTGACCGTGAACAGGCGGTGATCCCAGGCGAAGGCGAACACGGGCGTGGCCAGCGAGAGCGGCAGCAGCACCGACAGCTTGCGGCCGGCCAGGTCGGCCAGCGACAGCCAGACCTCCCGCCAGTCGAACGGGGCATTCCAGTTCCGGCGCTTGCGCCAGAGCACCACGGCTTCGACGAGCGAGACGGCGACGATGAACGCCGTGGCGTAGAGGGCTATCCGCTGGACGGATAGGTCGGGGTTGGCGGTGGGGGTCAGCATGGCGTGCCTCATGGGGTAGTCGATTGGGGATCGGGACGATGTTGCGTCGCGGTGAGCCAAATGTAGGTGCCGCCCGCCAGCCGCGCCATGCGGGAAATATGTCGCCGGATGTCATGCACGGACCGGCGCCACGCCGTGTAACACCGCGACATGGTTTGCGCCTCGCGGACTGCCCCGTCCCCTCCTATATTTCGTCCCGTTGCCGCCGCACATCGGTCGGCTGAAACTCACCAGGAAGGGACTCATCATGAAACGCCTCAGCTTCGTTACCGCTACCGCCGCCCTCATCGTTGCCACCGTCACCGCCGCCACGCCCGCCTTCGCCGGCTGGTATGGCGCTGGGGCGGTCGTCGTCATGCCGCCGCCGCACGTTGTCTATGTCGCCCCGGCGCCGCGCCCCGTCTATGTCGCCCCGCCGCTGCCGCCGGTCTATGTCACGCCCCAGGGCGAATATGTCGCGCCGCGTGCCGTCTATGTGGCGCCGCCGCCCCACCCGGCGGTGTGGGTGCCGGGACATTGGGTCGGACGTGTCTGGGTGCCCGCACACTACGCATGACTTCGGGTATCGTTCCCGCATGACGGATGGTCACGGAGACATGCCATGGAGGTAGTCAACCGCATCCTCGTGCTGGACGACGAGGCCGAGTTGCGCAACATGTTGCAGCGCTTCCTGACCAGCCAGGGCTTCCGCGTGCGCGCCGTGGCCGATGGCAAGCAGCTCGACCGCTACCTCCAGCGCGAACCCTACGACCTGCTCGTACTCGACCTGATGATGGCGCCCGAGGATGGCCTGACCATCTGCCGGCGGTTGCGTGCGGACGGCATCACGCTGCCCGTGCTGATGCTGACCGCCAAGGGCGATCCCATGGACCGCGTGCTGGGGCTGGAGACCGGCGCCGATGACTACCTCCCCAAGCCGTTCGTGCCGGACGAGCTGGTCGCCCGCATCCGTGCGCTGCTGCGGCGGCAGCGGATCGCGTCGGGCGATCCCACCGTCACCGCGCAGACGCTGCGCTTCGGCGAATTCGAGTTCGATGTCGGCCAGCAGACGCTGCGGCTGCGTGGCGATCCCGTGGAGGTGCATTCGGCCCAGATGCTGTTGCTGCACGCGCTCGGATCCTCGCCCAACCGGCCCGTGAGCCGGGAGAACCTGCTGGCCCGCGCGCGCGGGCGCGACCATGACGCGCTGGACCGCAGCATCGACGTACAGGTGCTGCGCCTGCGCCAGATCATCGAGGAAGACCCATCCAAGCCCCGTTTCATCAAGACGGTGTGGGGCGTGGGCTACATGCTGGTGGCCGGCGTGGCGGCGTGATGCGGCTGCCCCGGTCGCTGCTGGCGCGCAATATCGCCCTGCTGGTGGCGCTGGTGGCCGTCACGCAGGCGTGCTCCCTCTCGGTACTGCTCCACTATGTGCAGCGCCCGCGTATCGAGCGCGCGGCCATTATCTTTGCGGACTATGTGAAGACCCTCGATGGCGTGCTGGCCGCGCTGCCGCCTGCCGAGGCGCAGGCGGTCACCACGCGGCTCAACGCCCAGGCGGCGGACCCTGTGCCGGAGCCCACGCCGGACGGCGCCGCCAGCCCCTTGCAACTGTTCCGCACCTACCAGCGCGATGTCTTCCTGCACGCCCTGCGCCGCGACCTGCCGCCCGACATGCCAGTGCGCTGGCAGATCGACGCCCCCGATGGCGAGGAACGGCTGTGGATCCGCGTGCACGTGGCCCACACCCCGGCGTGGATTTCCCTGCCGATGACCGCCGATGCCCGCGCCAGCGGCATCCTGGCCGCGCTGGCGCTCTCGACCGCGCTGGCGATGCTGGCCGCGCTGACCGGCTACCTGATCCAGCGCCACCTGAACCGGCCCCTGCAGGACCTCGCCCGCGCCGCAGGCGACGTGTGCGCTGGAGAGATGCCCGCGCCGCTCCCCACGGACGGCCCCACGGAAATCGCGCAGGTCAGCGCCGCTTTCAACCAGATGACCGACGCCCTGCGCCAGGCGGAAGCCACCCGCGCGCTGATGCTGGCGGGCATCTCGCACGACATCCGCACGCCACTGACCAAGCTGCGCCTGGGCATGGCGATGGCCATGCCACGCGGCAGCGACGACGCTTTCGTTGCCTCCACCGAAAGCTATCTCGACCAGATCGACACGATCCTCCAGCAATTCATGGACTACGCCGGCAGCGGCGAGCGCGAGCCGCCCCAGCCGGGCGACCTCGACGCGCTGGTGCAGCAGTTGTCGTCCGATTTTGCGGGGCTGGGACACAGCTTCGAGTTGTCGATCGGCAACCTGCCGCCGCTCGACTACCGCCCGGTGAGCCTGATGCGGCTGCTGATGAACCTGATGCAGAACGCGGTGGTCTACGGCCGCACCGGACTGGCCGTGCGCACCTGGGCCGATGCGGAGACCGCCTATGTGGCGGTGTGCGACCGGGGCGACGGCATCGGCGCGCAGCAGTTGGAGCAGCTCAAGGCGCCGTTCGCACGCGGCGACAACGCGCGCGGTCATTCGGGCGGCACCGGGCTGGGGCTGGCGATTGTGGAGCGCATCGCGCGGCTGCACGGCGGCTCGCTGCAATTCCGCCCACGTGACGGCGGCGGCCTCGAAGCCGTAGTGGCGCTGCCGCTGCGGCCAGCGGCCTGACATTTCTCGACATACTTGCTGCATGGCATCTGTGGTCGGTTTTTCCCATACTGGGTTCCAGCGATGCACCGACACGCTCCAACCCAACCGATACAGGATTTCGCCATGCAAACCACCCAACTCTCCCTCATTGCCCGCCGCTTCACCCTCGCCACGCTGACGGCCGCCGCGCTGCTGGCCGCCGGCTACGCCAACGCCACTACCATCACGCAGGGCGCCGCCGCCCTCCCCGGCAACGCGGACATCATCTGCGTGCAGACCTTCAACGCCAACCCCGATCAGGTCAAGGTAGACAGCCGCGTGATGCAAAAGGTCATGTCGATGGCCGGCGCGGACAGCCAGGCTGGCAAGGCCATGCACGATGCGCGCGAGGCCCGTGATCAGGTGAGCGATGAAATCGTGCGGCAGCTGCGTGCCAAGGGGCTCAACGCAGTGCGCCTCGATGGCGCGGTCCCGGCGGGCGCGAATGCGTTGGTCGTTACCGGCCAGTTCGACAAGATCGACGAAGGCAACCTGCGCCGCCGCATGGTGGTGGGCCTGGGCGCGGGCAAGAGCGATGTGGGCGCGTCGGTCGAACTGGTCTACCAGCCCGCCAATGGCCCGGCGGTGGCGGTGCAGGACTTCCACGCCAGCGCGGATAGCGGCCACATGCCCGGTGTGGCGGAGACCGCCGGCGTGGGCGCGGTGGCCGGCCATGTGGCCATGTCAGCCGCCGCCGGCGGCGCGGCGCACGGCGTCAGCGAACTGCAGCACGACAGCGTCTACAACGACGCCACGCGTCTTGCCGACGCCATCGCCAAGCAGGTTGCCCAATCCGCCCAATCCGCTCAGCGCCCGCTCTCCTGAAGCATGCGGGTCATCAGGTAGAGGCGCGGGACGATGGAATCGAGTTCGATGTACTCGTCGCGCGCGTGATAGCCAAAGCCGGACAGGCCGAAGCTCTCCACCACGGCGGCCTTGCCCGACTGGCCCGCGAAGCCGGCATCCGTGGCGCCGCCCGTGCCGGGAAACAGGGCCAGCTGCCGGCCGTCCAGTTCCGCGTAGATCTTCTGGGCCTGCGCCGCCAGTTCCCGGCCACGCGCATTGACCACGAAGGGCGGACGGCCCTCTTCCATCGTGATGGTGGTCTGCGTATCGGGCACCAGATGACCGGCGTTGACCTTCTCCTGCAGCGCCGCCTGCAGCTTCTGGGCGGCACCGTTGGCCGTGATCCGCACATCGCCGAAGGCGCTGGCCGAAGCAGGAATCTGGTTGCGGGCATCCCCAGCCTTGGCATTGGTCCAGTTCAGTTGCGAGCCCGGCACGGACTTCGCCACATCGCGCGTCTGCTGCAACTGGTAGGCCAGTTCCATCAAGGCATTGCGGCCCAGCTCCGGCGCGGCGCCGGCGTGCGAGGCGCGGCCCTGAACAGCCATCGTCGCGGAGGCCGTGCCAGCGGCGCCGAGCAGCAGGGATTCGGTCTTGGCCACGGCCTTGGCCGGATTGGGCTCGCAGGACAGCACCACATCGTGCTGCGCCCCCAGCGCGGCAATGGCGGCGCCCGAGCCGAGCGAGCCGATTTCCTCGTCCGCATTGAACAGCACGGTCACCCGCGCGAAGTCCTTCCAGCCCTGCGCCTTCATGATCTCCAGCGCGTGCAGGATGACCGCGATGCCGCCCTTGTCATCGGCGATGCCCGGCCCGTAGAGCTTGTTGCCGTCCTCGCGAATCGGCTGCGAGGCCAGCGTGTTGCGCGCGTAGACGGTGTCCATATGGGCGATCAGCATGATGCGGCCTTTGCCCGTGCCTTCCAGCGTGCCCTTGACGATCGGGCCGTGGCCCTGCGCCGCCGGCACGCGCTCCACGCTGGCACCCAGCGCCTTGAGGCGCTTCTCGGTGTAGGCGGCCATGCGGTTCAGCCCTTCGACGTCATGGCTGCCGGACTCGATCGACACCATCTCCTTGAGGGACTGCACCACGCCCGGCTGCGCGGCCTGTGCCGCCTGCAGCAGGGCCGCGTCCGGCCCGGCGGCCAGCGCGGCGCCGCTCCAGGCCAATGACAACGCGAGGGAGAGCGCTGCGGGCAGCGCTGCGCGGCGGTGACGAACGGAACGGGGCATGAGGATTCCTGTGTGGACGGTTGGCGACAAAAGCCGATCCTATCGCCTGCGCGCGCGGCCGGGGAGGGTCAATCCCGCCAATCCACGCGCCGTTCCCGCCACCGGCATGCCCCCAAAGCACTCAGCTGCTCAGCGAAATCCGGTTGACGACGTCCTCCACGCCGTACACATACCAGGCATCCCGCTCGACCTGCTTGCGCGCGCCCTCGCTCGTGGCGTAGCCGTCGAGCGTCACCACGCGTTTCGCGGTGCGCACCGCGATGCGGCCCGCATCGACGAAGGGATCGGTTTCCAGCACCAGTTGCAGCGCCTCGGTGATTTCCTCATCGCTATCGGCCTCGGCCGGCGCCACCACGAGTTCGTTCACCACGCAGCGGCAGCCGCGCGACCACCACGCCAGCACGCCGGCCAGCCGCATGTGGGAAAGGCTGATCACATTGCCGGACAGCGTGACCACGCCATTGGCGGCGGCCACCTCGATCCAGCCGCTGCGCTCGCCCACGGCCTCGCGGCGCGCCTCGTCCTGGCCCTTCACCTTCGCGCAAATCTTGCAGTTGCGGAAATCGATCGCGGTAAGCAGCCGTTGGCACACGGCATCGCGCAGTTCGCCGTCGCCCACCGGCGCGGCGCCATCGGCAATGCGCAGGTGGTCAATGACCATGGTCACGCCGTCCACGCGCCGCAGGTGCGCGGCGGCGCGCGTCTTGTCGACGATGTCTGCTACCTCGCCCTCGAGGATTAGCGCGCCGTCGGAAAGCCGCAGGTGAATGGTGGGATGGAGATGGTGGCCCTGATACGGCACATGCGCCAACGCGGCTCGCGCCTGCGTCAGCACCGCTTCGCTACTCTGCATGATGTTTCTCCATGTTTCGTGGAGATGAGTGGCGCGCGCCCCTGCCTGCGAGCACGCGTGGCAGCGACAGTGCCGCGCATCAGCCCGCGCGGCCTGTCCGTCCAGCTATTGTAGGCATTCCGATGGGGGCGCGTTGGCGGAGTGATGCCGGCGCCGCAGGGGGGGAAACGGATCAGCGCGTGCCGGGCTGGCAGGTGCCGCGCATGCCGGCCAGCACGGCGTGGATCTGCGCAACCACGGCAGCGCCCTCGCCCACGGCGGAAGCCACCCGCTTGATCGATCCCGAACGCACGTCGCCGATGGCGAACACGCCTTCCAGGCTGGTTTGCAGGGACGGCACGTGCGGCGCGGCATCGGGCACTTCGGCCCCGGTCAACACGAATCCCTTCTCGTCGCGCTGCACGCCGCAGGTGGCCAGCCACGCTGTATTCGGCGCCGCGCCGATGAAGACGAACAGGTGATGCGTGGTCATGCAGCCCTCTACGCCGCCCGCGCCCCGGTAATACACCCGTTCGAGACGTGCCCCGCCTTCAAGCGCGCGCAGGTCCACGCGGGTATGCACGGTCACGTTGGGCAGCACGGCGATCCGCTCAGTCAGGTAGCGCGACATGCTGTGCTCAAGGCTGGTGCCCCGGATAAACAGGTGCACGTGCTCGGCATGCGCGGCCAGGAACACCGCCGCCTGCCCGGCGGAATTGCCGCCGCCCACCAGCAGCACCGGCTCCTTGCGGCACAGGCGCGCCTCGATCGGCGTGGCCCAGTAGTAGATGCCGGACGACTCGAAGCGATCGAGCCCGGTCACGTCCGGTCGCCGGTATTCGGCGCCGCTGGCGATCACCACGGTGCGCGCGGCAATGCGGCGGTCATCGGTCAGTTCCACGAAGAGCGGACGCCGGTCGCAATACAGGGCCTTCACTTCACATGGAATGCCGATATGGGCGCCGAATTTCTGCGCCTGGGCGAAGGCGCGGCTGGCCAGCGACTGCCCGGTGATGCCCGTGGGAAAGCCGAGGTAGTTCTCGATGCGCGCGCTGGTGCCAGCCTGCCCGCCCGGCCCACGACAGTCGAGCACGGCCACGGACAGCCCTTCGGACGCCGCATAGACGGCGGTGGCCAGCCCGGCCGGGCCGGCGCCGACCACCGCCACGTCGTAGACGTGGGTGGGATCGAACTCGGGAATCAGGCCCAGGCACGAGGCCAGGTGGCCTTCGTCCGGATTGCGCAGCACGGTGCCGTCCGGGCAGACCACGAGCGGGAAGTCGTCCGGCAGCGGGGTCAGGCGTTCGAGCAGCGCAACGGCCTCGGGGTCCATCGCCGCGTCGAGCGTGGTGTTGGGAAAGCCGTTGCGCCGCAGGAAGTTCTGCAGCGCCACCAGCCGCCCGTTGTCCGGCGCGCCCACCAGCACCACGCCGTGGCCGCGCTCGATCACCAGCATGCGGCGCAGGATCAGCGCGCGCATGATGGTCTCGCCGAGATCAGCCTCGCTGATCATCATCGCGCTCAGTTCGTCGGGGCGCACCAGCACGGCCTCCACGTCCTCGATCACGCGCGCATCCACCACGGCTGGCTTGTTCGAGAGCTGCGTCACGTCCGAGGTGAACTCGCCGCGCTGGGTGTAGGTGTGGAGGACGCGCTCGTGGCCCAGCCCATCGCGCCCGACGATGCGCACCTTGCCGGACAGGATCAGGAACATCCCCGGGCACAGGCTGCCGGCGCGGTACAGGCATTCGCCAACAGCGAAGTGCGACAGGCGCCCGAAGCGGCGCACGCGCTGGATGTCCTCCTCGGTCAGCACCGCGAACATCTGCGCGTAGCGCGGGTGCTCGCGCACCCCGGCGTCATCCTCCGGAACCGGATTGTCGACCATCACCCCCTCCCGCGCTCGGCCATCCACCGCTATATATATAGGCCATCGGCTAGGCGGCGACCCGGCCGGGCGCGTCCATCAGCTTCTCCATGGTGATGGGCAGGTCACGGATGCGCTTGCCCGTGGCGTGGTAGACCGCGTTGGCCACCGCCGCCGCAAAGCCGGTAATGCCGATCTCCCCGATGCCGCGCGCGCCGAACTCGTTGAAGGCCAGGTCGGGGTAGTCGAGCAGGATGACGTCGATGTCCGGCTGGTCCGCATGCACCGGCATCACGTACTCGGCGTAGTTGTTGTTGCCCGGGATGCCGTTGCGCTCGTCGTACTCGGTGGCCTCGAACAGCGCCATGCCCACGCCCATGACGATGGCGCCTTCCACCTGATTGCGCGCCGTCAGTGGGTTGATGACGCGGCCCACGTCGATGGCGCTGACCACGCGCGCCACGCGCAGGCGCGAGATGCCGGGGTCCCAGCGCACCTCCACGAAATGCGCGCCGAACGACATGAACGACATCCTGTCCGTGGGCGTGCCGCCCGTGCGCGCATGACCATCGGCGCTAGCAAAGCGCTGCGCGGTCAGCACGGTGGCGTAGTCCACGGTGCGCGTTCCATCGGTCAGGCAGCCATTCTCGAAGCGAAGCGACTCGGGCTTCGCCCCGGCGAACGGCGCGCCCTCCTGCGTGGCAAACGTGCGCAACTGGTCGATGGCGTTGCGCGTGGCCTCTGCGATGGCCGGCAGGACGCTGGCCGTGGCCCACGATCCGCCCGAGACCGGTGCCGCCGGGAACGAGGAATCGCCCAGCTTCACCTCGATCTTCTCGAACGGCAGGCCGGTCAGCTCGCTCACCGTCTGCGCCGCAATCGTGTAGGTACCGGTGCCGATGTCCTGGATCGAGCAGATCACCGCGGCCGTGCCGTCGCTGCGCAAATGCACCCGCGCTTCGGCTGGGGTGCGCCAGGCGTCCCAGTTGCAGACGGCCACGCCGTAGCCGGCAATCTCGTCGCCCACACGCATCGCACCGATGCGCGGGTCGCGCCTGGCCCAGCCAAACTTGCGGGCGCCCTGCTCGATGGCCTCGCGCAGGTGGTTGCTGGACCACGGCAGGTTGGTGCTTTCGTCGCGCGTGGAGATGTTATCGAGGCGGAACTGCACCGGGTCCTTCTGGCACGCCAGCGCCAGTTCGTCGATGGCGGATTCGAGCGCGAACAGGCCCGGCGCGGCGCCGGGCGCGCGCATGGAGGTGGGCGCGCCCCGGTGCACGTCGATGGTGTGGTGCGTGACCAGCACGCTCGGGCAGGTGTACAGGCTCGACGTCATGCCGCCGCAGTTCTCCACGTACTGCTCGATAAAGGACGTGGTGTTGATCGACTCATGCCGGATCGACGTGATCTTGCCGTCGGCGCCCGCCGACAGCCGGAGGTGCTGTTTCGTCTCCGGCCGCTGCCCCGTGGTCGTGAACATCTGCGCGCGTGGCACCRCCAGCTTCACCGGGCGCCCGGTCATCTTGGCCGCCGCGCAGGCGGCCACGGAGTGCGGCCACAGGAACAGCTTGGCGCCAAAGCCCGAGCCGATGAACGGCGCGTCCACGCTCACGCTCTCCGGCGTGAGTCCGAAGATCAGGGCCAACGTGTTGCGATGAACCAGCACGCCTTGCGAGGCCTCGTAGAGATGCAGGTCGCCGCCCTCCCACCACGCCACCGTGGCGTGCATCTCCATTGGATTGTGGGTCTCCACCGGCGTGTGGTACACGGCATCGACACGGACCGGCGCGGCGTCGAAGTCCCTGGCCGGCTCGCCGCGCGTGTGGCCGCGCCCGCCGTCCTGCAGCTTGCCAGCCGCCATGCCCTGCTCCAGATTGGCGAGTGCCTTGGCCGGGGCATACGTCACCTTCACAAGCTGGGCCGCCTCTCGCGCATGCTCGTAGGTGTCCGCCACGACCAGCGCGACGAACTGGCCGGCGTAGTGCACCTTCGCGTCCTCGAACGGCAGGCGGTGCTCGTCCGTGATGCCGGCGGTCAGGATCGTGGCCGGCGAGATCGGCGCCTTCGGCGCGCGGTAGAGCCGCAGGAAATTGTCATGGTGCAGGATGTCGACCACGCCCGGCACGCGCCGCGCGGCGGCGGTGTCGATGCCCGTGACGCGCCCGCTCGCAATCGTGCTGAATACGCCATAGGCATGCAGCATGCCGGGCAGGTTGCGGTCCGCCGTGTAGAGCGCGGCGCCGGTGACCTTGAGTCGACCGTCGATACGGCGCGGCGACGCGCCGATGGCATTCTTGTTCACGCTGGACTCCCGTTGTCGAGTGAAGGTCCGCTGGATCGGGGATGGATCGGGGCAGCCGGTCAGGCGACGAGCCGCGTCAGGTTGCGCGATACCGCCTGCTGGCCAAGCAGCAGCTTGAAGCCGTTCTGGCCATAGGACTGCGCGCCCGCCATGGCAGCGGCGGCGGTCTCGCGGATCAGCGCGTCCGTCACCGCCTTGCCGCGCAGCACCGCCTCGGCATTGGCGGCCCGCCACGGCTTGGTGGTGACGCCACCGAGCGCGATGCGCACGTCCCGCACGGTGCGACCATCCAGCACCACCACCACCGCACTCGACGCCAGCGCGAACTGGTAGGAGCCCCGGTCGCGCAGCTTCAGGTAGGCCGAGCGGCTGTTCGGCAGCGGCGCATCGAGCGTGATGTGCGTGATCATCTCGTCGGCCTCCAGCGCGTGCTCCTTCCACGGCGTTTCACCGGGCAGCAGGTGGAAGTCCGCGAACGGGATGTCACGCCGGCCCTTGGGCCCCTGCACGTGGATGGTGGCGCCGATGGCGACCATCGCCACGCACATATCGGACGGATGCGCGGCGATGCACTGGTTGCTGCCGCCCAGCACCGCGTGCACGTTGCGGTTCAGCCCGTCGATGGCGGGGCAGCCCGAGCCCGGCTCGCGCTTGTTGCAGGGCGACACGCCATCGCGAAAGTACCCGCAACGCACCCGCTGCATCACATTGCCGGCCGTGGTGGCCTTGTTGCGCAGCTGCGTGCTGGCACCGGACAGCAGCGCCTGCGACAGCGCCGGGTGATGCTTGACGATGTGCGGATGGCGCGCCAGCTCGGTGTTGCTGACCATCGCGCCGATCCGCACCCGGCCGTCCTCAGCCACCTCGACCTGGTTGAGGCCGAGTTTGTGGATGTCCACCACGCGCGGCGGGTGCATCACGTCCAGCTTCATCAGGTCCAGCAGGGTGGTGCCACCGGCCAGATAGGCGGTCTCGGGCGTGCGCGCGTGCAGCACGATGGCCTGCTCGACGTCCGCCGCGCGGGCATACTCGAAGGTACGCATGGCTAGCCTCTCTTCATTTTGCCGCGTGCGTCCTGGACGGCCGCGACGATGTTCCGGTAGGCGCCGCAGCGGCAGATGTTGCCGCTCATCGCCTCGCGCACGGCCGCGTCGTCGGTCGGGATGCGCTTGTCGCCTAGCACGCCCACGGCGCTCATCATCTGGCCGGCGGTGCAGTAGCCGCACTGGTAGGCATCGTGATCCCAGAAAGCCTGCTGCACCGGGTGCAGCGTGCCGCCCTGGGAGAGCCCTTCGATGGTGGTGATCTCGTCGCCGTCATGCATCACCGCGAGCGACAGGCAGGCATTGATCGCCACACCGTTCACGTGCAGCGTGCACGCCCCGCACTGGCCATGGTCGCACCCCTTTTTGGTGCCAGTGAGGTGCAGTTGATCGCGCAAGACGTCCAGCAGTATGGCGTTGGGCGCCACCGTAAGCGACTGGAGCGTGCCGTTGACCTTGAAGCTCACCGCGTGGCCAGCGCTGCCCTGCGACGCGGCGGGTTGCACGCCGCCGGTGCGGGCACGGCCACCATTCTGCTGACAAGAGTCGTCCATTTCCCGTTCTCCTTGAACGCGAGCGGCGCAAGTTCACGAGGAACATTGCAGGATTGTCATCTGGCGAAATTGTCCAGACATTTGCAAGTGGCAGGCTTGCGATGCCGGACGGGGCAGTGTGGGTATTTGCAGCTAGTACAACAGTATTCGAACAACCGCTTCAGTTTTTCAAGGTCTCTGGAGAGCCTTGCTGCCGCGCCCACGCTGGTGTAGCCTTGCAACTACGATTTATTGAGTCTTAGTTAAACATGTCGCATATCAGCACGGGTGTCGAGTACGGGCTGCACTGCCTGCTCTATCTGTCCCGTTCCAACATGGCCGTGGAAGAGGCCAGCGTGCGCGACCTCGCCGAGCTGCAGGGCATCCCCACCGAGTTCCTGGCCAAGCTGTTCACCAAGCTCGCGAAGGCTGAACTCGTGGTGGCCACCGAAGGCATCAAGGGCGGCTTCCGGCTCGCCCGTCCGCCTTCGCGCATCTCGGTCTACGACGTGATCGTCGCCATCGACGGCGACAAGCCGCTGTTCGAGTGCCGGGAGATCCGCGAGCGCAGTGCCGTATTCGAGGGCTGCCCGCCGGCATGGGCGACGCGCGGCGTGTGCACGATCCACGCCGTGATGCAGTCTGCCGAGAAGGCGATGCGCGCCGAGTTGAAAAATCACACGCTGGCCGACATTGCCGAACGCACCGTGGAGAAAGTGCCCGCCGCCTACGGCGGGCAGGTAGTGGAGTGGCTGACAGACCGCGCGGCCAACCGGCGCAGCGCAAGATAAAAAAAGGGCGATCCCGGCGGATCGCCCTTCTTCATTCCCCCAGCCCGATCAGGCCACGACGATGCGGCGCGGGTCAGCCGACGCCAGTGCCTCGGCCCGGTTCGCGCTCGGCGGATAGATCCATTCCGTGTTGATCCTGGTCTTCAGCGCCTTGGCCTCGGCGCCGGACAGCTTCACCTGGCGGTCCCAGCCCTCGGTGTAGACCGCGCCCCACGGACCCAGGTCCAGACAGGTCACGTACTTCGGCTGGCTGTACGGGATCGGCGGCTGGCCCAGCAGGTCGGCTGCCACGTTGTGCCCCGCGGACCGCCCGAGGTTCATCGCGTGCTGGCACGACATCATCGTGACGTTGCCCTCGTCATCGGTCGCCGCACGGGCCACATCGCCTGTGGCATAGACGTGCGCCACGCCATCGACCTTCAGGTTTCGATCGACGTGCAACCGGCCGAAGTTGTCGCGCTGCGCGGGGATCTGGTCGGTCAGCGCGCTCGCGCGGGCGCCTGCGGTCCAGATCACGGTCTGGGCGTCGATGCGCTCGCCGCTTTCCAGCGTGACGCCTTCCGCGTCCACCGACGCGACACCGGAGCCCAGCTTCCACGTCACGCCGAGTTCGGTCAGCGCCTCGGTGATCACCGGGCGCGGCCCCTGGCCCAGGTCCGGACCGATCTCGCCATTACGCTCTACCATGATGACGCGCACTGCGGCATCGGCACCGAGCACTTCGCGCAGCCGCGCCGGCATTTCGGCCGCCGTCTCGATGCCGGTGAAGCCAGCGCCGGCGATCACCACGGTATTGCGCGCCACGCTGTCTGGGCGGCCGGCCAGACCGTGCAGATGCACTTCCAGCCGGGCGGCATCGGCCACCTGATCGACGTTGAAGGCATGCGCTTCGAGCCCATTGATCGCCGGCCGGAACAGCCGACTGCCGGCCGCCAGCACCAGGCGGTCATAGCCAAGCGTCTGGCGCGATGGTTCGGCGCCCACGCCCCTCACCTCCACTTCACGGGCCGCCACGTCGATGCGCTCGACGAAGCCCTGTACGAACCGCACGCCGGTAGCGGCGAAGATCTCCAGCAGCGGCGCCTTCATCTTCAGCGGGTTCTGCTCGTAGAGCCGCGGACGCACGTGCAGCGCCGGCTCCGGCGCGATCAGCACGATTTCCACATCGGTACGCGCGGCCTCGTCGAGTAGACGAGCCGAAGCGAGGGCGCTCCACATGCCGGCAAAACCGGCGCCAATGACAAGAATGCGTTGGGACATCTCTACTGCTCCTGAATGGATCTGTGCTGCCTTGACCAGCGGCGACGCCGCGGCGATCTCCAGCCCGCCTTTCTCGATGCGGCTTAACTACGATTGTATTAGTCGTAGTTAAGCCGCGCAAGAAATTTTGGGGGCGGGGTTTACGCCAACCCATCCACCGCTTGCGGTACGACCGCGGATCGGCTATCTTCATCTCCGACTATATCAGTCGTAGTAATGAAATGAAGTCGATCATGAGGCAGTTTGGTTCTGATCGGCTCCAACCCTGAACACCCAACAAGCAGGACGGAACATGCGTATCGACTACACCAAAACTTCCCCGGCCGGCGTCAAGGCGCTTGGCAGTGTCTACGGCTACATCACGCAGTCCGGGCTCGACCCCGCGCTGGTGGAGCTGACCTACCTGCGCATCAGCCAGATCAACGGCTGCGCCTACTGTCTGGACATGCACACACGGGATCTCACGCGCAGGGGCGTGGACGTGCAGAAGCTCGCGCTGGTCCAGGTCTGGCACGAGGCCGGCAGCCTGTTCTCCGACCGCGAAAAGGCCGCACTGGCCTGGGCCGAATCGGTGACCCGTGTCGCCGACACCCATGTGCCCGACGACGCCTTCGAGGTTGCCGCCGCCGTCTTCGAGGAAAAAGAACTGGCCGACCTGACCATCGCGATCGGCCTCATGAACGCCTTCAACCGGCTGGCAATCAGCTTCCGGCGCGGGCCGGAGGGCGCGGTGTAACGGCGACAGGAGCCGTCAGCGGCGTGTTCGCCACGTAGGAAAGGCGGCGGCCCGTGGTGGCGACACGGGCCACGCTGGGGACCCTCAACGAAACGCCGCGCGGACCTCTTCGATCGTCTCGTGCGGACGCTGCAGGTGCGGGTAATGGCCCGTGGCGGGCAGCAGCCGCAATGGCGCTCCGGTCCTGCGCGCGAACTCGACGCCCATTTCCTTGTTGATATAGATGTCCTGCTCGCCCCACACCACGCGTACCGGGGCCTTCAGGCCCGGCAGCCGCGCCTCGAACGCATTCTGATCCCGCGTGAAGTGCGCGTAGTAGTGCGCGAACGCGTCGGCCGACGTCAGCGCCCCGTTCTGCCAGCCACGTGCAAGATCGGCACGATAATCCGCATCCAACGCATAGCGCGCCCCCTCCGGCAATCCACGCGTGAACGCGTTCAGCAGAATCTCGTCGCGCGAGGCATTGAAGGCGCTCCGCACGGCTTCGGCCGATGCGGGCTCCTTGAGCGCCTGCAGGCGTTCCTGCATGTATTGCGGGCGGTTGAACGGTGCGAAGTCGCCGACGATGATGGTCCGGGCGATGCTGGGCCGGTCGATGGCCGCCAGCAACGCCGGCAAGGCTGCGATGTCGGTGGCGTAGATCACCAGGCGGCTGCTGTCGATGCCTGCCGTGTCGATGTAGCGCGTCAGTACCGTGGCGTAGTCACGCGGCGCGTAGGCGAAACGCTCGGCAGGCGGACGTGAAGATTCGCCATAGCCCGGCCAGTCGAACGCGTGGACTTCGTATTCCTCCCCAAGCGTCCTGGCAATCTCTTTCCAGGCGAGCATGGTTTCGGGAAAACCGTGCAGGAACAGCACCGTGCCTCGCGGTGCCGCCGGCCCGACCACCATCCGCCGCAAACGCAGTTCGGGATCGACATCCACATAACTCACTTCCGCAACGGGCTCGCTGGCCGCTGCGATAGCGGCGCCTGTGCCGGCCATAAGCGCCGCGGAGACACTGACTGCAGTGGCCACCGACCGTGCCGACCGACGGATTGCTGATTTCGCTTTCATCTCGTTTCCTCCTGCACCGGCCAAGCCGCGCAATCTGTTGCATATGCAGCATTAGAGTGAGGCGATGTATCCAGTCTGTGGTCCCGAGACGGTCAAACGGTATCGCCGTGTATGGCGGCGCCGCGCAGATACATGCGCGTACAAAATGGCCGCGCACCTACTATTCCGTCAAGGCATCATCGGCGCCCTCGGGTTGTTTCCCAACTTCAGGAGTCAGACATGAGAGCACTTACCTATGTATTCGCCGCCGCCGCGCTCGCGACAGTGCAGATGACGGCCGCCGCACAAACCCCTCCGGACACGAGCCGTCCACCGGCCGTCCTGCCGCTCGACGCGGAGCCGGCGCCCAGGGTTGTGGCTTACCCGGCATTGCCGGAGCCGCTCGCGCGGGGCGTGGTGATCGTCCAGTTCCGTACCGAGAACTTCCGCGTGATCCCGGTGTTCGGCAAGGCTGCCACCCAGGTTTCGCCGCGCGTCGGCCATCTGCATGTGACCGTTGACGATGGCCCGGCCACCTGGGCGCACACGAGCGAGGATCCCATCATCGTGGTGGGGCTGCCGCCGGGGCCGCACAAGGTGCGGATGGAACTGGCAGATCCCACGCACAAGATCCTGGCGACGGAAGTGGTGAGCGTGACCGTCCCCGATACCCGGTCGCCGGGCACCGCGGCCGCGCCGCCAGCACATCGGCACTGAGTGCGGTACGCTGGCGGTACTTCATCGCTCCCCCTTCCCGTGAGACATGCGTACCGACAAGCGTTCTGTGGCCAGCAACCCGGGCGCCGAGATTCTCCAGCACTGCGTGATGACCCGTGCCCGGCAGATCTCGCGTGTCCTGACCGCTGCCTACGATCAGGCGTTGCGCCCGTTCGGCATCAACGCCACGCAGTTCACGCTGCTGGTGCTCGTGCATGAACTCGGCCCGATCAGCCGCGCCGATCTCGGGCGGCGCAATCATCATGACCGTTCCACGCTGACCCGCAACCTGCAGCCGCTGCTCGCAGCAGGATGGATCGCGGAAGACGCGGCGGAGGCCGCCGATGGCCGATCGCGGCCGCTCTCCGTGACCCGCGCCGGCAAATCGATGCTGAAAGCGGCCGCACCCGCGTGGGCACAGGCGCAGGCGGCCGCCAGGGCCATGATGGGAGACGACGGCGTGGCAGCCATCATGGGCATTGCGGGGAAGCTCCCGAAGCGGAGTGCGTAGCACGGCGGCGGCTGCTAGGATGTCCGCACGCCTCTCCCCTCCCTGGAGCGATCGATGTGCGTCAATTACGCCCCCATCCAGCGGCAAGTCCTGCGCGACATCTTCGGCATCGAGCCGCCGGCCCGGTTGTGGGCGGACGAGGCGTGGCCAGACACCCTCGCGCCCATTGTCACCAGCTCCGATGCCGGGCGCACCTGCGCGCTGGCCTCGTTCAGCATGGTGCCGAAGGGGAAGATCCCGCCCGGCACCCGCTACTTCCCCACCGCGAATGCGCGCGCCGAGACCGTGGGCACGCTCAAGTCCTTCGCCCGGTTCTGGAAGGCCGGCCAGCTGGCCCTGATACCGGCCAGCGCGTTCTACGAATACGCCTACCCCGAGGCCGGCACGCCGGAGCGGCCCGGCAAACCCGTGCGCTGGAAGCTCTGGCTGCCAGACGCGCCGGGGTTCGGCATCGCCGGCCTCTGGCGCGCGTGGCCGGACGACACGCTGTCTTTCACCATGCTCACCGTCAATGCCGATGCCCACCCGCTGCTGTCGCGCATGCACCGGCCCGGCACCGAGAAGCGCTCGGTGGTGATCGTGCCGGAGACTGAATGGGATGACTGGCTGCGCTGCCGCGACCCGGAGGTCGCCCGGACCTTCCTGCGGCTCTATCCGTCCGAACGCATGGCCGGGGCGCCCGCGCCGATGCCGCCGGCGGCAAGCAAGGCCGCCCCAGATGCCACCCCCGATGCCGCCCCCGATGCCGAGCCCGCGCCGCCCGCGCCCGAGTCCGGCTCGCTATTCTGACTCAGGCGCCCACGCGCGGCGCAGCCCCCAATTGGGTGACCGGAACGCCCCTCCGACAGAGGGTGTCGGGCGCTGCGCTTGTTCCCCATACTGACCTGCACCGGCCACCAGAGCCGTTCCTATATAGGGGTCAGACCATGCATAACGCCGTCTCTTTCGTCGGGTACGTTCTCGCTTTCCTCATCGCCCTCATCGTCGCCGCGCGCTGGATCTCGCGCCATCATCCCGGCCTGCGCGATGCCGATGCCGACCGCCTCGCGCGTGCGGAGCCGCCCACCCGGCCGTTCATGCCGGACTGAATCCGCCGCCCTCCGGAACTTCCCCGCCCCGCCTGAAACCTATCGCCGGGCGGCCTTCTGCTGCACAATGCCCCGTCAGTCGCCCGTCGTGCGGCAGCAGAAGAAAAAGGAACAAGGATGGCTACTTCGAACAAACTGCCCGCATGGACCGTCTGGTCGCCGCTGGCCGCCTGGGCCGCGTTCGGCGTCGGGCTGATGCTGCCGGGCCAGGGCTGGCTTGTTGCGATCATGGCCGCCGCGCTGGCGGGCGCGGTATTTTCCGCGGTGCACCACGCCGAAGTGGTGGCCCACAAGGTGGGCGAGCCGTTCGGCACGCTGGTGCTGGCGATTGCGGTGACCGTGATCGAGGTGGCGCTGATCGTCTCGGTGATGCTGTCGGCCGGGCCCGAGAAAGCCGGGCTGGCCCGGGATACCGTGTTCGCCGCCGTGATGATCATCTGCAACGGCATCGTCGGCGTGTGCCTGTTCGTGGGTGGCCTGCACCACCGGGAGCAGGAATTCCAGGCGCCCGGCGCCAAGGCGGCCATGGCCGTGCTCGTAGCGCTGCTGGTGCTGACCATGGTGCTGCCCAATTTCACCAGCTCCACGCCGGGGCCGATGTTGACCTCGTCGCAACTGGCGTTCTCGGGGCTGATGTCGCTCGTGCTGTACGGCTGCTTCGTGTTCGTGCAGACGGTGCGCCATCGCGACTACTTCCTGGTGGAGAGCAGCGACGAGAACGAGCACGCACCGCCGCCGCCGGGGCGCGTGGCCGCCGCGAGTGGCGTGCTGCTGGTGGTGTGCCTCGTGGCCGTGGTGGCGCTGGCGAAGATGCTGTCGCCGTCCGTGGAAGCGGCAGTGGCCGCCGCGGGCCTGCCGCCCGCCGTGGTGGGCGTGGTGATCGCGGCGCTGGTGCTGTTGCCTGAGGGGCTCGCCGCGCTGCGCGCCGCGCGGCTGGACCGCCTCCAGACCAGCATGAACCTGGCGCTGGGCTCGGCGCTGGCCAGTATCGGCCTGACCATTCCCACGGTGGCGGTGGTCTTCATCGCCCTTGGCCGCCCGCTCGAACTGGGGCTGGGCGCCAAGGAGATGGTGCTGCTGTTCCTGACGGTGATCGTCGCGTCGCTGACGCTCGGCTCGGGCCGCACCACGATCCTGCAGGGCGTGGTGCACCTTGTGATCTTCGCCGCCTACCTGTTCCTCACCATCGTTCCCTGACGGGGGCTCGCCCCCGTCCGCAATCCTCAATCGGCGCGAATGCCCCTTTCCTTGATCAGGGCGCCCCACTTGGTGGTTTCCTTCGCCAGATGGTCACGCAGCGCCGCCGGCGTGCTGCCGATGGGCTCCGCGCCGATGCCCGCCAGCCGCTGCTGCACGGCGGGCTTCTTCAGCGCCTCCAGCATGGCCTTGTTCAGCGCGTCGATGACCGGCTGCGGCGTCTTGGCCGGCACGAAGGCGGCGAACCACGGCGACAGCTCGTAGCCCGGCAGCCCCGCCTCGGCCAGCGTCGGCACGTTGGGCAGCGCCGAGGAACGCTTGGCGGTGGTGACGGCGATGGGCGTCAGCTTGCCGCTATCGATCTGGGGCTTGGCCGAGGTGATGCTGTCGAACATATAGTCCACCTGCCCGCCAAGCAGGTCGGTCATGGCCGGGCCCGACCCCTTGTAGGGGATGTGGAGCAGATCCACCTGTGCCATCGACGTGAACAACTCCCCCGCCAGATGGATCGACGTACCGTTGCCGGCCGACGCGTAGGTGTACTTGCCCGGCCGCGCCTTGGCGCTGGCGATCACCTCCGCCACGGTCTTGGCCGGCGTCTTCGCCTTGTTGGCGACCAGCACGTTCGGCACCACGGCCAGCAGCGAGACCGGCGCGAAATCCTTGACCGGGTCGTAGCCGAGCTTGCCGTACAGCGCCGGATTGACCGCCATGCCATTGGCCACGATCAGCAGCGTGTAGCCATCGGCCGGGGCACGCGCCACCAGTTCCGCGCCGATGTTGCCGCCCGCGCCGGGGCGGTTCTCCACCACCACGGCCTGGCCGAGCGTCCTGGACATGTCCTCGCCCAGCGTGCGGGCGATGTTGTCCATCGCGCCGCCGGCCGGGAACGGCACGATCCAGCGGATGGGATGGTCGGGATAGGCGGCGTGGGCGGTGCCCGCCACCAACGCGGCGGCGGCCAGCAGGGCCGACAGCAATGACCGGTTCAGGGATTTCATAGTCTCCATTCCTTCTTTTATATGTCGATGATGCGGGGCGGCGGTCGCCGCTCAGGCGGCCGGGCGACGATAGTGCGCGAGCTTGTCTTCGTCCAGCGCCAGCCCCAGGCCGGGGCCGGTGGGCAGGTGCAGCGCGAAGTCGCGGTAGGTAGGGCGCTCGGCCACGATGTCGTCCTTGAGCAGCAGCGGGCCGAACAGCTCGGTGCCCCAGGCGAGCTGCGGCAGCGTGCAGAAGCCATGCGCAGCGGCGATGGTGCCGACGCTGCCTTCCAGCATCGTGCCGCCATAGAGCGCGATGCCAGCCGCGTCGCCCACGGCCGCCGTGCGCAGCATGCCGAAGATGCCGCCGGACTTGGCGATCTTGAGCGCGAACACATCGGCGGCACCCAGGCGGGCCAACTCCATCGCGTCTTCCGGGCCGGTCACGGCCTCGTCGGCCATGATCGGCACCACGAAGCGCGCCGCCAGCCGCGCCAGCGCCGTGCGGTGCTCGCGCGGCGTGGGTTGCTCGATCAGGTCGATGCCGGCCGCCTCCAGCATGGCGATGCCGGTGGCCGCGTCGGCCTCGTTCCACGCCTGGTTCACGTCGACGGTCACGCGGGCACGGTCGCCCAGCGCGCGCTTGATGGCGGAGACGTGCGCCACGTCGTCACGCACCGCGCGGCGGCCGATCTTGAGCTTGAAGGTGTTGTGGCGGCGCTCGGCCAGCAGGCGCTCGGCTTCCTCGATGTCCCGGGCGGTGTCGCCACTGGCCAGGGTCCAGAGCACCGGCAGCGTGTCGCGCACGGCGCCGCCGAGCAGCGTGGCCAGCGGCACATTCAGGCGCTTGCCCTGCCCATCGAGCAGCGCGGTTTCCAGCGCGCTCTTGGCGAAACGGTTGCCGCGCGCCACCTTGTTCAGCCGCGCCATCGCGCCGTGGACATTGGTGGCGTCCTGGCCGATCAGCGCCGGGCCAAGGTAGGTGTCGATGGTCAGCTTGATACCTTCGGGGCTTTCATCGCCATAGGACAGCCCGCCAATGGTGGTGGCCTCGCCGATGCCCTCCACGCCGTCGCTACAACGCAGCCGCACGATCACCAGCGTCTGCTGCTGCATGGTCGCCATGGCCAGTTGGTGGGCCCGGATGGTCGGGAGATCGACCAGGATGGCCTCGATGCCGGTAATCGTCGTAGTCATACTTTCTCGATGCTTGGTATCAGTTGCAATCGAGCATACGCCTTGACTTTACGGACGTCCAAGACCGATGATGTCTCGATCGATACCCTGTGGGTATGCATCGACCCGACAAAGGAGGCGCCATGGAACTCCGGCACCTGCGTTATTTCCAGACCGTTGCCCAGGAACTCAATGTGACGCGGGCGGCATCCCTGCTGCATATGGCCCAGCCGCCGCTGTCGCGCCAGATCCGCCAGTTCGAGGAGGAAGTGGGCGTGGCGCTGTTCGATCGCGTCGGGCGGGGCCTGAAGCTGACCGAGGCCGGCCGCTTCCTGCTCGAACAGTCGCTCCAGTTGACCCAGCGGCTGGAAGAGACGCTGGAAGGCACGCGGCGCATCGGCCGCAACGAGAAGCGCTGGTTCGGCATCGGCTTCGTGCCCTCGGTACTCTACGGGGTGCTGCCCGAACTGATCCGCGTGCTGCGCGACGACGCCAGCCAGATCGAAGTGGGCCTGACCGAGATGATCACAGTGCAGCAACTGGAGGCGCTCAAGTCCGGCCGCATCGACCTCGGCTTCGGCCGGCTCGCGCTCAACGATCCGGCCATCGCGCAGCGCGTGGTCCGGGCGGAGGCCCTCGTGGCCGCCCTGCCCGCCAGCGCAGCCGTGCCGGCCGCCCCACTGACGGCGGACGCCCTGGCCCGCCATCCGCTGATCCTCTACCCTGCCCGGCCCCGCCCCAGCTATGCGGACCACGTGCTGTCGCTGTTCCGCGCGCAGGGGCTCCAGCCCCGTGTCGTGCAGGAAGCCAACGAGTTGCAGACGGCGCTGGGGCTGGTGGCGGCGGGCATCGGCATCACGCTGGTGCCGGCCTCGGTGCAGCGGCTGCATCGGGACGATGTGCGCTACGTGCCCGTGGATGCGGCCGGCTTCGTCTCGCCCGTGATCATGAGCTACCGTGCCGGCGATACGTCGCCGTACCTGCTGAGGGCGGTGGACTGGGTGATGCGGCAGAGCGGGGAATGACCGGCGTGGGACCGGGGTAGCTGCCTACCCGGCCGCGTGCAGCCGGGCCAGCAGGCGGCGGCCGGCGTCGATCGATGCCACGTCTGGCACCATCTGGTAGCGCACGATCATCCCTTCGATGCAGACCATGGCTTCCTCGGCCACCGCGTCGGGGTCGCTCAGCTTCAGTTCGCGGGCCACGTTCGCGACAAATTCGGCGAGCGATTTCTTGTGTTCCACCGCGTGCCCGGCCAGCCGGGGGTCATCCCCTGCGCCGCCGCCGGCCTCGGCCACCACGTTGATGAAGGCGCAGCCCCGGTAGTCGTCCGACTGGAACCACTCGGCGAGGGCATCGGCCAGCACATCGAGGTTCGGCCGTTCCGCGAGCCGGCGACGCACGGCGGCCGCGAACCACGCCATCCAGTTGTCATGCCGGCGGGCCAGGAAGGCCGAGATCAGATCGTTTTTCGATGCAAAGTGACGATATAGCGACATTTTCGCCACGCCGGACTCGGCGATGATCTTGTCGATGCCGGTGGCGCGATAGCCGTCGCGGTAGAACAGCCGCGCGGCGGTATCGAGAATGCGGTCGCGGGCGGAGGGAGTGGCCATGGCGGTGCGGAAGTCGGGTGCGGATGGTGACCATTATAGAAGACAGACCTGTCTACAACCTCAGAGCACGACGAAGGCAAACCACAGCACCACTGGCGCAATGATCGTGACCAGCGCGCCGTAGACCATCAGCTTGCGGAAGAAAGCCTGCCGATCCACGCCCTGGGCATTGGCCAGCACCAGCGCGCCGTTGGTCGAGAACGGGCTCACATCGACGATGGTCGACGACACGGCCATCGCGGCGATAAAGCCGATCGCGCTCACGTCGGAACCCTGCTGCAGGAACGGCACCGCGAGCGGGATCAGCGACCCCAGCACGGCGGTGGACGATGCGAACGCGGACACCACGGCGCCCACGAAGCACAGCAGCAGCGCGGCCATCAGCGGGGAGGTCAGGTGCGCCACGCTGTGGCCGACGAAATCGATCGTGCCCATCTTGTCCATCACGCCCACATAGGTGCTCACGCCGACGATCAGCATGATCTCCGGCCAGGACACCTGGCCCAGCGCCCGCTTCTGCAGGTCCGGGGCGATCAGCGTGAGCGCCAGCGCGATGGTCAGCGAGACGAAGCCGATATCGAGCTTGAAATAGAGCGTCAGCACGGCCAGCGCCACGAGGCCGGCCACGGTCAGGTACTGGTAGAGGCCGGCCGGCGTCTCCGTGCTGCTGGCGGCATCGTTGCCCCCCTCCAGCATCGATCCCCGGTCGCGCGTCATGGTTTTCTGCTCCTCCATGCCCGCCTCGGCCTCGGCATCGCCATAGATCTGTGCGCCCTGTGCCGCCACCGTGTAGGCGCCGAAGGGATGCGGTATGGCCAGCGCGTCGCCGGCCGGTTGCGGCGCTGCCGCAGCCGATGTTGCCGATTGGCGCATCAGGCGCAGCCCGCCGAACGCCACGAACAACCCCGCCGCCACGGCGAGATTGACGCCGAGGCTGGCGAAAGCCGTCGCCATCTCGCTCAGCGGCAGCCCGGCCTTCTGCACGATCTTGTTGGTGATGCCGCCATAGATGCTGATCGGCGAGAAGCCACCGCCCTGCGCACCATGGATCACCATCAGCCCCATCAGCAGCGGGTTGATGCCGTAGCGCGCGGCAAAGCCCAGCGCAATCGGCGCGATGATCGCTACCGCTGCCGGGCTGACCGCGCCGACCGAGGTCAGCAACGCCGCGATCAGGAACATGATCCACGGAATTGCCGCGATCCGGCCGCCCACGGCGCGTACTGCCAGCCGCACCAGCCAGTCGATGGTGCCGTTGTTCTGCGCCACGGCGAACAGGTAGGTGATGCCGACCAGCGTCAGGAACAGGTCAGCCGGAAAGCCGGCCAGGATGGCCTTGGCCGGCATGGCGGCCACCCAGGTACCGACCAGGAACGCGCCGACGAAGGCGAGCGCCCCCATATTGACCGGCAGGACCGTGGCGACGACGAACATCAGTCCCAGGACTGAGATGGCAATCAAATGTTGCGACATAGCGGCTCCATCGCGGCAGGCACGCATCGGCGCACCCCGCTTGGTAGGGAAGGCATGGGAATGGCATCGGCAGAACTGCCGGGAGGATTCGCCGCTAAGGCAAACGTTGGCGGGGGCTGGCGGTCACGAGTTGTCTCCGGGTGGTGGGGGTCGTCACCGGAAGAATTCCGCCGGCGCGCCGCTGATCTGGTTGTGATCCCACAATACGGCGCCGGGCGGCAGGCATCAATTAAGGTACCGGGCCAATCCTTACGCTAACCGGAACAGCACCGGGAGACCGCCGCATCACAAAGCGCGCGTAGGCGGATGGAGGATTGCAGGCCCCCGCTCCGCGAGCGAGAATCGGCCATCACACTGCCGGCCAACCTTCAGGAGCACGCGATGGACCTGTCCTTCCACCATTTCTCCGATCTGTTCGCACAACTCGGCCTGCCCGCCGAAGAGGCCGACATCCGCGCCTTCATCACCACGCACTCCCCGCTCGCCGAGGACGTCGAAATCTGGGAGGCGCCTTTCTGGACGCCCGCGCAGGCGGCACTGCTGCGCGACGAGTACATGGAAGACGCCGACTGGGCCGAGATGGTGGACCAGTTGAATCTGGCATTGCGTGGGGCGCCGGCCCCGGGGGCCTGAAGTCGGGCGGATGTAGGCGGCCGGCGGCCGGTATATCATCGGCCCTTCCGCAATATCTCCGGCCTCCTCACGATGTTCCAGCTTTCCGACGATCTCTCCGCCGCCCCCAAGTCCGACCAGTACGCCACGCTGGTGGACATGGCGCGCGGTCTCCTGGCCGATGAGCGCGACCTGATCGCCAATGCCGCGAATTTCTCGGCACTGGTCTACCACTCGCTGGCCGACCTGAACTGGGCCGGTTTCTATTTCTACGATGGCGCCGAGCTGGTGGTGGGCCCCTTCCAGGGCAAGCCGGCCTGCGTGCGCATCGCCATCGGGCGCGGGGTCTGCGGCACGGCCGCGCAGACGCGCGCCACGCAGCTGGTACGCGATGTCCACGCCTTCCCCGGCCATATTGCCTGCGATGCGGCCTCGCGCTCGGAAATCGTGGTGCCGCTGGTCGCGCCCGATGGCACGCTGATTGGCGTGTGGGACGTCGACAGCCCCCGCGAAGCCCGCTTCGACGAAGCGGACCAGGCGGGCATGGAAGCGCTGTGCGCGGTGTTCGTGGAACTCGCGTGGGCGCGCCGCATCGACGGCTGAGCGCCCGATAACGTCATCGGCGCGCCCTGGTGGCAGGCGTCAACTCACGCCAGCCGCTTCAACAAGGCCGCCGCCGCTGACGCCGAGGATGCCGGGTTCTGGCCCGTGATCAGCAGGCCATCCTCCACCACGTAGGGCGCCCAGTCATCCCCTTTGGAATAGAGGCCGCCCTTGGCCTTCAGCTCGTCTTCCACCAGGAACGGCACCACCTTCGTCAGTTCCACGGCGGCTTCTTCGGTGTTGGTGAAGCCGGTGACTTTCCTGCCCTGCACCAGCGGCTTGCCGTCCGGCGTGACCACGTGCCGCAGCACGCCCGGCGCATGGCAGACCAGTGCCACGGGCTTGCCGGCGGCAACGAACGACTGAATCAGCGCGATCGAGTGCTTGTCTTCCGCCAGATCCCACAACGGACCATGGCCGCCCGGATAGAACACCGTGTCGAAGTCCGCCTGCGAAACCGAATCCAGCCGCACGGTGGCGGCAAGCTGCGCCTTGGCCGCCGCGTCGGCTTCGAATCGATGCGTGAGTTCCGTCTGGAAATCCGGCTCGTTGCTCTTGGGGTCCAGCGGCGGCTGGCCACCCTTGGGCGAGGCCAGGACGATTTCAGCGCCCGCATCCTTGAAGGCGTAATACGGCGCAGCCAGCTCTTCGAGCCAGAAACCCGTCTTGCGGCCGGTATTGCCGAGCTGGTCGTGCGAGGTCAGGACCATCAGGATCTTCATCATGTTGCTCCATGGAGAGAACGAGAATGCCGCAGACCGGCGCTTCGGCCGGGCTGGGCGTGATGAGCCTGATGATTATAGGAATCCGCCAAATATTACGATATCATCACATTTTCATACTATTCCCCAATGGCGCCGTAGCGGCGTCGGCGTATCTTCACTCGATACCTGCGTCCGCAGGGAAGGCCTACAGGATGCTTCGGGGTAATGCATAACGGACTGCAGATCTTGTGGGACGACGGCGAGCGTGTCTTCTACCGGGGACGGCGCCCGGACGAGGCCGCCGGCGATTTTCTGCTGGCGCGGCCCGCTGCGGAACAGCCGTTGCCGGCCAGTCTGGACCGCCTGGCCCACGAATACCGCCTGAAGGACGAACTGGACAGCGCCTGGGCGATTCGGCCGCTGGAACTGGTGCGAGAGGCCGGCCGGACTGCGCTGATGCTCGAGGACCCGGGCGGCGAGCCGCTCTCCCGCCTGCTGGGCGCGCCGATGGAGATCGGGGCGTTCCTGCGCCACGCGGTGAGCATCGCCACCGCGCTCTGCGGGCTCCACCAGCGCGGGCTACTCCACAAGGATCTCAAGCCGACCCACATCGTCGTGAACTGCGCCGACGGGCAAGCACGGCTTACCGGCTTCGGCCTGGCCTCGCGCCTGCCGCGCGAACGTCAGGCGCCCAAACCGCCCGAAACCATCGCCGGCACGCTGGCCTACATGGCGCCCGAGCAGACCGGGCGGATGAACCGGTCGATCGATTCCCGCAGCGACCTCTACGCATTCGGCGTCACGCTCTACCAGATGCTGACCGGCGCGCTGCCGTTCACGGCCACGGATCCGATGGAGTGGGTGCACTGCCACATCGCCAAGATGCCAGTGTCGCCGCGCGCGCGGCAGGAAACCGTGCCGGCGACGATTTCACGCATCGTCATGAAGCTGCTCGCCAAGATGGCCGAGGAGCGCTACGAGACCGCTGTCGGGCTTGAGCATGACCTTCGCCAATGCCTGGAAGACTGGGAGCGCCAGCGCCGCATCGACGACTTCCCGCTCGACGCGCACGGCACGCACGACCGCCTGCTGATTCCCGAGAAGCTCTACGGACGCGAGTGCGAAGTCAGCACCCTGGTCGACGCCTTCACCCGGGTGGTCGAGACCGGCACGCCGGAACTGGTGCTGGTGTCGGGTTATTCCGGCATCGGCAAGTCCTCGGTGGTCAGCGAATTGCACCGGGTGCTGGTGCCGCCGCGCGGGTTGTTCGCGTCTGGCAAGTTCGACCAGTACAAGCGCGACATCCCGTATTCCACGCTGGTGCAGGCCTTCCAGGGTCTGGTGCGGATGCTGCTCGGCAAGTCCGACGCGGAGCTGGAGCGTTGGCGCAGCGCCCTGCTGGAAGCGCTGGGGCCCAACGCGGGGCTGATGACGGACCTGATTCCCGAGTTGAAGCTCATCATCGGCGAGCCGCCTCCGGTGCCCGAGCTTGAGCCGCAGCAGGCGCAACGCCGCTTCCTGCTCGTATTCCGCGCCTTCATCGGGGCATTCGCCCGCCCGGAACATCCGCTCGCATTGTTTCTTGACGATCTGCAGTGGCTGGACGCAGCCACGCTGGACCTGATGGAAGACCTGCTGACCCACGCGGACATGCGCCACCTGCTGCTGGTGGGTGCGTACCGCGACAACGAGGTCGGCGCCGCCCATCCGCTTACTGGCAAGCTGCAGGCCATCCGCAATGCGGGGGCGCGGGTCGATGACATCCAGTTGGCGCCGCTCGCCAGCGCGCATATCCGGCAGTTGCTCGCGGAGGCGCTGCATGGCGAGCCGGCACGGATCGAGCCCCTGGCGCAACTGGTGCACGACAAGACCGCCGGCAATCCGTTCTTCGTGATCCGGTTCCTGCACGCGCTGGTCGACGAAGACCTGCTCACCCCGGACCATGCCACGCGGCAATGGCGCTGGGATCCGGCGCGCATCCACGCCAAGGGCTACACCGATAACGTCGTCGATCTGTTGGTCGGCAAGCTGGCCAAGCTGCCGCTGCCGACGCAGCAGGCGTTGCAGCAGCTCTCCTGCCTCGGCAACGTCGCCGAGATCACGACGCTTGCAGCGGTGCTGGGCATGCCCGAGGCGCAGGTCCACACGACGCTGTGGGAGGCGATTCGTCAGGAGCTGGTCATCCGGCAAGAGACCACCTATGCGTTCGTGCACGACCGCGTGCACGAAGCCGCCTACACGCTGATCCCCGAGGCCTCGCGCGCCGAGGCGCACTTGCGGATCGGCCGGCTGCTGGCCGCCCGGACCCTGCCGGCGCAACGCGACGAGGCGATCTTCGAAATCGTGGGCCAGCTCAATCGCGGCACTGCGCTGATCACGGACGCGGCCGAGCGCGAGCAGCTGGCCGAATTCAACCTGCTGGCGGGCCAGCGCGCCAAGGCGTCCACCGCCTATGCCTCCGCGCTGACGTATCTCGGCGCCGGCGCCGGCCTGTTGCCGGAAAACGGCTGGCAAGACCACTATGACTTGATGTTTGCGCTGGAGTCGAACCGGGCCCAGTGCGAATTCCTGACCGGGCAACTGGCCGCCGCCGAAGCGCGCTTCATGACGCTGGCCGAGCGCGCCGTGGACGTGGTCGAGCGTCTGGGCATCGCTTGCTGGCAGATGGATCTGTACCTGATTCTCGGCCAGGGCGACCGCGCGGTCTCGGATTGCCTCGCCCTGCTCCGCCTGGTGGGCATCGAATGGTCACCCCAGCCGGACGAGAGCGTGCTACGCCACGAATACGACCGCATCTGGTCGCTGCTCGGGGACCGGCCGATCGAGACCCTGATCGATCTCCCGCCGATGGAGGACCCGGTCGCCCTTGCCACGATCCAGGCGCTGGCCAAGCTGTCCTCGCCCGCCTTGCACACGGCGAGGAAGGACGGGAACCTGGCCTGGCTGACGATCTGCAAGGCGATCAGTCTCAGCCTCGAACACGGCAACACCGATGCCTCTTGCGTGGCCTATACCAATGTCGCCCGGGTCGCCGGGCGGATTTTCGGGGACTACCAGGCGGGATTCCAGTTCGGGGAACTCGGCTGCCAACTGGCCGAACGGCGCGGCCTCAAGCGCTACGAGCCGCGCACCTACCTGTCGTTCTCGGTGTTTGTCGCGCGCTGGTCGCAGCCGGTGCGCACGTGTGGCGAGCAACTTCAGCGTGCCTTCGATGCGGCACACCGGGTCGGCGATGTGCCGTCCGGCGCGTTCACGCGCAACAACCTGGTATCGAACCTGCTGTTCGCCGGCGAGCCGCTGCCCGCACTACAGGACGAAGCGGAACGTGGCGTGGCGTATGCCCGGCAGGTGCGGTTCGGGATTGCCATCGGCTTCAGCGAGAACCAGCTGGCGCTGATCCGCATGCTGCGCGGCATCACCCCGACGTTCGGCTATCTGGATGGCGAACACTTCAGCGAAAGCCTCGTCGAACCGGGCCTTTCGCTCGCGTCGCCGGTATTCGCCTGCTGGTACTGGATCCGGAAACTGCAGGCGCGGTATTTTGCCGGCGACCTTGCGGCAGCCATGGATGCCGCCGCCCATGCCAAGGCGCTGCTCTGGTCCTCGTACTCGTTCCTCGAGGAAGCCGAGTACTACTTCTATGGCGCGCTGGCCCGGGCGGGCCTCTGCGATGCGCTCCCGGCCGGCGACCAGCAGTCGCATCTGGACATCCTGGCCGACCATCACCGGGAACTGCAAGTCTGGGCCGATCTCTGCCCCCAGAACTTCGCCAGCCACGCCGCCCTGGTGGGCGCCGAGATCGCCCGCATCGAGGGCCGCGAGATCGACGCGGAACTGCGCTACGAGCAGGCGATCCACGCGGCACGGGATGACGGCTTCGTCAACATCGAAGCGCTGGCGAACGAACTCGCCTCCCGCTTCTACGCGGCGCGTGGCTTTCAGAAGATCGCCCGGTCGTATCTGCGGGACGCCCGCTACAGCTACCTGCGCTGGGGGGCAGATGGGAAGGCCCGGCATCTCGAGGCGCAGCATCCGTACCTGCGGTCGGAGGCTTCCACGCCCGGCGCCACGAATACGATGGCCACGTCAGTCGAGCAACTGGACCTCGCCACCGTGATCAAGGTGACGCAGGCCGCCTCGGGCGAGATCGTCCTGGAAAAGCTGATCGACATGATCCTGCGCACGGCCCTGGAGCAGGCCGGCGCCGAGCGCGGGCTGTTGATCCTGTCGGAAGGCGGCGAGCAGCGGATGGCGGCGGAAGCCACGAGCGACGCGACCCGCCTGCATCCGCACAACGTGCCGGTCAGCGCGGCGATGTTGCCAGCATCCGTGCTCAACCATGTGATGCGCACGCGGGAGCCTCTCTTTCTGGACGATGCCGTCGCCGAGCCGCTCTATGCCGCCGACCCGTACATCCATCAGCATCGCGCCCGCTCGATCCTGTGCGTGCCACTGATGACCCAGGCGAAGCTCACCGGCGCGCTCTACCTCGAGAACAATCTGGCGGCGCGGGTATTCAGCCCGTCCCGCATCGCCGTGCTGCGGCTGGTGGCCTCCCAGGCCGCGATTTCGCTGGAGAATGCGCGCCTGTACCGTGATGTGGCGGAGCGCGAGGCCAAGATCCGGCGGCTGGTGGAGGCCAATATCATCGGCATTGCCGTCTGGCGCGCCGATGGGGGCATCCTCGAAGCCAACGACGCGTTTCTTCGCATGGTGGGATACGCGCGCGCGGATCTTGTCTCGGGCCACATCGGCTGGCGGGACCTGACGCCGCCGGACAGGCAACAGGACACCGATCGCGCCGCAGCGGCGTTGATCCAGACGGGGCGCGTCGCGCCGCTGGAGACGGAATACCTCCGCAAGGATGGCAGCCGGATACCAGTCATCGTGGGCCTGGCGACCTTCGAACCGGGCGGGCGGGATGGTGTCGCCTTTGTGCTCGACCTGACCGAGCAGAAGCAGGCGGAAGACAGGGCGCGCGAGGGCGAACGCCGCTATCGCGAGGTGCAGACGGAACTGGCGCACGCCAACCGCGTGGCCACCATGGGGCAGCTTGCGGCCTCCATCGCCCATGAAGTGAATCAGCCGATTGCCGCGACCGTGACCAACGCCCAGGCCGCGACGCGGTGGTTGAACCTGCCGCGCCCCGATCTTGACGAGGTCGGCTTCGCGCTGACACGCATCGTCAAGGATGCCAATCGCGCGGCGGACGTGCTCGGCCGGATTCGGCAACTGATCAGGAAGGCGCCGCGCGGCAAGGAACTGGTCGACATCAACGCGGCCATCCGCGAGGTGGTGGAACTCACCGGCGGCGAAGCCCGGAAGAGCCGCGCCCGGGTGGAGACGCAGCTCGCACATGACTTGCCCCTCATCGAGGGCGAGCGCGTGGCGCTGCAGCAGGTGCTGCTCAACCTGATCGTCAACGCGATCGAGGCCATGCTTGGTGTCGATGGCGAACGGCACGTGCTGATCGCCACGCGCTGTACGGCCGATGGCTGCGTCCTCGTTACCGTGCGGGATTCTGGCCCCGGCTTCGGCTCCCTGAACCCCGACAGCATCTTCGCGCCCTTCTACACCACCAAGTCCACGGGGCTAGGCATGGGGTTGTCCATCTGCCGTTCGATCATCGAGGCGCACGGCGGCCGGTTGTGGGCCAGCGAGAACGCGCCGCACGGCGCCGTCATCCAGTTCACGGTGCCCACGCAGGCTGGCGAACCGTGACAGCCGGCGTTCAGGATCCGCCGAACCAGTTGTAGCCCTGATCCACCCAGTAGCCACCCGGGTAGGTGTTCGTCACGAACAGCTCCATGATGTGCTTGGGGTTCTTGTAGCCCAGCTTGGTCGGCATCCGGAGTTTCATGGGGAAGCCGTACTTGGGTGGGAGGCGCTCGCCATCGTACGTAAAGGTCAACAAGGTCTGCGGATGTAGCGCGGTGGCCATGTCGATGCTTTCGTAGTAGTCGTCGGCGCACCTGAATCCCACGTACTTCGCCGTGGTATCGGCGCCGATCCGCTGGAGAAAGCCGGCGAACGGCGTGCCGCCCCAGCGCCCGATGGCGCTCCAGCCTTCCACGCAGATATGCCGGGTGATCTGCTCCGCCTGCGGCAAGGCGTAGAGGGCATCCAGCGTCCAGCTTCGCTTGTCCTGCACCAGCCCCCCCACCTTGAGCCGGAAGTCATCGCCGTTCACCACGGTCACTTCGTCGATGCCGTAGAACGCATTGAAGGGAAACGGGCGCGTGATCTGCGCGGCGGTGTAGGTGGGGGCGAGCCGGTTCGGATCGAACAGCCATGCCTGTACCTTGTCGTTCATGCGCGAGATGCGACCCAGGAAGGTTTCGACCGACGCCTCGTCGCGCAGACTGCATCCCGTGAGCATGGCAAGGCCGCCGAGCGTGAGGATGCGCTTGCCGAACAGGCGCCGCGCGGGCGCGTCGAGTTCTCGACGTACGTCGATGATCAGCGACTGGCGATCGACGGCTAGGCGCCGGGGAGGTTTGGGGTTCACGGCTCTACTCCAGTTTCGTGACGTCAGCGCCCGCGAATCATCGTCAGCAGGCTGCGCGGCACCAGCGCCACCATCACCAGATGCACGACGATGAAGGCGGCAAGCAGCGCCATGGCACAGAAATGCACCACGCGGGCGAAGTCATAGCCGCCCATCAACTCGCGCAGCAGCGGGAACTGCACGGGCTTCCAGATCGCGATGCCGGACAGCACCAGCACGACAAGCACCGCCATCACGAACAGGTACGCGAGCTTCTGCACGGCGTTGTAGTGACTGAGATCCGCATGCGAGAGGTGGCCGCGCAGCGCGGCGGCCAGATCGTGGAGCACGGCACGCGGCGCCAGTGGAAAGAACTTCCTGGCGAGCCGGCCTGTGATCACATTCATCGCCAGATAGAACAGGCCGTTGAAGAACAGCAGCCACATGGCCGCAAAATGCCATTGCAGCGCGCCACCCAGCCAGCCGCCGAGGGTGATGTCGGCCGGAAAGCTGAAGCTGGCGAAGACTGGTGAAGCGTTGTAGATGCGCCAGCCCGACAGCATCATCACCACCGCTGCCAGGGCATTGAGCCAGTGCGATATCCGCACCCAGACGGGCTGGATTGCACGTGGCGCAGCGCGGCGCGGCATCGCGTCATGTGTGGTTTCCATTTCGGCCTCCAGAACCCATGCGCCGCGCGGGACGGTCATCCCGCCTGCGGCGCAGGGGCGCGCTCACTTGCCCGGCATCACTTGCTCATGCCGCCGGACATGGCATCGCCATCCTTGCCCATCTTGTCCCCCGACTTCGACTTGCTCATCTTGTCCTTGTGCATGCCATCCTTGGACATGCTGTCCTTCGACATCGCATCCTTGCCCATGCTGTCCTTCGACATGGCGTCCTTGTGCATGCCGTCCTTATGCATGCCGTCCTTCGACATGCTGTCCTTCGACATCGAATCCTTGGCCATCGACCCGCTGGCCTGGGCGAATGCCGCCGTGCCGCTCATCAGGAAGGCGGCGGAAACCACGGCGATTGCGATCTTCTTCATCTTCACACCTCATAGTTTGGACATGGACCGGGAGCATCCCGGCATCAGAAACTTCGCGCCACGCCGGGACGGCTGGCGGTAGATCCACACGGCATGTGTGCGTCTGAAAGGAAATTCGCCCCGGCGGCGCATCCGGTTACAGCCATCGCAAAAAAAATTCCTCCCCAATGACGGTGCGCTGCTCACCACATCGCCGCCGGCGCGGCGTAGAATTCGCGCAAACTAACGTGGCCGGTGTAACCAACGCGATCGATGGAGCGAACTACAGGACAGGAAGCGCTGCAGCGGCGGGAGGCGCGCCTGCGCGAACTTTTTGCGGACGGGCTGGCAGGGGATCAGGCGGCCTACGCGCGGTTCCTGACCGAGCTGGCCGCGCTATTGCGCGGCTATTTCCGCCACCGGCTCCAGCAACAGGCCGGCGATGTCGAGGATCTGACGCAGGAAGTCCTGCTGGCGGTGCATAACGCCCGGCACACCTACCTGCCGGACCAGCCGCTGACGGCCTGGGTGCACGCCATCGCCCGCTACAAGCTTGCGGACCACTTTCGCGCCCATGCGCGGCACGACGCGCTGAGCATGCCGCTGGATGCCGCGGAGGACATCCTTGCGACGCCGGACCTGGAATCGGCCCAGGCCAGGCGGGATCTGAACCTCCTGCTCGACCAGCTGCCCGACCGGCAACGCCTGCCGATCGTGCACGTCAAGCTGGAGGGACTGTCTGTCAGCGAAACCGCGCGGATGACCGGCCTGTCCGAATCGGCGGTAAAGGTGGGCGTGCATCGCGGGCTGAAGGCGCTCGCGGCGAAGATTCGAGGAACGAAATGAAAACGGACGACCTGATTTCCATGCTTGCCACGGGCGCCGCGCCGGTGGACCGGCACGCGCTCAGCCGCCGTTTTGGTATCGCCGTGGCGGTGGGCACGGCGCTGGCGACCTTGCTGGTGGCCACGATGCTGCACGTCCGCGCGGATCTGGCCGACGTCGCCGCCACGCCGCTGTTCTGGGCGAAGGTAGCGCTGCCGCTCTCGCTGCTGCTGGGTGCGCTGTGGATGACGGCCCGGCTGGCACGGCCCGGAATGACCACGGGTTTCCGCTGGCTGGGCATCGCCGTGCCGTTTGGCGCCGTCTGGCTGGGCGCGATCACTGCGGTCGCACAGACACCCGCCGGAGAACGGGCGGCGGCCATCCTGGGGCAGACGTGGCGGGTCTGCCCGCTCAACATCACGCTGCTGTCGGTGCCGGTGTTCATCGCCGTATTCTGGGCGTTGCGCGGCCTGGCCCCGACACGGTTGGCCCTGACCGGCGCCGTCGGCGGTTTGTTGTCCGGTGCGGTGGCAACGCTCGCCTACTGCCTGCATTGCCCAGAGATGGGCGTCGCCTTCTGGGCGGTGTGGTACGTGCTTGGCATGCTGGTGCCAACCGCGATTGGCGCGCTGCTGGGGCCACGCCTGCTTCGCTGGTGATGTGGCAGGCGACAGCTACCCTGCCGCCACGATCACATGCGCCTGGATTTTCCCGCCCACCGGGCCGTCGCCATGGCGGCTGGCAATCGTCTCCGTCGCCCGGTCCGTCGCGTGTTGCAGCAAGCTGGCGTCGCGCGCCTCGATCTCGTTCCGTAGCGGCGTGCCCAGGCAATAGGCGGTGGCGACGTCGCGTGCCGAGTTCGCGCGACTTGTCTTCTCGCGTGTCTCGATCTGGACGCGGGCGAACCCTGCGCGGTTCAACTCGTCGTGGATCAGCGCCACATCGTGATAGCCGTGCGGCGTGCGCGCGAGGAATCTCGGCGGATCGTGCGGGAACACCGTGGCTACGGCGTCGGTGACGTCGCTGGCAAAGACGTTCTCTTCGATGCGGTCCCAGACATTGAAGATGAAGCGACCGCCCGGCCGCAACATGCGACGCGCCTCGGCATAGCCGGCGACCCGATCGGGAAAGAACATCGCACCAAACTGGCAGCAGACAACGTCGAACGACGCGGCCTCGAACGGCAGGTGGAGCGCGTCCGCCTGCTTCCATTCGATACGGCTGTCGGGCCCCTGCCGGCTGGCGGCATAGTCGAGCATGGGCTGGTTGAGATCGGTCACCACATAGCGCGCGCCAGCGCTCAGCCTGGGCGCAAGCGCCCGCGTGACCACGCCACTGCCGGCCGCCGTCTCCAGCACCGCGCCGGGCGAGGCGGCTGCCACCAGCGCGGCCAGATCGACGGCATAGGCTTCGAAGATCAACGGGACCATGAACGTGTCGTAGAACTTCGGGATCGAGCCAGCAAACACCTGATCGCAATCCGTCATGATTCCCCCTTGAAAGCGCTTTATGGCGCGCTTGCCGAGGCATCCGCACGCCCGAAGTGGATTGCGCTGCGCGGCAACTGCCCACCAGTTTCCTGCATCGTGATCCCGCAAGAAATCCATGCGAACCCGAAAATCGCGCCGGCCGGACGCGCGCATGCTGACGCCAGACGCTGAGATGCGTCGTGGATTCATCCGGATCCACCCGTTAGTTCGCAAGGAGCACATCATGAAAACACTCGTAAGACTCACCAGCCTGGCCCTTGTCGCGTTGCCCGCACTGGCCTTTGCACAAAGCACCCCGGGCCCTGTGACCCGCGCGGAAGTGCGCGCCGACCTCATCCGTGTAGAGAAGGCCGGCTACAACCCGTTCGGCAACGACGCCAACTATCCCGTCGATATCCAGGCAGCGGAAGCCAAGGTGGCTGCGCAGCAAGGCACGCCGGCCATCCAGCCGGAGACGCGCGCCGAAGTCCGGCAAGATCTTCTGAAGGTGGAGAAGGCCGGCTATGACCCGTTCCGCGTCGGCAGCACGTATCCCGCCAAGCTCGAGGCCGCCGAGGCACGCGTATCCGGCACGACCACCACCTCGCCCACGCCGGTGCAGAAGCCGGTGGCAACGATGGCCGCCGTGCCGGCAATCCCGCGCATTGATCGCCCCCGCAATGCGTTCTACGATGGCGCCTGAGGATGCAGGTATGTCCAGGCCCTAGCGCAGCCCACCCCAGTGGTTGGTCACGCGCAGCAGCGAGGCATGCGGGCCGAATTCGCCGAGCCCTGTCGATAGTTGCTCGGCTGCCTCGCACACGGCTGCGGCCAAATCGCGCAAACGCGTGGGCCGCAGCCGTGTGTCCGGCCCGGAAATACCAACCGCCGCGATGACCGCGCCTGTTCCATCGAAAATGGGCGCGGCCAGTCCGTTCACGCCCGGGCGCCATTCGCCCCGATTGATGGCGTACCCCATGCGGCGGACCTGCTGCATCTCATGCAGAAAGGCCTCGGGCTCCGTGATCGTGCGGGGTGTGGCGGCGCTGAGGTCATCGGCGATCTCGGCCAGCCACTGCGGATTTCTGAACGCCAACATGGCCTTCCCCGTGGCCACGCAATGCGCCTGCGAGCGGCCACCAATCTGGCTGTAGGCGCGAATCGGGTTCGGACATTCCACCTTGTGCACGTAGACGACCTCGCGGCCGTCCAGCACGGACAGGTGGACCGACTCCCCGGTGGATTGCATCAGCGCTTCCATCAGCGCGTCCGCGTGACGGCGCAGGTCGAAACTCCACAGCGCCGCCGACCCCAACTCCCATAGCTTGATCGACACCGTGTAGCCCGACGGCGGCACCCGCACCACATAGTGCTCGTCCACCAGTGCCTGCAGCAGCCGATGCGCGCCGCTCTTGGGCATGCTCGCCATCTGGGCGAGCTCGCTCACGCCAATCGGCTTGCCGTGGCGCGCCATGATGTCGAGTAGGTGAAGACCCTTAATCAGCGTGTTGTTCATGGCACCGAGCATCTGACGCCCGGTGGAGCCCGGGCAACTGTTCCAAAGTGTAGAACACCCGTGCCGGAATGAGGAACGGTTCTAGACTCGGTCCTGACGTCATGCACCCCAGCCATGACGACCCACGACACCCATCCATGACCGACGTCCAAACCGAAGACCTGCCGCTGCGCGGCATCCGCGTGCTGGAGTTCTGCTCCGTGGCCGCCGGCCCATTTTGCGCCATGTTGCTGGCCGATATGGGCGCCGATGTGATCAAGATCGAGCCGCCCGGCGGCGACACGCTGCGCACCTGGCCGCCGATTAGCGCCGGCTTCAGCGAGAACTTCGCATCGCTGAACCGAAACAAGCGCTCCGTGGTCCTGGACCTCAAGCTTCCCGCCGATCTCGACGTCGCGCTCGCCCTGTGCGCCAAAGCCGACGTGATCATCGAGAACAACCGGCCGGGCGTGATGGATCGGCTCGGGCTGGGCTACGCGCGACTGAGTGCGCTGCGCCCCGAACTCGTCTACTGCTCGATCTCCGCCTTCGGCCAGTCAGGCCCGCGCGCCGCCGAGGGCGGCTTCGACCTGACGATCCAGGCGGCTGCAGGCGTGATGAGCGTCACAGGCGATTCCGATGCCCCAGTCAAATGCGGCGTGCCGGTCTCCGATTTCGCCTCGGGCCTGTACGGCGCCTTCACGATCGCCAGCGCGCTGCTCCAGGCCAGGGCGCGCGGGCGCGGCGCGCATCTGGATGTACCGATGTTCGGCTGCACGCTGGCGATTGGTGCACTGCAAACCAGCGAATACTTCGGCACGGGCCGCAGCCCCGTCAAGCTCGGCTCCGCCCATCCCCGCAATGCGCCCTACCAGGCCTTTCGCGCCGCCGATGGCTACTTCGCCATTGCCGCCGGCAACGATGGCCTGTGGCGCGATGTGCTGCGCGCGGTGCAGATGGAGCCGCTGGCGGACGACCCGCGCTTCCTGTCGCCCACGCTGCGCGCCCGCCATCAGGTGGCGCTGAAAGCGCTGCTGGAAGAGGTCTTCGTGCAGCAAGGCGTCGACCACTGGATCGATGTCTTCCGCAGCGCCGGCGTGCCGCATTCGCGCATCAACGACTATGCGCGCGCACTGGAAGACCCGCAGGTCGACCACATGCGCTGGATTCGCGATATCGAACTGCCGGGCGGCACCCAGACGCGCACGTTCTCCTCGCCGATTCGCATCGACGGCCATGCGGTGCCGGTGCGCAGCGCGCCGCCCGCGCTGGGCCAGCATTCGGAGGAAGTCCGCCGCACGATTGGCAACCCGCAAGACAAACAGGGGTAAACACCATGCAGAACACATCCACAGCAGACACCCAGCCACTGCGGCGCTTCATCGCCCGGATGGACGCCATCGTCGCGGACACCAGCCAGCCCGAGGCGGCCACGCTCGAACAAGTCGGCCAGGCGCTGGGCGACCTCGTGGCGCAGGACAACTGGCTGGACCCGCAATTCGCCGTGCCGCATCCCGAGTACTACCGCCAGTACCTGCTCCACGCTGACCCGGAGGACCGCTACAGCGTGGTGAGCTTCGTGTGGGGGCCGGGCCAGAAGACGCCGATCCACGACCACTGCACCTGGGGCGCGATCGGCATGCTGCGCGGTGCCGAAGTGGGACAGGCGTACGCGCAGGGCGCGGCCGGCATGGTCGAGACCGGCGAGGCCGAACGGCTCGATCCGGGCGACGTGGCCTTCGTCTCCCCTGCAATCGGCGACATCCACGTGGTGCGCAATGCCTATGACGACCAGGTGTCCATCAGCATCCATGTGTACGGCACCGATATCGGCAAGCAGTCCCGGCATGTGTTCGATGCGGCTACCGGCGCGATGAAGACCTTCATCTCCGGTTACGCCAACGTGGAAAAGGCGTCCGCATGAGCGAAGCGCCGCTGCTGCTCCGCTGGGACGACAACGTGTGCCGGCTGACACTGAACCGGCCGCAGCAGGGCAACGCCTTGTCCCGCGACCTGCTCGATGCACTCGATGCGGCGCTGGACGACTGCGCGGCCCGCCCGCCGGCCTGTCTTGTGATCGACGGCGCGGGACGCCATTTCTGCACCGGCTTCGATCTCTCCGGGTTGGCTGACGAAACCGGTGACAGCCTGCTGGCGCGCTTCACACGGATCGAACTGCTGCTCCAGCGCGTAGCACGTGCCCCGTATCCCACGATTGCCGTCGCCCACGGCCGCACCATGGGCGCCGGCGCCGACCTGTTTGCTGCCTGCGCGGTACGCATCGCAGTAGCGGGGGCGAGCTTCGCCTTCCCAGGCTGGCGCGGCTTCGGGCTCGTGCTTGGCAGCCGGCGGCTGGCCGCGCGCATCGGTACGGATCGCGCGCGGGACTGGATCGAGCGCGCGTGCGTCATCGCTGATACCGAGGCGCTTGCCGCCGGACTTGCCACGGCACGCGTGGAAGCGGCCCCGGCCACGTTCACGGCGCCGGTTGCAAACGCGTTAGACGGCCCGCTCGCCGGTGCCCTCGATGGCAATGCCGAACTCGACGACGCGCGCGACCTTGCCGCGCTCGTGCGTTCGGCGGCATGCGCCGGCTTGCAGCAGCGGCTGACAGCCTATGTGAACCGGCAAGCCGAGGCACGGCAGGCACGATAACAAAGACAAAGGAGACAGACGATGAACGGGAAGATCCAGCGGTTTGCAACGGCCGTGGCCGTCGCCATGGCGGGGATGGCCGCCACGGGCGCCCACGCGCAGGGCGAGGGGCCCTATCCGTCCAAGCCGATCCATCTTGTGGTGGGCTACGCCCCCGGCGGCGGCACGGACATCATGGCGCGCCTGATCGGCCAGCAGATTGGTATCGCGCTGGGGCAGCCCGTCGTTGTCGAGAACAAGCCGGGCGCGGGACAGAACATCGCGGCAAGCTATGTCGCCCGGCAACCGGCGGACGGCTACACCCTGTTCCTCAGTTCCAGCGCGCTGGCCGTCAACATCAGCCTGTACAACAAGCTCGACTATGACCCGATCAAGAGCTTCGCGCCGGTCGCGGTGTTTGGACAGAGCCCCAACCTGATGGTGGTGCCCGCATCGCTCGGGGTAAGTTCGGTCAGCGAGTTCGTGGCCTACGCCAAGAAGAAGAATGACGATGGCGTGAACTTCTCGTCGTCGGGCGCCGGCAGTTCGCAGCATCTTGGCGGCGAGCTGTTCCGGCAAGAGACCGGCATCAAGGCCAGCCACGTGCCGTACAAAGGCTCCGCGCCGTCCATCGTCGCCATCCTGAGCGGCGAGGTCCAGTACACGTTTATCAATATCCCGTCGGTCATGGCGGTGAAGTCCAATAACCGCATGCGCGTGCTGGCCATCACCAGCGCCAGCCGCTCGCCGTTGATGCCCGATGTGCCCACCATGGTCGAGGCGGGCATGCCGCATATGACCATGGCCGCGTGGTACGGGGTACTGGCCCCGGCCGGCACGCCGGCGCCGATCATCAATCGGCTCAATGCGGCCATCAACAAGGCCGTGTCCGATCCGGCGTTCCGCGAACGCATGCGGAGCGAGGGCGCGGAAACCATGATGGAGTCGCCCGACTACTTCAAGCGCTTCCTGGCCGATGACATCGCCCGCTGGCACAAGGTTGTGGAAGCCGGCAACGTGAAGGTTCAGTAGGTTCAGTAACCCCCCGATTTCCCCCCCCCGACATCATCCAAGGAGATTCCGCATGTCGATGTTCATGAACTGGCCCGATCTGCTCAACACGCTGAAGCGTTCTTACAACCGTCTCGGCAATTCCAACCCGAAGATGCTGGAAGCCTATCGGAACCTGGCAGCAGCGCAAGGATCGAACGGCGCGCTCGACGCCAAGACGCGCGAGCTGATTGCGCTGGCCGTGGCCGTGACCACGCGCTGCGACGGCTGTATCTCGTCTCACGCCGCAGCGGCGGTCAAGGCCGGTGCCACGGAGGCGGAGATCAGCGATGCCCTTGGTACCGCCATCGCCCTCAATGCCGGCGCGGCCTATGTGTATTCGCTGCGCGCGATGGAAGCCGTCAGCCAGCTCAAGGAAGCCGCCTGATCCGGCGGATCGCGCGCACCAATAAGGAGGAGACAAACATGGCCGCATACGTCATCGACAGCGCCCTGTTCCGGGACCAGTTCAGTACCGCGCAGATGCGCGAGATTTTCAGTGATGACACCACGGTGCAGCGGTGGCTCGATGTGGAAGCCGCGCTGGCCAAAGTGCAGGCGCGCCTGGGGATCATTCCCCAGCGCGCCGCCGACGAAATCTGCGCGAAGGCGCGGGTCGAGCTGATCGACCTGCCCGACCTGAAGCGCGAGATGGACCGTACCAGCCACCCGATCGTGCCGCTGCTGCGCGCCATGAAGAAGGTGTGCAGCGGCGACGCGGCCGAGTACATCCACTGGGGCGCCACCACGCAGGACATCATCGACACCGGCACCATGCTGCAGGTGCGCGATGCGCTGGAGGTCATCGGCACCCGCTACGCGGAGCTGGAGGGCCATCTGGTGAAGCTGGCGCAGACGCACCGCGACCTGACCATGGTGGCACGCAGCCATGGCCAGCAGGCGCTGCCCATCACGTTCGGCTTCAAGGCTGCCGTCTGGGTCGAGGAGATGCGCCGGAATCAGGAGCGCTTCGCGGCCATGAAGCAGCGTGTGCTGGTGGGGCAGTTCTCCGGCGCGGTCGGCACGCTGGCGGCACTGGGCGACAAGGGCATCGCGGTGCAGGAGGCGCTGTTCGAGGAGCTGGGCCTGGGCTGCCCGCGCATCCACTGGCATGTCTCGCGGGATAGCATCGCCGAGCTGGCCTGCGTGCTGGCGATCTGCACCGGCACCATCGGCAAGATCGCGCATGAGGTGTACAGCCTGCAAAAGACCGAGACGGCCGAGCTGGAAGAACCGTTCGCGATGGGCAAGGTGGGCAGCAGCACCATGCCGCACAAGCGCAATCCGCCGACCTGCGAAACCGTGGTGGCGCTGGCCCGTCTGGTGCGCAACACCGCGCCGATGGCGCTGGAGTCGATCATGGCCGAACACGAGCGCGACAAGATCGTGCTGCAGACGGAACGCGAGTTCATCTCGCGCCTGTGCTGCATGAGCGATGCGGCAGCGTTGAAGCTCGGCTACGTGTGTGCCAACCTGACTGTGCGCCCGGCCAATATGGAGAAGAACCTGTTCATCCAGCGCGGCCTGCTGATGTCCGAGGCCGTCATGATGGGGCTCAGCGACCGACTGGGGCGCCAGGAGGCACACGAGATCGTCTACGAGGTCTGCATGGACGTGTTCGAGCGCGGCGGTGACTTCCGCGAGGCGCTGCTGGCGAATCCGAAGGTGGCGGCCGGCATCAATGCGCAAACCATCGACAAGATGCTCGACCCGCACGGCTATACCGGCATGGCGGGGTTCTTTGTGGATCGGGTGGTGGGGCAGCAAGCGCGCTGACACGCGCTGCGCAAGCAAGAAGCGGGTGCCGGGATTTTTCCGGCACCCGCTTTGCATTGCGGCGGTTTGTGGATAGGGATTACTGGCGGAAGTGGATAAAGCAGTCGGCGGCGTCGGCAAGGCTCTCGCAGGACAGGACCGTGGCGATCAACGCTTCCGTGCGCTCGGCGCCCAGCCCCGGCACCAGCAGCGTGCGCGCCTTGCTGGCGATGCGCGCTTCCTGCCGGTCGAGATCGGTCTCGGGACGGCTCGCATCGCTATGGCAGGCATGCATGCGGCCGTTTTCCAGCGTCACGGTCGCCCGGGCGTTCGCGCGCGGCATCGCGGCTTCGCCATGCACACGAATGCGTTGGCGCAGCGCGGCCAGCGCAGGGTCGTCCAGCGCGGCGGTGAAGCTTTCCGCCGCAACGGTGCTGTGGCCGGCCAACGCCAGCGCGGCCATATGGGCGATGCTGAACTTGGCCTCCGATGGCGTGCTGGGATTGGCGATACAACACACATCCAGATACTGCGGCTCGATGGCGATCTCCACCGTCCCGATCTCGGCTGCTGCAGCACCGAGCTGCTGGCGCAATTGCAGGCAGGCCTCGATCGGCGCCTGCGTGCCGTAGCAGGACGCGTGGTACTTGTAGACGATGCCGTGCACGCGCGAGGTGGTGGCATCGCACCAGATTGCGTCGGCATCCCACGCGCCGGCGTACAACGCCGCGAAGCCCTGCTCGCGCTCAAGGATGTCTGGCACTGCCTGGAAGCCTCGCGCCGCCAGCCGGGCGGCGCGCAGGCCAATCGCGGCAGCCTGCCCGGCGTGCAACGGCTTGCACATTGTGCCGAACAGCGCGCGCATGCCGCCCGCCTGCGTGGCGGCGATACCCAGCGCATGCGCGGTGCGGTCGACATCGAGTCCGAGCAGTGAGGCCACAGCCACCGTGGCGCCCAGTGCGCCGAGCGTGGCGGTGTTGTGCCAGCCCAGCCGGTAGTGATCTTCGCCCATGCAAGACGCCACGCGGCTCTGCAACTCGACGCCTGTGGCAAAGGCCGCCAGCACCGCGATACCGTGATGCCGGCCCCCTTCGGCCTGCGCAAGAATCGCCGGCCACAGCGGCACCGACGGATGGACGCGAGACTGCAGGTGCGCATCGTCGAAATCGAGCACATGGGACGCCGTGCCGTTCACCAGCGCGGCCTGCACCGCGCTGGCGCGCGAGCCGTCGAGCAAGGTGGCGCATGGGTTGGCGCCCTCCTCCCGCACTTCGGCCAGCAGGATCTGGACCGGTGCCTCCCGCCACGCGGCATGCGCCACGGCGAACCAGTCGAGCAGGCTGTGACGGGCGATACGCCCCACGTCAGTCGGCAGCCCGCCCGATGCCACGGACAGGCTGTGTGCCACCAGTTCCCGCGTCAGCCCTTGCGGCAGGCCCACGGGATGCAATGGAGGATGTGGCGCGTTCATTTCACCTCCATCGTCTTCAGCAGCTTGTCGCTGATGCCGGCGCGGTAGCGGGCGATGTCATCGACAATGTACTGGCGGAACCTGCTGGTCGGCATGTCGACTTCACGGGCACCATCCTGCCGCACCACGCGTTGCAGTTCGGCATTGCGCAGCCCTTCCGACACGGCCTTGGACAGGCGCTGCACGATCGCATCCGGCGTGCCGGCGGGCGCCACCAGGCCGTACCACTGCGTCACTGTCACATCGATGCCCAGTTCGCGGAAGGTCGGCACATCGGGAAATGCCGGGGTGCGCTGCTCGCCCGTCAACGCCAGCAGCTTGAGCTTGCCGGACTTGACCTGCCCCATGATCGGCGGCGCGGTGGCGAAGAACAGGTCGGTATGCCCGCCCAGCAGGTCCGTGATGGCGGGGCCGGAGCCACGGTAGGGAATCGGCGCGATCTCGACGCCGGCCTTCGCCTTGACCATCTCCATGGTCACATAGCCCACGCTGCCGGGCCCGGACGACCCGTAGCTGATCTGCCGCACCTTGGATTCGGCGAACGCAGCGGAGGCGTTCTTGTAGCGATCCGCGGCGGCGAACAGGCCATGCGGCGCCTGGACCAGCATGCCGATGGCGACAAAGTCCTCGGGTACCTTGTAGGGCAGTTCGCTGCCCCGGATCGCCGCCGCCAGCGACATGTTGCTGCTCATGCCCATCAGCAGCGTGTAGCCGTCAGGCTTGCTGCGCGCCACCTGCTCGGCCGCCATCATGCCGCCGGCGCCACCCTTGTTCTCGACGACCACGGGCTGGCCAAGCTTGCGCGAGAGCTGATCCGCGATGAGCCGGCCGTACAGGTCGCCACCGCCGCCCGGCGGGAAGCCCACCACGAGCTTGATCGGCCGATCCGGATACTCCGCGTGCACGGCCGTGGCCGCGATGCATACCATCATGCACAGCAGCCAATGCACGCCACGCCATGCGCGTGTGGCCGCGCTTTCCCTATGCAAAGTCATCGTTGTCTCCTCCAGTCGTTATGCCGGCTGCCGCTGACGGCAAGCCTGCAACGATTCTGGACGAGCCCCTGCAAAGCGCATGGATGTTCCACGATTCGGAACGACGCGGCTTGGGGAGGTACGGTAGGGGGGATTCGTGTCGCCTTGCGCGAAGGCGACACACGCGGCAGGGGTGCGACGGGCTAGTGCCCGTCATCCCCGCCGATCAGCCACCGCGTTGCACGGCGGCCGGAGGTATTACGAAGGCGATTACGAGCCGACCTTGAGTCGGCCGCCGCGGCCCAGGCCGCCCTTCACTTCCTGCGCCTTGTAGTTGCGCAGCGAGACCACCATGTTGTTGTAGGCGTCCATGAACGCTGCAACCGTGGCCTTGCCTTCCGGCGTGCGGGAGAAACCGCCAAGCCCGCCGGCCGCGCCGCCGCCAAAGGCGCCCAGTGCGGCGCCGAAGTTGGTGGCCGTGGCGTTGCCTTCGGAGATGGAGAGCTGCACGCCCGAGCGGATGTCGAACATGGTCAGCGTCACGACCGATGCCTTGCTTTGCATCGCACCGCCAACCAGTGCGCCGGCGGCGCCGAACAGGCTGCCCACGCCGGCAGCCAACTGGCCCGTGGCGTCGTTATCGATGATGATGGCCGGCTCCATGTAGAAGTCGGCGGCCACGCGCTGGCCCTTCTGCTGCTTCGAACCGGCCCGGAACTCGCCCGAATTGCGCTGCTTGTCGGTGATCGACGACAGCTTGCTTTCGGTGCGGTTATTGCCAACGGACGTGATCACGAAGCAGTTCGACTGCTGCACGGCCAGGCGGATCAGCGGCTCGATGGTCGTGATCTTGGTGGTGGCGCCGAAGCTTGCGTACCACTCCTTGCCACGGCCATCGTCCACGGCGAGCGTGCCCAGGGGCGCGTCGCAGCGCTCCAGCGACGGATTGGCATTCACGCTGCTTGCGCCGCCCGCGGCGCCGGTGGCGGCCGTCGGTGCCGTGCCAGTGGAGATGCTACCGCCGCCGCCCGGGACGGCACAGCCAGCCAGAACCAGGGACGCGGCCAGTGCGGCCAGGCGCAAAGAAGTCTTCTTGGGCATGAAATCGCCTGTTATTGGAAGTGATGGAAAGAGGAAGGGTGGGACGGCTTAGCGCAGATGCCAGCCGGAAGGGCCCCAGACCCAGTAATACGGGTAGCCGCTGTACCACGCGTACCAAGACTTGCGATACGCCTCACGCACCTGATACAGACTCTGTTCGTCCTTCTTGGCGGCCTGGGCTTGCGGAATCAGGTCGCGGGCTTCCTTGTTGCCCTTGGAGGCAGCGCGCGTCAGCCAGGCCTCGGCTTCCGCCGGGTCCGATCCCATTTCCTCGAAGCCCATCAGATAGATTCGCCCAAGCGCGAGCTGGGCCTGCACGTGGCCGTTGTCGCCAGCCTTGCGCATCCACTCGAGGGCTTGATAGCTGTTGCGCTCGACGCCGTCGCCGCGCAGGAGGCGCAGGCCCAGGTCATAGGCCGCGTTCGGATTGCGCTCCGCCACTTCGGTCAGGGCCTGCATGCGGCGCTCGGCCTCGGCATCGACGGGCGCGTCCCGGAATGTGCTCACGCGTCGGTCTTGTTCGGTGCAGGCATTGCCGTTGCACACGCGTACCGTGGGCGAGCGCGACAACTGCCCTTCTGCCGACTGCGCGGCGCAGCCCGCCAAGCCCAAAACTGTCACGAACAACAAAGGAACTGAAAAACGCATAGCAACCCACCCCGAACATATTTATTTTTTTTGCAATACCTCGAATACTTAGCTTTGTAAGTAAACGTGTAGATTGTAACGGCATTGCATGTGGGGATTGCAACACATCGTAATGCGAATCAGTGCTTTTGTTGCGTCGCGGACACGTTCTTGTCAGGGTAAACCCGGGAAAAGGCAGGAGGCAGGGCCTCCCGCCGCCCCGGATCAGTCGATCTTCGCGCCCGATACCTTCACCGTCTGGCCCCACCGCTGTTGCTCTTTGATGATGGTCGCCGCGAACGCTTCCGGCGATTGCCACGCCGGCTCGGCGCCCTGCGCTTCCAGCTTGGCCTTGGTATCCGGGTCGGCCAGCACGGTGCGCAGCGCGCCCGACAGCTTGTCGACGATCTCCTTCGGCGTACCCGCCGGCGCCAGCACCCCATAGAAGCCCACCACCTCGAAGCCCTTCAGGCCGGACTCCTCCATCGTCGGCACATCGGGCAGCGCCGGCGAGCGCTTGCCGGACGTCACCGCCAGCGCGCGGACCTTGCCTGCCTTGATGTACTGGGTGAAGAGCGGAATCGAATCGGCCATCATCTGGGCCTGCCCGCCCATGACGTCCGTCAGCGCTGGCGCACTGCCCTTGTACGGGATGTGAACGATGAAGGTGCCCGATGCCTGCTTGAACATCTCCGGCATCAGGTGCGAGATCCCGCCGTTACCGCCCGAAGCGAAGTTGAGCTTGCCCGGGTTCGCCTTGGCATAGGCGATGAATTCCTTGAGATTCCGTGCCGGCACGTTGTTGTTGATCACCATGACCAGCGGGATCAGCGCGGTGCGCGCCACGGGCGCGAAGTCCTTCGGCATGCTGTACGGCAGCTTGGGATACAGCGAATTGTTGATCGACATCTGGCCCGTATTGGCGATCAACAGCGTATAGCCGTCCGGCGCCGCCTTGGCCACGCTGTCCGAACCGATATTGCCGGCCGCGCCGGCCTTGTAGTCCAGCACCACGGACTGGCCCAGCAAGGGCTGGAGCTTCTCCGACAGAATGCGCGCGTGCGTGTCCACCGGACCGCCAGGCGGAAATCCCACCACCATCCGGATCGGCTTCTCGGGCCAGGCGGCGTGGGCAACGCCGGCCGCGAAGGCCAGCGGGGTAAGGGCCAATACGGCCAGGGCTTGCCGGGCACGGCGGGCAGCGAACAACGTCATCGTCTTGTCTCCGGAGGCGGCCCCTCTCTACACGGCGGCGGACCGAAGCGCTATTGTGACGTTAATGTGACATTTTTGTGAAGGTCCATTTTTGTGAAGATCAGAACGCCTCATTGATCTGGAAATACACGCCTTTCGTGTTGCGCCCCACGCCGGCATCGAAGCGAACATTGACCCGCGGCTTGAACTCGAAGCGGTAGCCGATGCCGCCATTCGGCAGCCAGTGCCCCCGGAACAGCGCCCCCACATTGGGGCTGACCGCCCCGGTGCCGAGCCAGAACACCATGCCCTGCCGCCCCGCGATGTGCCAGCGGTATTCGGCCTGCACCCCCGCCATCACCTTGTCCCGGAACTGGCCCGAGAAGTAGCCGCGCATCCGCTTGTTGTTGCCGAGGGTAGCCATCATGTCCCAGGGCACGTCGCCCCAGTTCATGTTGGCGTAGGCGTCGAAGGCCAGCACATCGCGCTCGCGCATGCGGAAGTACTTGTTGAACGTGAGTTCCACGTTCTCCATATCGGTGTCGCTGCCGAGTTCGCGGCGGTAGACGGTGACGTTGGCCAGCAGCGATTCGCCCCGGTAGGGATTGGGGATGAAGTCCCGCGTGTCGTACGAGAAATGCGCGCTGACCCCGGAACTGAGCACGCGGGGGCCATGCGGGTCGGTCGCCAGCTTGCTGTCGGCGCCGCGCTCCAGCTTCACCGCATCGTCGTACTGCAAGCTCCATCCCGCCCCCAAGTAGATGTTGGGACGCACCCGCATCATGATCTTGGGCTGCAGTACCACCTCCTTGCGCGTGAAGGCTTCCTTGTTGGCGTTGTCGATGGCACTGCCGTAGCCGATGCCCCAGTAGGCGGTGGGCATGTTGATGAGATCCGCCTCGATGAGAAAGCGGTAGCTGTCGTCGGCAAAGAACGTGTTGTTCTCGATCGAGATGCCGTAGGCGCCCTTCACGGTGCCGAAGCCGCGAATCGACAGCGTGGATAGCTGCGTCTCCTCTGCGGCGTTGCCCGGCTTGTAGAGGCCGATGGCCGCCGCGCCAATGCCGAAGCCCATTTCCGGGTTGTAGAACGGCCCCGGCAGCACGCCCCAGTCGATGCCCTGGCTCACGTCCACGGCGTCCGATGCGCCGAGCTTGGTGAGGATCCGGTCGATCCAGCCCTGCTTTTCTTCCTTGCTGGCCGGCGCGCCCACCGCTTCCACCACTTCCACCGGCTCGTCCGCCCGCCCGGGCATGGCGGCGCCTGCCAGGCCAATCGACACACATATCGACACACACAAGCGGCGGAGGTAACGGACATGCATGATGGAACCCCGAGATACTGCATCTTGGTGGAGCCACCGGATGCATCCAAGTGAATCCTTTCGAAGCCGCCCTGCGTGTTTTTTTGCGATGTCCCGGGGAGGACTCGAATTCACTTAACGCGCCGCCCGAAAAGACTGAATTCCCTTGCCGGGCGGGCCGTCGCACAATCCGCGAATTGTCAGCCCCCGCGTGTGCCTGCGCGGGTTCGCCGCAAGGAGACCCCCACGATGAGCGCGCGCCGCTCCCGCCGCCGGACGCCTGCGCTGGGCCGCATCCTCGGCATGCTGCTGATGACCGGCGCCGCCACCACGGCGACGGCCTCTCCGTTCGACCTGCCGAGCACCATCCCGAACATGTTTGGGGTTGGCGTGGGCTCCACCACCGAGTACGCCGGCGGCAACGAACGCATGATCGGGGTGCTGCCGGGCCTGCGCTACACCACGGAAAGCGGCCGGCTGCTGGAATGGTATGGCCCCTACGCCCAGTTCAACTTCGGCAGCCTGACGGGCTTCCAGTACGGCCCGGCCGTCTCCCTTCGCCTGGGACGGAACGATGTGGATGACGCTGTCGTCTCCAAAATCCACGAGATCGACACCACCGGGGAAGCCGGCGGCTTCATCAGCTACGAGTACATCCATCCCGGCAGCATTCCGTACCGGCTGCGCGGGGGGATCAATGTGCTGACGAACGCGGGGATCGTGTATGGCGGGGCCCGCGTGTCGGCGACGGGCACCTTCTGGGTGCCCGTGCACACGCGGATGATGCTCGGGCTCGGTGTGGGCCTGACGTGGGTGAGCGGCAGTTTCAACCGGACCTACTTCGGCGTGACTGCGGAAGACAGCGCTGCCAGCGGCCTGCCCGTCTACACGCCCGGCGGCGGCCTGCAGCAGGGCACGGGCTGGCTCGGGGCGATCTATCGGATCGACCAGCACTGGTACGCGGGCGCGATGATCTATTACCAGCGCATCACCGGCAGCGCCGCCGACAGCCCGATCGTCACGCAGCGCGGCACGCGCAACCAGGTGACCTACGGCGCCGGCATCGCCTACGCCTGGCGCTAGGCCGCACCGCCTTTCATCACTTGGGAAACAGGAAGGTCACCACCGCGCGCCCGCCCCAGCCGTGCGGGCCGCTGACCGGCCCCTCGGCCCAGTACGTGGCGAACAAGGCGAAGCTGACCGGCCGATCCTTGAACTTGACGAGCTTGCTGATGCCCGCGTGAATCGGCACGCTCCATTGCGACTGCTTCCAGCCCTGCTGCCGTAGGCTGCCTCGGCGAAAAGAACAGGCTTTGCAGCGTATCGCCAAGGCCGGTCTGTGTGCCGGAACCGGGGGTGAGGGACGATTGGTGCGTCACGGGCAGGATGGTGCGCGAGATCACGTTCCAGTCCGCGTTGAGCGTGATCGGCACCACCGGCTGGATGTTCATCGTCAGCCGCTCGCCGTCATGCACGGGGCCGATGCCCCGGTCGTAGTTGAATTGCAGCGGCACGCTGATCAGGGCGGCCACCGGATTGCTGAGTTTCTTTGCCAGCTCCGCGGAGTCTTCGGCATGGGCAGGCAGCAGCGGGGCGATCAGGATCAGGCCGGCAGCCAGCCGGCGGTCAAAAAGGGAAATTCGCATGCCCGTCAGTAAGGTGGATTCACAACCACGTATTGCGTGCCTTGCGGCTGATACCACGTGGTGCCGCACTGCTGGTACACCATGCCGCCATAGTTGACCGGCGCGCAGCCGGGCGGCACGGTGCGAACCATGGAGCCAATCACGGCGGAGGTCACGGCCACCGTGGCGGTCACGGCGGCGGCCGTCGCCACGGGGTGGTAGTCATTGTCCCAGCCGTTGTGGCAGCACCCGCCGCCCCCTTCCACGTTCACGTTTACGTTGCGGTTCGAATTGACGTTCACGTCGCGGTTGGCATTGACGCTGTTGACACTGTTGCTGCGCACGTTGTTCGCGCGCGCATCCACGTTCTGGTTGTTGACGTGCTGCGCGCCACCGCCGCCCCGCGCCGGCGCCGCCGCGGCACGATTGCCGCCGCCCGCGTGCCCGCCTCCACCTGCGTGCCCGCCTCCACCTCCGGGACGCGCGTCCGCCAGAGGGGCCCACGCCGTGGCTGCGGCGAGGAAGATCACGGCCATCGACAGCAAGAAGCCCTTCCCAATAGCCTGATGCATGATGCAGCTCCTTTACTGAGACTTCAGCGGAACGAACTTCGCCTCGGTGGCACCCTGGGGCGGCGTGAACGCGAAGCGGGATGCATTGAAGCCCGGATTGATGCGCCACCGGATCAGCGAGACCGATTGCGGGCGTGCCTCATCGGCCCGATTGGTGATGACCAGCTTGCGCGGCAGGGGCCGCGCGCCGGTGGCGATCCAGATCTGCCAGTCGACATTGCCCTGGCGGAAGGCATAGTGGTCGCAAACCTCGCCCTCCACCACGTCCTGGCCGGCATTCATCGCCGAGGTCATGTTGTCGAGCGGCGCCTGGGGCGTGCCCCAGAGGAACAGGTCCGCCACCGGCAGCTCGATGCCGTACCGCTCCTGCAGCCGGTTCCCCAGCGCGTCCAGGTTCTCCGTGAACGGCGCCTTCGAGTAGTACTTCTGCTCGGGCAGGTAGAGCACGACCGTCTTGCCGTCGTAGATCAGGTCGCGCGCGGACCGTGCACTGCGCATCTCGGCGCGCAGCATGTTCGGGCGTTGCACGTCCACCTTGGCCGTGGCCATGTGGAGCAGCTTCTGGCCGTCCTGGAGCACCCGCTCGCCGGAGAGGTCCACCTGCGCCTCGAACGTCCGCAGCGTCTGGAGATAGGCGCCCATCTTCTGCAGCGCCTGCACCACAGCCGGGTCCACGGCATTGGCCGCTGGGGGCGCGGACGAAGACGCAGCCGGGGCCGGGGGCGGCGCCGCGTTCGATTTGGAAGCGCTGGGGGGCGCAGGAGCCGCCGGAGGCGTCGATGGCGCGTGGCTACAGCCCCAGAGCGAAACGGCAAGCAGGCTCGATACCGCAATGCGTCTCATGGCAGGCTCCCTGAAATCTGGTTTCGTGCCTGATCCTTCTCCACTTCGCGGTCTTACGGAAGTCAATTTTTCTTTCATCGAATTAACAACTATCGATAATCGGCATGAAAAGTGTTGCGCTGTGACGCATGCCGCCCACCAGCGGGAAAAATGCAAAAAAAAGCCATCCCGGAAAACAGGATGGCCAGAAAAGCTCCTAAGCGGAGCACCATTTGCTGATGGGGCGCTGCGGCGCCGTCTAGGCCACGGCTATCGCATTGACTTCCAGTTCCGCGCCATAGTGGATGGTCGGGCACGGGACCACCGTGCGCGCCGGCGCCGGGCCGTCACCGAGGATCTGGGCATAGAGTTCATTCACCCGGGGCCAGTTGGCGATATCGGCGATGAATATCTGCACGTTGACCAGGTTCTGCATCGAACTGCCCGAGGCCAGCAGGATGGCTTTCAGGTTGTCGAACACCTGCCTGACCTGGGCGTCGAGGCCGGCCGGGATTTTCAGGTCATCGCCCAACATAATCGGGAGCTGGCCCGACACGAATATCAAGCCATTCGCCTTGACCGCCTGGGAATAATGGCCGCGCGGCAACGGCGCGCTGGCATGGTTGATGTACTCGATCATGCCTGTTGCCGCCTTTGGCTGGCCTGCCAGAGGCGGTCGAAATCCGTCGCGCGTTTCTCGGTGAAGGCATCCAGCCCTTCCTGCCATTCGGCACGCGGCACGTCGGACACAGAGCGGACCACCCGGCCCCAGTCATAGCCGGCATGGGCGTGGAGGTGGCCCTTTGCCGCCGCCAGCGCGCCCGGCGGGGCGTTGGCGACGATGGATTTCGCCAGCTCGAAGGCCCGGCCCAGCGACGCGCCCTTCTCCGCCACTTCATTTACCAGCCCACGTTGCAGCGCCTCGGGCGCCGGCAATCGCTTCCCGGTGAGTACAAGTTCGAGTGCCTGCCGGGTACCGACGATGTGCTGGAGCAGCGCCAGCCCGGTATTGGGGATGACGCCCCGGGTCACCTCGGGCAGCGCGAACCACGCCCCCTCTTCCGCGATGACCAGATCGCAGGCCAGCGTCAGCTCGAAGCCGCCGCCCACGGCCGGCCCCTGCACCGCCGCCACGACGATCCGCTTCTCTTCCGCCAGCCGGCGGAACAGCAAGGCGGGGTCGGTCCGGGGGTCGGCCTGCTCCATCCAGCCATCGCGCAGGTCATCGATATTGGCGCCGGCGCAGAACGTCGGCCCATTGGCGGCAATCACCAGCGCCCGGGCGCCCTGCGCCTGGCTGGACTCGATGGCGTCGAACATGTCGCCGACCATCCGCCGGGACAGCGCATTGCGCCGCTGCACGTCATTCAGCGTGATGACGGCGATGTCATCCCGGACGTCGAGAATCAAGGTAGTGAAGGTTTTCATGGTCACGCGCAAGGTCTGAGGGTTAAGCGGTCGCGGAAGGCATCAGGGAGCGGCGTGGGCCGGGCTTGCGCGGCATCCATCAGCACGCAGATCGCCTTGGCCCGTGCGCAGAGGGTGTCGCCCATATAAAGCCCCTGCATCAGTTCGAACGAGGTATTCCGGGCCGCCACGGGCGTGGTTCTGACTTCGATTTCACCCGGGTAGAACACCTCGCTGAGGAAATCGATGGCCAGGTGCGCCACCACGACGGTCTTGCCTGCCATGCAGGGCGCCAGATCGGCCTGCTGGAAGATCGCCATCCGCGCTTCCTCGAAACAGGTGGCGATCGCCGCGTTATTGACGTGCCGGAACTGGTCCGTGTCGCCGTTGCGCAGCCTTAAACGCGTCGAAAAACTGGCGCTTTCCGCACTTTCCAACCTCGTCATCCTGTCCCTCCATACGGTTCCGGTTTGTTCGAAAACGTTTTCGTAAAAGATAGCATGCAGAGCGGCACGGCACAAGGCAAAGCTTGCGCCGGGTCGATCATCGAAGGGGATTAGCGGGGTCTGGGCGGGCCGTCAGACGAACGGAGGATCAGCTCGGGCCGCCAGACTTCCTGCAAGGTCCTGGGGTCCGCGCCGTCTAGCCGGGCGAGCAGCATTTCCACCAGGCGCTTGCCGACGCGATTGGTTTCGGCGGTGAAGGTGGTGAGGGGCGGCGTCACGAGCCGCGCCACGGGATGGTCGTCGCCGCCGATCACGCCAATGCCCTGGCCCACGACCTTGCCGGCCTCGGCAATCGCCCGCATCACGCCCACTGCCACCATGTCCTGCCCGCAGACAAAAGCCGTGGGCGGATTGGGCAGCGCCAGCAGCGCACGTGCAGCGCGCAGCCCGCCCTCCTCTGTCATGGCTTCCTCCACGCACAGTGCCGGGTCGAGCGGAATGCCGGCCGCGCGCAGCGCCTCTTCATAGCCAAGCCGCTGGCAGTAGCTGAACATCAGGTACTCGGGCGGGTGCACCAGCGCAATCCGGCGGTGACCCAACGCGATAAAGCGCCCGCAGCCATCCCGGCCCACCACGGTTGCGTCGATATCGACAAACGGAAAGTCCTGCGAGCTCTCGCTGCGGCCAAAGGCCACGAACGGGATGTCCCGTTCCAGCAGATATTCGATCCGTTCATCGTGCCGGCGCGTACGGCCGAACAGCAGCGCATCCACGCGCTGCTTCTCCACCAGCCGCTTGAAAACGTCGATTTCCGTTTCCACGGTGCGGCCGGACGCGATGATCACCTGGTAGTTGGTGCCATCCAGCGCTTCGTCGATCCCCGACAGCATGTTCAGGAAGAACGGATGCGCGAACTGCGTCTGCGGCGCCGAGATCACAAAGCCAATCGTGTCCGACGACTGGCGGCGCAGGCGCCGGCCAGCCGGGTCCGGGCTGAATCCGAGTTCCGCCGCAGCCTTCAGCACGCGTTCGCGCGTGTCACGGCTGACGTCCGCCCGGCCGTTCATCGCCTTGGAGACCGTGCTGACCGACAGCTTCAGATGAGCTGCAAATTCCTTGATGTCCACTTGGGATTCCCGAGGTGCTTTGGGCAACATTATCGCTCACCGCGCTGGGCTGCGCCTATCCGGCCCGAAACCGTTTTCCGCAGGACTTTGCCCCATCTGCTTGACTTCCCCTGGTTCAAACACTACCCTTTCGAAAACGTTTTCGATGATCCGCTAAAACCCCGGCGAGGAGCACACCATGTACGACACTTCCCAAGACACCGAGATTTCCATGATCCGCGAGACCGCCAGGCGCTTCGTCCGGCAGCGTCTGGTCCCGCTCGAACAGCAGATCGAAACCGACGACGACGTCGAACTCGACCTGCTGGCGCAACTGCGCGCCGAGGTGGCTGGGCTGGGCCTATACGGCTTCAACCTGCCCGAATCCATTGGGGGCCCCGGCCTCTCCGCCGCCGCCAAGGTCGTGGTGCTGGAGGAGCTGACCTACACGTCGGTGCCGCTGAGCGAAGTCTTTGGCCACCTGCCGCTTCAGTTGACGCAGGCCAACGCCGCGCAGCGCGCCGGTTTCCTGCCCGATGTGCTGTCCGGCAAGAAAACCATCACCTACGCACTGACCGAGCCGAACGCAGGCTCCGACCTTGGCGGCCTGAAGACCCGCGCGGTCAAGGTGCCGGGCGGCTGGACGCTCACCGGCAGCAAGCACTTCATCTCCCATGCCGAAACCGCGGACTACATCATCGTCCTGGCCGTAACCGACCCGGCCGCTTCGCTGAAGGACCGCTTCGGCACCTTTATCGTCCGGCAGGGCAACCCCGGCGTGGTCGGCATGACGCGCTACAAGAAGATGGGCTGGCGGGGCTACCACCTCAACGGCTTCACGCTCGAGGACTGCTTCGTCCCGGACGAAGACGTACTCGGCGCGCCCAACGCCGGCTTCCTCGGCATGATGCAGTCGATCAATCAGGACCGCCTGCTCTCCGCCAGCCGCTCGTTGGGCCTGGCAGCGCGGGGCCAGGCCATGGCCTGCGAGTATGCGAATGAGCGCAAGGCGTTCGGCAACGCCATCGGCCAGCATCAGGGCATCCAGTTCATGCTCGCCGACAACGACGTCGATATCGAAGCCGCACGCCTGCTGATCGGCCGGGCGGCGGAACTGATCGAAGCCGGCGACCCGGCGGCGCGCATCGCCGCCTCCCGCGCCAAGCTGTTCGCCAGCGAAATGGGCTGCCGCGTGTCTGACCGCGTGCTCCAGATCTTCGGCGGCATGGGCTATATGTGCGAGCTGCCGGTCGAGCGCTTCTACCGCGACGCGCGGGCATTCCGCATTGGCGAAGGCACCTCCGAGATGCAGCGCCTGCAGATTGCTCGCGCCGCGCTGGCGCAGTGAGGGACGGATTCATGTATCAGCAAATCCTAACCGCGCATGATCCGCACCTGCCCGCCTTCCATCAGGCAGGCAAACCCGTCACCCGGGGCGAACTCCAGCAGGCGTCCCAGCGCGCGGCCAGCTTCCTTTGGGAGCGGGGCCTGCGCCGGGGCGACACGCTCGCCGTCTGGATTCCCGATGGCGCCGTCTGGCTGCAACTGCTGTTCGGCGCGGCGCAGCTGGGCGTGTTGGTGGTGCCCGTCAGCACACGGCTGAAAACGGCCGAAGCGCTCCATGTAGTGAATACCGCACAGGCGCGGATGCTGGTGGTGCCCACCCGCTTCCTGGATTTCGACTATATCGAGGCCGCCTCGGCCATCCAGCACGCCGTCAGCGCGCTGGAGCATGTGGTGGACGTGCCGGTGAGCGGCGAGTTCATGTGGGACGCCTATCCCGTGCGCGAGGAAAGCCTCGGCGAGGGACTGGACCCGTGGTGCACGTTCAGCACCTCGGGCACCACCGGCAAACCCAAGCTGGCCGTGCACACGCAGTCCGGCATCGTCACGCACGCGCTAAACGTGGCGGCGGCCACGGACATGCGGCCCGGAGATGCCACCCTCTGCGCCCTGCCCCTCTACGGCGTGATGGGCTTCGTCCTGGCGATCTCCTCGCTGGCAGCAGGCGCGGCCTGCGTGTTCCTGCCCGTGTTCAAGGCGCAGGCCGCGGCCGAGGCCATGGAACGCCATGCAGTGACCCACTTCTACGGCTCCGACGCCATGCTCGACATGGTCCTGAGCGTGCCCGTCCACAGTTTCCGAAACTGGCGCCGGGGCGGCTTCGCCGAGTTCGCGGGGCTGGGCAGCCGCATCACCGACAAGGCCTGGGCCGACTGGCAGGTGCCGCTCACCGCCGTCTACGGGATGTCCGAATGCTTCGCGCTGGCCGCGCTGCGCGATACCAACGCGACTGGCGACGAACGCCGGCTGGCCGGAGGCCACCCGGTTGCGCCCGTGATTTCGTTTCGCATCGTCGATCCCGCGACCGGCGAAGTCGTCCCCGAAGGCGAACAGGGCGAATTGCAGCTGCGCGGCTACAACGTGACGGCCGGCTACCTCAACAACCCGACCGCCACGGCGGACGCCTTTACCGCCGATGGCTGGCTGCGCACAGGTGACCTCGCCCGGGCGCAGGGCCGCGCGTTCCAGTACCTGTCGCGCCTCAAGGACACGCTGCGCCTGCGCGGCTACCTCGTGGACCCGGCCGAGATCGAGGAATTCCTCGTCACGCATCCGGCGGTGGCGGCAGCGCAGGTGGTGGGCGTTCACCAGGAGGGCGAAGGCGATGTCGCGGTGGCCTTCATCCGCACCCGGGCAGCAGACGTGAGCGAAGCGGCGCTGCTGGAGTTCTGCAAGCGCGGCATCGCGGGGTTCAAGCTGCCCCGGCGCATCGTGGCGTTGGACAGCTTCCCGCAGGTGGACGGCCCCAATGGGGTCAAGATTCTCAAGCACGTCCTGCGCGATCTCGCGAAGGGACACCTTCAACCCGCACCGAACCCCCAAGACAACACGAGGAAGACGCCATGAAACTCAAGGAAATCAAATCTGACATCGCCTGGGCCACGCCGAAACGCGTGGTAATCCATGGCCTCGACCTGTGCGATGACATCGTCGGCAAGCTGGACTTCGGCCAGATGGCCTTCCTGCAGATCTTCGGCCGGCTGCCGGCGGACGACAACGAGTTGCGCATGTTCAACGCGATGATGGTGATCCTGGTGGAGCACGGCATCACGCCGTCCTCGCTGGCCACCCGCATGACCTACTGCGGCGCGCCCGAGGCGGTGCAGGCTGCCGTGGCCGCCGGCCTGCTGGGGCTCGGCTCGGTGTTCGTCGGCTCGCTGGACAACGCCGCGCGCCTGCTGCAGGAATCGCTCGCGGGCAGGGACGTGAGCGATGACGTCGACATGAACGCGCTGGCCACCGACATCGTGGCGGGCTATCGCAGCCGGAAGGAGATCCTCCCGGGCATCGGCCATCCCTTCCACAAGCCCATCGACCCGCGCGCCCCGGCGCTGTTCAACGTCGCCCAGGAAACCGGCTTCGATGGCCCGTACATCAAGCTGATGGTGGCGCTGGGCGAACAGGCGACGCAGCAGGCCAACCGGCCCCTCCCCGTCAACGTCACCGGCGCGATGGCCGCGGTGGCCTCGGAGATGGGCATTTCTTGGAAGATCTGCCGGGGCCTCGCCGTGGCCGCGCGCTCGGTCGGACTGGTCGGCCACATCCTCGAGGAAATGCGCCAGCCGATGGCGGAAACGCTCTACCTGCGCATCGAGCACGAAGCCAGCGCGCATCTGCGCCCCGCTGACGAAGCCTGACGACAGGGGCACACGCATGACCCGGGCCCCAGCCGTGCATGCCGGCGATTCGCTGTCCACCAGCGAATTGCTGCATCGCATCCGCGCGTGCGTGAAGGACGTCCGGCACGGCGCCCGGGGCGCGGACGACCGGGACCATGCGGTACAGCAGCGGCTGGACAGCCTGCTGCGCAATGCCATTGCCGCCCGGTCGATCTCGGAGATGGCTGTGGCGCTGGGCAGCGCAGCGGAACTGCGCATCTTTCCGGCCGAAGCCGATCTGGAGCGCTGCACCGAGGCCGTCAGAGCTTCCGGTGCGACCGTGCTGCGCGCGCTGATCTGGACCGTGCGGCACCGCCACGCCCGGCATCTCGAACAGCTCAGGCGGCGCCGCTAGCCCAGTCCGGTCAACGGTCGGAAAACATAAGCCCCCGCCACTCCAGGAGTCGCGGGGGCTTTCTTCTACCGGGGCCGGTATCGGCCCCGGTCATTCAATAAGGTCGATACAGTTCCAGCCGCTGGCCGCTGTGCATGTAGTCCGCCCGGTAGCCGGCGCGCAGCACGGGGTTAGCGAGGAAGGTGTCGAATAGGCCGTCGCGCAGATACTCGCGGCGGATATGCACGCCGGCCACCTGGCCCAGCACCAGCCAGTGGTCGGTGCCGTCGCCGTTCAGGTCCTTGATTTCGCGCACATCCAGCAGCTTGCATTCCAGTACGGCCGGAGACGCCGCCACGTGCGGCGCGCGGATGGCGCGCCCGGGCGCCGGCGCTACGCCACAGAGGCGGAATTCATCGACTTGGGGGTCCACCGGCTCGGACGTGGCGTTCATCTTCTCGGCCAGCTCCCGGCTGACGAAGTTCCACGCGAACTCACGCGTCGCCTCGATATTGCGAACGCTGTCCTTGTACCCCTCGCTGGAGAAGGCAATGATGTACGGGTCGGAACACATTGCCGTGCAGAAGCTGTATGGCGCGAGGTTGGGGGTGCCGGCGGCGGTCAGGCTCGAAATCCAGCCGATGATGCGCGGCGCGACAATCGCCTTGAATGGATCATGGGGCAGGCCGTGGCCGGCATCCGGGCGATAGAAATAGACGTCGTCTTCCATGGGGCAGTGGTGTGATTGAAGCAGAAATGCATTCGGCGGCGGCGGCCCCCTGACAGGGAGCCGCCGCCGCCGTCCTGGTGGGGGATTCAGTCCAACTGGGCGCCGGAGGCCTTGACCTTCTCCACCGCCAGCGCACGGTCCTTGACCAGCGCCTTGGCGTATTCCTGGGGCGAGTCCAGCACCGGGTCCAGCGCGTATTTCTCGAGATTGTCACTGCGGAATTGCGGGTTCATGACCACCTTCTTCACGTCAGCGTAGATCTTCTGGCGCAGCGCCTCCGGGGTGCCACCCGGGGCGAGCAGGCTGAACGGGAAGCTGGCGTCGAGCTTCGGATACCCCGCTTCAGCAAACGTCGGCACAGTTGGCAGGATCGAAGCCCGCTTGGCCCCGTTGATGCCCAGCGCCTTGACCTTGCCGCCCTGCGCGAACGGGCCGACCACTGACCCCGCGCCAATCGTCACCTGGATGGTGCCGCCCATCACGTCCTGCAGGGCCGGCGCGAGACCCTTGTACGGTACATGGACCATTTCCAGCCCGTTCTCCTTGGCGAACCACGCCAGCGCGAGGTGGGTGGTATTGCCAATGCCCGCCGAGCCGTAGCTCACCTGGCCGGGATGCGCCTTCACATAGGCCACGAAGCTGCGCAGGTCCGTCACCGGCAGCGACGGCGAGACGGCGATTGCCATATTGGCCATGGCCACCCGCGTGATCGGCGCCAGTTCCTTGATCGGGTCGTACGGAAGCTTCTTGAACACGTACAGATTCAAGGTGGCGGCGGCATCGGTGGCCAGCAGCAGGGTGTAGCCATCGCCCGGCGACTTGGCCACCGCCGCCGCGCCAATGACCTCATTGCCGCCCGGCCGGTTGTCCACCACCACCGGCTGGCCCCAAAGCGTGGCGAGCTGCGCCGAGAGTGCGCGCGCCAGATTGTCGACCGGGCCGCCTGCGGCATAAGGCACTACCAGCCTGACCGGCTTGTGCGGCCAGTCGGCCGTCTGTGCACCGGCACTGCCCGCGCAGCATACGGTCAGGATCGAAAAGAAGAGCTTCAAGCGTTTCATGGTCATCCCCAGGGTGCTGGATCGAACCCGCAAGCCTAAACATATCCCGCTAGCCCGGTCCCGCTGTTTCGAAAACGTTTTCGGTACAGTAGGCCCAGCACCCTGGGGAGTCAATATCGATCTATGCGTTATCAGGGAAAATACGGGGGAATAGAATCGATAACGTTTTCGATGTGATGTTTTCCTGCCGCACTGGCTAGCCCTAGTTGCCGGGCGCGTTGCCGGCAGGGTCTTCCAGTTGCAGCAGGATCTTGCGCAGGCTCCTGGCCACCGAAGAGCGCTCCGTAGGGGACAGGCAATCCAGCAACTGGTTGGCTTCCTTGAAATGCGCGGTGAGCACGGCGTCTGCCAGTTCCAGCCCCTGCTCGGTCAGCACCACCAGCGTGCCGCGCCGGTCGCTGGGATCGGGCTCCCGCCTCACCAGCCCGCGCTTTTCCACCCGGTCGATCCGCAGGGTCATGGCGCCGGATGACAGCAGCAGCGCCCGGGACAGCGCGCTGGGGTTCAGCGCATAGGGCGGCCCGGTGCGCCGCAGCGTGGCAATCATGTCGAACATGTCCCAGGTGATGCCGTGAGGCGCCAGCCACCGCTCGGACGCCCTCATCGCCAGATCGCGAATCCGCAGGATGCGGCCCAGCACCAGCACGTGGTCCGTGACGAGATCAGGCCGCACGCGCGCCCACTCTTCATCGAATGTGTCTATCAAATCGTGTTTATCCATATAAGAAATTGTCTCGGGCGCTTGCTATCTTTGCGTAAAGTATCTTTATACAAAGATACTAATGTTTGACTAACCCTACAAGGATACAAGGAGACTTCGATGACGACACGCTTCCGGCTGCTGGTTTTCCTGCTGACCTGGCTGGCATTCGCCCAACCGCCCACCGCGATGGCGCAAACCCCGGCCAGAACCAAGGTGCGCGTGGCGTCCGTGGTCTCGGCGGCATGGCTGCCGCTGTGGATTGCCAAGGACAAGGGCATGTTCGAGGCGCACGGGCTGGACGTGGACATCACCACCGTCCAGAACGTCTCCACCGTGGTCGGCGCGCTGGGCCGGCAGTTCGAGGTCTCCGGGTGCACGCCCATCGACATCATCAAGGCGCGGCTGCGGAAGCTCGATGTCGTGGGCATCGCGGGCAATACGCAGGAGCTGACGGCCAACCAGCAGATGCGGCTGGTGACCCGCGCCGACAGCCCGATCCGGGACCTGGCCGACCTCAAGGGGCAGGTCGTGGCCACGCCCTCGCTCAACGGGGTGATCCACATCGCCACGCTCAATGCGCTGCGGCAGCGCGGCGTGGACCCCAAGGCCGTCCGCTTCCAGGAGATGGCTTTCGCCAATATGGGCGACCAGCTGGCGGCGGGGCGCGTGGCGGCGGCGGAGATCGTCGAACCCTACGCCTCGGCGTCGATGAAGGTGGGCGTGCGTACCCTCGGCAACCCCATGCTCGGCGTGGCCGACCCGGTGATCCTGACCTGCTGGATGGCGAGCGGCCAGTGGGCCCGTGACAACCGGGGCGCCGTGGCGGCCTGGCGCGCCGCGCTCAACGACGCCATCCAGTACATCCAGAAGAACGACCAGGCGTCACGCGCGGTGCTGGCCAAGTGGACCCGCCTGCCCGATGCGGTGGCAGCCTCGGTCCATCTGCCGGCCTACACCACCCGCCTCGGCGATGCCGAGATCGACACCTGGATCCAGACCGCCGTCGCCGTCGGCGCCATCAACGAGAAAGCAAGCGCCATCGGCGCCAGCCTCAACTAGTTCACGACCTATGAACGCATCGGTATTTTGCTGTGAGCAGGCGGAAGTCAGACTGACGTCGGCAAGTGGGGAGAAGACGATTCTCCAGGGCATCGACCTGAATATCGGCCGGGGCGAGTTCCTCTGCATGGTGGGCGGCTCCGGCACGGGCAAGACCACCCTGCTGCGCGCGCTCGGCGGGTTCTGTGCGCCGACCGGCGGCGCCGTCTTCTATGAAGGTGCCGCCTTCAGCGGCCCGCCGGCGGGTGTGGTGACGGTGTTCCAGGACTATGGCAACGCGCTGCTGCCGTGGCGGACGGTGCGCGGCAACGTGGCCCTCGGCATCGAGGAACAGGTCTCCGGCGCGGCACTGGACGACCGCATCGACGCCGCGCTGGCCATGGTCGGCCTGCAGCAGGCGGCCCGGGAGTATCCCGCCAAGCTGTCCGGCGGCATGCAGCAGCGACTGCAAATCGCCCGCGCACTGGCGCTGCAGCCCAAGGTACTGCTCATGGACGAGCCATTCGGCGCGCTGGACGCCATGACCAAGGCCAAGCTCCAGGACCAGCTTCGGCACATTCAGGCCAGCACTGGCACCACCATCGTCTTCATCACGCACGATGTGGACGAGGCAGTCTATCTGGGCGACCGCGTCATCCTGCTCGCCGGCTCGCCGGGGCGGATTACCTCGGAGCTGCGTCCTGCGCTGCCCGCCACGCGCGACCAGATTTCGACCAAGGAGATGCCCGAGTACCTCCACGCGCGTCATGAGCTGCTGGAGCGCCTGCACGGAGCGGCCCGATGACGCCCCGCCTGCGGCAAACGCGCCAATGGCTGCTCCCGGCTGCCCTCCTCGTGGCCTGGCAACTCGCGGCCACGGCCCAGGAGGGGCCCAGCATCCTGCCCTCGCCCGTGGAGATCGGCCAGACCCTGCTAGAGACGCTGGTCAGTGGCCGGCTGCCGGCCGATGCGCTGCATACCTTTGCCGCGGCCATCGCCAGCTGGGTGATCTGCCTGCTGATCGGCATCCCGCTCGGCATGGCGCTCGGCAGCGCCGAGCGGCTGCGCGTCGCCCTGTCGCTCTTTATCGAGCTATTGCGGCCCCTGCCGGCCGTGGCGCTGATTCCGCTCGCCATCCTCGTGTTCGGCTTCTCCTGGCAGACCGAGATCACCGTCACGGTGTTCGCCAGCGTGTGGCCGCTGATCCTAGCCAGCCGGTCCGGCATCGAACGGATGCATCCGCGCATCCTCGAGGTGGTCAGCACGCTTCACCTGCGTCGCTGGCATGCGCTGCGCTGCGTGATCACGCCCGCTGCGTTCCGCCAGATCCTCGTGGGCGCCAAGCTCAGCTTCAGCCTATGCCTGGTGGTCAGCGTGGTCGCCGAGATGGTTGGCAACCCGGCTGGACTGGGATGGGGGCTGGTCAGCGCCCAGGAGGCCATGCGCGCCAGCGAGACATTTGCCTATCTCTTCGCCATTGGCATTCTCGGCGTCTGCGCGAACTGCGCGCTGGACTTCGCCGTCAAGCATCTGTTTCCTGGACTGGCCCAGGGCAACTGAAAGGACTGTGCTCATGAACAAGATGTCCCGTGGGCTGCTCAGCCTTGCCACGCCCATCGCCCTGCTCGGCGTCTGGGGGGCGCTGGGCGACCCTGCCTCGCCGGTGGCGCCGCCCCCGCAGACGTGGCTGACGCAGGCGGCCGTCATGCTGGCGGCGGGTGACCTGCAACTGGCGGTCCTCGCCACGCTGAAGACCGTGCTGCTCGCCACGCTGGTTGCCGGCATCGCCGGCACGGTGATGGGCGCCACGCTGGGCGCGCGCCGTGCCATCTCCGACACGGTGGCGCCCACGCTCGAATTCCTGCGCTCGATTCCGCCGCCGACCATCGTCCCCGTGGCGATGCTGCTGATCGGCGCCGGCACCGGGCTGGATATCTCGGTAGTCGCGCTAGCTACGGTCTGGCCGGTGATGCTCAATGTCCTGCAGGCAACGCGATCGATCCATCCCACACTGATCAGTACGGGCCACACGCTCAGGCTCTCGCCGTGGAGCCGGACGAGGAATATCTACGTGCCGTCCATCCTGCCCGGCGTGATAGCTGGACTGCGCGTGGCGGCGCCACTGGCGATCATCGTCGCGCTGCTGGTCGAGATGCTGGCCACCCGGCCGGGCATCGGCCGCCTGCTGCTCTCTGCCCAGCGGGACTTCGACGCCCCCGGCGTGTTTGCCCTGCTGCTGACCGTCGGCCTGATCGGCGTGGGCGTGAACGGCGCGTTTGAGTGGCTGGAGCGATCCGCCGCCAAACGCCTGCCTAACGCCATGCGCTGAGCCCTCTCTCTTATCAACGGAATTCTTGAGATGTCCATCGACTTTCAGATCATCGACCACGCCATCGCCCACATCATCATTGACCGCCCCGAGCGCCACAACGCGCTCGACGTCGAACACGACCGGGCGCTGGCCGGCGCCTGGAAGCGCTTCAACGACGACCCGCAACTCAAAGTCGCCGTCCTCTCCGCGCGGGGCGGTCGCGCCTTCTGCACGGGGGCCGATATTGGCAACTATCTCACCTATCGGCGCGAACTCGCCGAGAGCGACGCGCCCACATCCATCATCAGCTTTGCCGGCCTGACCGGCGCCGGGGACGTGGTCAAGCCGACGATTGCAGCTATCGACGGCATCTGCGTGGCCGGCGGGCTGGAGCTGGCGCTGGCCTGCGACATCCGCCTCGCCACGCCCGAATCGACTTTCGCTTTGCCGGAGGTCCGGCTGGGGATTCTTCCCGGCGGTGGTGGCACCCAGCGGCTGGCAAAGGTGGCGGGGATGGGTGTAGCCATGCGGATGATCCTGACCGGCGACACCTTCGATGCCAGCTTCGCCCTGAACCACGGGCTGGTGACCGAACTGGTGCCGAAGGCGGGACTGGAGGCAGCCGCGCTCAAGATCGCGCGCCAGATTGCCGGAAATGGTCCGCTGGCCGTCATCGCCGCGCGGCGCGCCGTGCTCGCCAGCCATGACCTCACGCTGGAGGCCGGGCTGTTCGAGGAATCGGCCTTGCAGCGGCTGCTGCTGCGCAGCCGCGACGCCCGCGAGGGCGCCACGGCATTCGTCGAGCGGCGACCGGCCGCCTATATCGGAAGCTGACGCCGGCCGGTGAAGCACCGGCGCAGGGTCACTCGCGCCGGAGCTTCTCCACGGCGTCCGGGCTGACGGCCGGGGCGCTGTTGTTCCAGCTGGCGCGGATGAAGGTCAGCACCTCGGCGACGTCGCGGTCGCTCAGGATGGCGGCGTACTTCGGCATCGGATACGGCGCCGGAATGCCGCGGATCACGAGGTCCGGCGTGCCGTGCAGCGTCACGTTGATCAGCGACGACGCATCGCGCTCCAGCACGTTCGGATTGCCAGCCAGCGGCGCGAGCAGGGGCGCAACGCCGCGCCCGTCCGCGCCGTGGCACTGCATGCAGTACGTGGCGTATAGCCGCGCGCCGGCGTTGCCAGCCGGGCGCTGCAAGGCCACCGTGGTCGTCCGGGCGTCGTACGCGTAAGGCGGAGCGCCGTTGCCACCCTGTGCCGGGAGCGACTTCAGGTAGGCGGCCATCGCCGCGAAATCGCCATCGGTCATCGCCTGCGTGCTGTTGTGGATGACCTCGGACATCGGCCCAAACGCCGTCGCGTGCCGGTTTGCCCCATCCTTCAGGAACCCCGCGATATCGGCTGCGCTCCAGCGCCCCAGCCCCACGTTGTGCTCGCCGGTCAGGTTCGAGGCGTACCAGCCATCGAGCAGCGCGCCGGCAAGGAACGCCTTGCCGCCCTCGTCCAGCGCCTTCTCCTGGAAGCCGACGCCACGCGGCGTGTGGCAGGAGCCGCAATGCCCCAGCCCCTGCACCAGATAGGCGCCGCGGTTCCACGCGGCGCCCTGGCCGGGCTTTTCCTTATAGACGGCCTTTTCGAGGAAGACGAGGTTCCAGAGCTTGAGCGGCCAGCGCATATTCATCGGCCAGCGGATGTCGGACGCCCGGTTGGCCTGCCGCACCGCCGGCACACCATGCATGAAATACGCGTAGAGCGCGGTCAGGTCGGCATCGTTGACCTTGGCGTAGGACGGATACGGCATGGCCGGATACAGGTTGTGGCCGTCCTTCGCCACGCCTTCGCGCATGGCACGGTTGAACGCCGCCTGCGTATAGCCGCCGATGCCGGTGGCCGGATCGGGCGTGATATTGGTGGTGTAGATGCGGCCCAGCGGCGTCGTCATCGGCAGCCCGCCCGCGAAGGGCTTGCCGCCCGGCGCCGAGTGGCAGGCCACGCAGTCGCCGAGCCTGGCCAGATACTCGCCGCGCGCGACCAGCGCCTGGTCCACCGCCGTGGCGGCCTGTGCGGGCGCCGCCCCGAACGCCAGCAGCGCGGTGCCGAGCAGCGCACCCGTGGATTTCAGCTTGTTCATCGTTTCTGTGCTCACGTGCGCGCCTTCAGTTGATCGCCCACCGGCAGGGTGTGCAGCCGCCGGCCCGTGGCCGCGTGGATGGCGTTGGCCAGCGCGGGCTGGAGCGCGGACGTTCCCGGCTCGCCGATGCCGCCCGGCGCCTCGCTGCTCTTGACGATATGGACGTCGATCTCCGGTGTCTCGTTGATGCGCAGCATCCGGTAGTCGTTGAAGTTGCTCTGCTCGACCCGGCCCGCCCGGATCGTGATCTGGCTGTAGAGCGCCGCCGTCAGGCCAAAGATGATGCCGCCCTGCATCTGCGCCTCGATCGTGTCCGGGTTGACCGCCATGCCGCAGTCGACCACGCAGGTGACGCGGTTCACGCGCACCTCGCCGTTCTGCACGGTCACATCGACGACCATCGCGAAAAAGCTGTCGAACGCATGCATCACGGAGACGCCGCTGCCCCGGCCATTGCCCTGGGACACGCCCGGCTTCCATCCGGAGGCCCGCACCGCCTCGTTCAGCACATACAACGCGCGCGGGGACTTGCGCAGCAGATCCCGCCGGTACGCCACCGGGTCCACCTTGGCGGCTTGCGCCAGCATGTCGATAAAGCTCTCGACCACAAAGGCGCCGCGCGTGGGCCCGACGCCGCGCCAGAAGGCCGTTGGCACGTCCCGCGGCTCCTGGCGCACGTAGTCAACCAGCTGGTTGGGCAGGTCGTAGGGCAATTCCGCCGCCACCGCCACGGCATCGGGATCGACGCCATTCGGCATCATCGCGGCCGGCGCGTAGCGGGCCATGATCGAGGAGCCGACAATGCGGTGCTGCCAGGCCAGCGGCTTGCCGCTATCGTCCAGCCCGGCGGAAATCCGGTCGTAGTAGTACGGGCGGTACATGTCGTGCTGGATGTCTTCCTCGCGCGTCCACACCACCTTCACCGGCACGCGCAGTTGCCGGGCGATCTTCACGGCCTGCGTGACCATGTCGATTTCCAGCCGCCGGCCGAAGCCGCCGCCGAGCAGGTAGTTGTGCACGGTGATCTTGCCGGGCGGCAGTCCGGTGACCCTGGCGGCCGCATCGACCACGCGCCCGGGCACCTGCGTGCCGGTCCAGACTTCGCAGCCATCCGGGCGCACATGCACGGTGCAGTTCACCGGCTCCATGGTCGCGTGCGCGAGGAACGGCTGCTGGAAGACCGCATCGATGCGCGTGCGGGCCTTGGCGAATGCCTTGTCGACATCGCCTTCCCGGCGCGCCACGGCGCCGCTGCGGCGCGAGGCCTTGACGAGGTCGGCGACGATCGTCTCCGTCGATACCTTGGCGCCCGGCCCTTCGTTCCAGCGAATCACCAGCGCCTGCAGCCCGCGCTTTGCCGCCCAGGTGTGGGCGCCGATCACGGCCACACCGTTGTCGAAGCGGACCACCTGCTGCACCCCGGGCATCTTGCGGGCGTGCGTGTCATCGACGCTGGCCAGCGTGCCGCCGAACACCGGGCACGTGGCAATCGCCGCATAGACCATGCCCGGCAGCCGCACGTCCAGGCCGAACATGGCGGTGCCGTCGACCTTCTCCGGGGAGTCGAGCCGCTTCACCCGCGTGCCGATCAGCCGGAAATCCTTCGGCGCCTTGAGCCGGACGTCCTGCGGCGGCGGCAGCTTCGCCGCGTCGTCTACCAGCTCGCCATAGCCGATGCTGCGGCGGCTGGGCGGATGCGTTACCCGGCCCGCCTGCGCGATACAGGTCGATGGATCGACCTTCCAGCGCCGCGCGGCAGCCGTGACGAGTAGCGTCCGCGCGCTGGCGCCGGCCTTGCGCATCGGCTCCCACGCGTAGCGGATCGAGGTCGAGGCGCCGGTCAGTTGCTCGCCCAGCAGCGGGTCGTTGAACAGCTTGCCATCGGGCGGCGCATGGACGAGCGTGATGCGCTCCAGCGGCACTTCCAGCTCCTCCGCCAACAGCATGGGAATCGACGTATAGACGCCCTGCCCCATCTCCACCTTCGGCATGATCAGCGTGACCTGCCCGCTGCGCGCGATCTGGATGAACGCGTTGGGCGCGAACACGCCCGGCTGCGGCGTCTCCACGCCATCCCCGCCGATGACCGACCGGCGCCCTTCGCCCTGGCTGCGCGCCGGCACGCTGAAGCCGAACAGCAGGCCACCGCCGCCGGCAGCGCCGACCATCGCGGCGAACTTGAGGAAGCCTCGGCGCGAGACGTCCGTCTCCTGTGCATCGCCATGCATGTCAGGCTTCCTTCGCGGCCTGCCTGACGGCGGCGCGGATGCGGTTGTACGTGCCGCAGCGGCAGATATTGCCTGCCATCGCGGCATCGATATCGGCGTCGCTCGGCTTCGGATTGCTGGCGATCAGCGCCGCCGCCGACATCACCTGGCCCGACTGGCAGTAGCCGCACTGCACGACATCGAGCGCGCGCCACGCGGCCTGCACGCGCTGGCCGGCCGGCGTCGCGCTAACGCCCTCGATCGTGGTGATCTTGCGCTCGCCAACGGCCGAGACCGGCATCACGCAGGCCCGCACCGCCACGCCATCGAGGTGGACGGTGCACGCGCCGCACTGGGCGATGCCGCAGCCGAACTTGGTGCCCGTCAGGCCGACGAGGTCACGAATCGCCCACAGCAGGGGCATGTCGGGCGGCGCATCGATCGTGTGCTGCCGGCCGTTGATATCCAGTCTTACCATGTGTGCCGCTCCGGTTTAGGGGGGATGCGCCAGCGCTCAGGGGCTGAGCGCGAAGCGCTGCGTGCCGTCCACCGGCGCGAGCCAGTACGGCGCGCGATCGGTATAGATCTCAAGGCCGGGCGGCTGGATGCCGGCCAGGCTGTCCAGCGTGCCTGCCTTCACCAGCACCACGCCGGGCATCGTCGACACCCGGGTGAGGATGGGCGACCCGCAACTACCGCAGAAATGGCGATACGAGGGATGCCCGCTGTCGCCCCGGTCCTCGAACACCCTGGTCTCGCCGTGCTGCGTGAAGTTGGCCTCCTTCACGAAGAGGTTGAACGAGAACAGGCTGGCGCTCTGTTTCTGGCAGTGCCGGCAATGGCAGATGGCCGCCGTCTCCGGCTCGCCCTTCATCACGTAACGCACGGCTCCGCACAGGCAGCCGCCTTGTCTTTCCTTCATGATTGGGATTCCCTGTTGATAGGTTGGATCAGTGTGACGGGTCTGGCGTCAGCACGATCTTGAAGCGGGCCTTCCCGCTCTTCATGCGTTCGTAGGCTTCCGCCGCGCGGGACAGCGGGTACTGCTCGATCATCGGCCGCACGCCGGACAGCGCGCTGAAGGCCAGCGTCTCCTGCGATTGCGCGGCCGTGCCCGATGGCCAGCCTTCCACGGCATTGCGGCGCATGATGAACTGCGTGGCCGAGACGGCGATGGGCTCCTCGGTCCAGCCGAGCATGACCATCCTGCCGTTCATGCCCAGCCCGCCGAGCGCGCCGCTCATCGCCTTGCCGCTGTTCGCGGTCGCCAGGATCACGCGCGCGCCACCGAGCGCCTGCAGCGCTTCGGCAACATCCTGCGTGGCGGCGTCGATGTAGTGATGCGCGCCGAGGTCGCACACCAGCGTCGCCTTGTCCTGCCCCAGCGCGATGGCTACGGTGACGAAGCCCATCTGCCGCGCGAACTGCACGCCGATATGGCCGAGGCCGCCCACGCCCAGGATGGCCACCACGTCCCCGGCGCGCGCACCGCTGTGGCGCAGCGCGTTGAAGGTAGTCAGGCCCGCGCAGAGCAGCGGCGCGGCATCGACGTCCGCAAGCGCGTCCGGCATGCGGGCGAGCGCCTCCTGCGGCGCCACCATGTACTCCGCATATCCACCGTCGTAGCTGATGCCAGGCACGCGCAGGTTGTCACAGCGCACGAAGTCGCCATGCCGGCAGTTGTCACAGTGCCCGCAGTGGCCACCGTGCCAGCCCACGCCCACCCGCTGCCCGGGCTGCCAGCCTTGCACGCCAGCGCCGATCTCGTCGATCACGCCCGCAATCTCATGGCCCGGCACACGCGGATACTGGATCCCCGGCCACGAGCCATCCAGCGTATGCGAGTCGCTGTGACAGATGCCACAGGCCTGCACCTTGATCCGCACATGCCCCGCGGGCGGCTCCGGGATCTCGCGATCCACCAGCTCCAGCGGGCCGCCTGCCTGCGCCACCTGCACCGCGCGCATGGTTCGCATCATTGGCTCCCGGCGGCGTCGGCGATGCGGATCAGCTTGCGGTTGAGGAACTCGCCAATGCCCTGTTCGGACAGTTCACGGCCAAAGCCCGAGTTCTTGACGCCACCGAACGGCAGGCCCGGGGAGTCGACGAAGCACGAGTTGATGTAGACCATGCCCGACTCGATGCGGGACGCCACCTGCTTCGCATGCTCGATATCGGCGTCGAAGACAAAGGCGCCCAGGCCGTACTTGGAGTCGTTGGCCAGGGCGATAGCCGCTTCCTCGCTATCCACCACATAGAAGGACAGCACGGGGCCGAAGGCTTCCTGTTGATACAGCGGATTGTCTTCGGCGATGTCAGTGATGATGGTCGGCTCGAGGTAGAAGCCGGGGCGGTCCACCCGCTTGCCACCGTAGACGATCGTCGCGCCGGCAGCCTTGGCGTCCTCGATCTGCTTGAGCAGCCCTTCCAGCGCGCGTTCGCTGACGAGGGGGCCGAGCAACGTGGTCTCGTCCGTGGGGTCGCCCACCTTGATGGCGGCAAACCGCTCCTTCAGCGCCGCCAGCATCTGGGCGCCCCGAGTCTTGCCCACCACGATCACGCGCTTGATATTGACGCAGCCCTGCCCCGAGTTGAACGTGCGGCCCATCACGCACTGTTCCACCGCGTGATCGAGCGGCGCGCCCTCCAGGATCAGCGCCGGATCGCTGCCGCCCAGCTCCAGGATCACCTTCTTGAGATTGCGTCCGGCCCGCTCGCCCACGGACGTGCCCGCCCGCTCGCTGCCGGTAAGCGCCACGCCGCGCACGCGGAAATCGTCGATCAGGCTGGCGATCTGGTCGATGCTGCAAAACAGGTTCGTGTACACGCCCTCCGGCGCGCCGGCTTCCTCGAACAGCCGCGCGAAGGCGAGCGCGCACTGCGGCACGTTCTCGGCATGCTTCATCAACACCACGTTGCCGGCGATCAATTGCGGCGCGGCCACGCGCACCAGCTGGTAGTAAGGGAAATTCCAGGGCTCAATCGCCAGGATCACGCCGATGGGCTCGGCCACCACCGTGGCGCCGGGCTCGCCGGGCAATGCCTGCGCCGCGAGCAGCCGTTCGCCATGCTCGGCGTAGTAATCCAGGATGTCCGCGACAAGATCGATCTCCATATAGCCAAAGCGGACCACTTTGCCCATTTCCAGGGTCGGATACTTCGCGTATTCATCGCGCTTCTCGCGCAGGATCTGGGCCGCCCGGCCCACGATGCGGGCCCGCTCGGCCACGGAACGGAACTTCCAGTCCTCGCGATAGCGCTTTTCCGCGGTGTCCAGCGCCGCGAAGACTTGCGCATCGGTTTGCAGCGGAAATTCCTTCACGAATTCGCCCGTGGCCGGATTGACTGTACGAAAGCTCATGGTCTGACTCCTGTTGAGAGTTTCGAAAATGAATCGAAAACGATTTCGATAAAAATAGTACCACAGCCGATAAATTTCAACCTGCTGCCACATTGTCTGATGGACAACGTCCCGAAAACGGTTTCACACCCTGCCCAGGACCCAATTCCGGAACGAAAAAAGGGCCGACAGCGTCACCGCTGCCGGCCCTCCCAACCAGACCCTGGTCAGTCCTGCTGCTACTTATTCATCACTTTTTTGTCGCATCTGCCAGCTTGGCTTCCGCGTCGCGCAGCGCGGTGCGCAGGCCCTCTTCCACCACAGGGTGGTAGAACGGCATGGCCAGCATCTGGGCGATGGTCAGGCCCTGCTGGCAGGACCACGCCAACAGGTGGGCGATGTTCTCGGCACGCGGGCCCATCCACTCAGCACCAAGGAAGCGGCCCGTGGCGATGTCCGCATAGACGTGCATCAGGCCCTTGTTCTTCAGCATCACGCGGCTGCGACCCTGATCCTCGAAGCTGACCTCGCCGGTGACGAAGCTGCCCGGCTCCAGGCTGGCGAAAGTGTTGCCGACGATGGCCAGTTGCGGATCGGAGAACACCACGGCCAGCATGGCGCGGCGGGCCAGCGGGCGCACGTCGGGCCAGCGCGCGGCGTTGTCGCCGGCGACCTTGCCTTCGTCGGCGGCCTCGTGCAACAGCGGCAGCACGTTGTTGGCGTCGCCGGCAATAAACACCGGCGCGGTACCGCACTGGAGCGTAAGCGGGTCGAAGACCGGCACGCCGCGCGCATCGAGCGCCAGCCCGGCATTCTCTATCGCCAGGTTGTCGACGTTGGGGCGGCGGCCCGTGGCTGCCAGCACGTAGGCAAAGCGCTCGGTCACGGGCTGGCCATCGGCATCCTCGAACGTGATCACCGCTTCGTCGCCCTCGCGGCGCATATCGGTCACGCGGGCGTCCGGCTGCAGCGAGAATTCCTGGTTGAACGCCTGCGCGGCATAGGCGCGGATCGCCGGATCGGTGAACGGGCCGACTGAGCCGCCAACGCCAAACACGCGCACCCGCACACCCAGACGGGACAGCGCCTGACCCAGTTCGAGCCCGATCACGCCGGGGCCGAACACCGCCACGCTGGCGGGCAGGTCGTCCCAGGCGAACACATCGTCATTGATGATCAGCCGGTCGCCAAACACCTGGAACGACGGCGGCACGGCCGGACGCGAACCCGTGGCAATCACCACGCGGCTGGCGCGCACCGTGGTGTGGTCGTCGATCTCCAGCACCGTGTTGTCGATGAAGCGTGCGTGGCCGATCAGGCGGTCCGCCGCCGGAATGTTCTCGGTCCCGCGCACCACAAAGCCAACGAAGCGGTCACGTTCGCTACGGACGCGGGCCATGACCTCGCGGCCATCGACGCGCACCGAGCCATCCACATGCACGCCGAATGCGCTGGTGTGGCGCGCCTCGTGGGCGGCCTCGGCGGCGGCGATCAGCAGTTTCGACGGCATGCATCCCACGCGGGCACAGGTGGTGCCGTAGGCGCCGCCTTCGATGATCACGGCGCGTTTGCCAGCCGCGATGGCGGCCCGGTAGGCCGCGAGGCCAGCGGTGCCTGCGCCAATCACGGCTACGTCGGTCTGGATGGTCGTCTTCATGATGCGATTCCTGGTAATGAGCGGTTTGCTGCTTTTTTTCTCAATCAGCGGACGGCATGACACCGGCGCCAGGCTGGGCGCCCGATGTCATCGGATCCGACGACTGTCGTGCTTCGGGAAATGTCCCCCTGGACACCGGCGGGAAACCGGGCCAGGGGAGGACGCGGGAGGGATGCGCTTAGCGCGACAGGTACTGCTCGAGCGCTTCAGCGCCGCCGATCAGATTGCCGTTGATGAACACCTGCGGGGCCGTCATGCTGCCGGACACTGCGCCCAGCACCTTGCCACGCACCTTGTTTTCCAGCGGCACGTCGATGTACTCGAAACCGTTGTCCGACAGCAGCTGCTTGGCCTTGGCACAGAACGAGCAGCCGACCTTCGAGAACACCACGACCTGGTCCGGGCCCTTCGCGTTCGGGGCGATGTGGTTCAGCATCGTGTCGGCGTCCGAGACCTTGAACGGGTCGCCCGGCTCTTCCGGCTCGATGAACATCTTGGTCACGACGCCGTCCTTGACCAGCATCGAATAGCGCCAGCTGCGCTTGCCAAAGCCCAGGTCGGCCTTGTCCACCAGCATGCCCATGCCGTCGGTGAACTCACCGTTGCCGTCGGGGATCATGGTGATGTTCTGCGACTCCTGGTCCTTGGACCACTCGTTCATCACGAAGGTATCGTTGACGGACACGCACAGGATGTCGTCCACGCCATGCTTGGCGAACACCGACGCCAGTTCGTTGTAGCGCGGCAGGTGGGTCGACGAGCAGGTCGGCGTGAAGGCGCCGGGCAGCGAGAAGACCACGACGGTCTTGCCGTCGAACAGTTCGGCCGTGGTCACGTTCTTCCATTCATTGTTCTCACGTACACGGAAGGTGACTTGGGGAACGCGTTGGCCTTCGCGGGATTGCAGCATTGGTAAGACTCCTCTGGGTTGGATTGGCGCCACGTGTCGTAGCGATGGGATGGATTCTGACGATCGCCATGTGATTTGTACAATTCATCGTTCCTACCTCGACGATTGATACAATCTATTATCAATCGGCGTTTTCCGATTGCTTTTCTCTATCGCACGGAATTTCCAAGGCTGCCCGGTTGACGTGAAATGTTGTAAAGAAGCGGGCCGCCGGGCTGCACGGCAGTTAGCATCCGGGCTTGTAAAGGCGGGTATGCCGCTTTTTGTGATGCATTTTTTGTTGCCCGATGTACGACTTCATTTGCCCCGCACTGGTTACACGCGTATTTCCCACGCTACCGCCGCAAGGCGGACGCGGCGACATTCACGTGACGGAAACGATGCGCGTGGATGATGGCCTGGAGGTCGTCGGCATCGGCTTCGCCGACTTGCGCTATGTGATGTTCTTTGCCGATGTCCCCGAGGACTTGGCGGATGAGCCGGCAGGCCAGGCGGCCCGCTTCGTCACGGTGGTGCGCGTGGAGGCCGACCACGGCACGATGTTCCTGCCGGACTTCTGGCGCCTGCCCTGCCCGCACATGGTCTGGCAGTTCTCGGAGGCCCTGCTGCAGGCGATGCGCCACCATGTGGACGCCCACCCGTCGGTGCAGCAGTACGTCTGCGTGTCGCAGACCCGAAAGATGGATTTTTTGTGCGAACGCGTGATCCGGCAATTCACGCGCACGCCAGGCAGCGCGCAATTCCGCTGCGTGACGCGGCCGGACGCTGACAGGACAATCAGCAGCACAATCGGGAAGGAAGGACGCTATGGCTTTGCACGTCACGAATCATGTTCGGCCTGAGGCGCTCGCGCAGCAGAAACGCCTGATGTCCGGCATCCTGGCCCGGGTGGCCCAGGCCACGGCGGCGCCCACGTTCGCGCTGTCGCCGCGCCCGCTGTTCCAAGCGACCTTGCGCCTGCCGCCGCCCGCCACGCAAGGGCCGGGCTAGCCGCGTCCCCTTCCGAGAATATCTTTCAGAGGCGCTGCTTGCAGATGCCGAGCTGCTGCGCCATCAGGACGAGATCGGCGAACGTACGCGCACGCATCTTGCGCATGGCCTGCCCGCGATGAATCTTGACCGTGACCTCGCTGATACCGATCTGGCTCGCGATCTGCTTGTTGAGCAGGCCGGACACGGCCAGCGTCATGACCTCGGTCTCGCGCGGCGTCAGCGCCTCGTAGCTGGCGCGCAGCGTCGCCGCCTGCCGCAGTTCCAGGCGGCGTGCACGATCCTTGTCGAGCGCGGCAGACACGGCGTCGAGCAAATCCTGGTCGCGAATCGGCTTGGCCATGAAGTCCTCGGCGCCAGCCTTCATCGCCGCCACGGTCATCGCAATGTCGCCGTAGCCGGTCATGAAGATGATGGGGATGTTGACGCCCATCTGGGCCAGCCGGGTCTGGAGGTCGAGCCCGCTCGGCCCGCGCAGCCGCACATCGAGCACGAGGCAGCACGGCACGTCGGGAATGGTGAACTCGAGCAGTTCGGCGGCCGAGGCGAACAGCGCCACCTCCATGCCCACCGAGCGGAACAGGTTGCCCAGGCCCGCGCGCAGCATCGCGTCGTCGTCGACAACCAGCACCAGCGCATTGTCGCGCGTGCTGTCGTCAGCGGGCTCCAGGCTATTCGATGTCACGTTTTCTCTCCCTGTCCGCGGGGGTGGTCCCGGGTATCTGCTGCGAATTATATCGAGGACAGCGAGATGCCCCGCCGGCCACCACGGACGCAGCGCCCCGCATTTCAACATAGTCAGCGCGGACATGCCATTCATACCATCGGGTTAGTTGGCCAAACGCGGCGCAGGCGCCACCATGTCATCCGCAAACACGACTGGCCGCGCGTGGCGGGTTTCCTGCCGCCCGGTGTCGACCGCCGCTTAGCCGATCGCACGAGAAACTAATACGATCGAACAGTAGCTGTCAGCGGGACAGGCGCTTAGTCTTCCGCCGGGCTGTTACCACCAGCATGCCCCAATCCCTTGCCAATGTTTCCTGGAGCAATACCATGTCCAATCCGAAGCTCGAAGTCCTGACCCCGCAAAACAGCCAGCTCATCATCATCGACCACCAGCCGCAGATGGCCTTCGGCGTCCAGTCGATGGACCGCCAGGCGCTGAAGAACAACGTCGTGGGTCTGGCCAAGGCGGCCAAGATCTTCAACGTGCCGACCACCATCACGACGGTGGAAAGCGAGTCGTTCTCGGGCTTCACGTACCCGGAGATCCTGGACGTGTTCCCGAACCAGAAGACGCTCGAGCGCACCTCGATGAACTCGTGGGACGACCAGAAGGTGCGTGACGCCCTGGCCGCCAACGGCCGCAAGAAGGTGGTCGTGGCCGGTCTCTGGACCGAAGTCTGCAACACCACCTTCGCGCTGTGCGCGATGCTGGAAGGCGACTACGAGATCTACATGGTCGCCGATGCCTCGGGCGGCACCTCGAAGGAAGCCCACGACTACGCCATGCAGCGCATGGTGCAGGCCGGCGTGGTGCCGGTGACCTGGCAGCAGGTGCTGCTGGAGTGGCAGCGCGACTGGGCCCACCGCGACTCCTATGACGCCGTGATGAAGCTCGTCAAGGAGCACTCGGGCGCCTACGGCATGGGCGTGGACTACGCCTACACGATGGTCCACAAGGCCGCCCAGCGCACCGCCACGCCGCACGAGTCCGTGGCGCCGGTCGCCGCACGCTGATGTCCGCCGCCCCGCTGCCGCCTGCGGGAGCGGAGCGCTCCTCCGTCGCATCCTTCACATTCCTCGCCAGAACCGTCATGCAACCCCAAGAACAAATCGAAGCGCTCAATCCCTCGCGTCGCAAGCTGCTGGTCTCGGGCGCCGGCACCGTCGGCGTGGCCGCCGTCGCCGCGCTGTCCGCCACCACCCAGGCCAATGCAGCCGGCAAGCCGCAGGCTGGCGCCACCCATCACACTGCAGGAGGCAACACCATGAGCACCATCACCACCAAGGACGGCACGCAGATCTTCTACAAGGACTGGGGCTCGGGTCGCCCGGTCGTGTTCTCGCACGGCTGGCCGCTCAACGCGGACGCCTGGGACGCGCAGATGCTGTTCCTGGTGCAGAAGGGCTTCCGCGTGATCGCTCATGACCGTCGCGGCCATGGCCGCTCGGGCCAGCCGTCGCAGGGCAACAACATGGACACCTACGCCGATGATCTCGCCGCGCTGCTCGACGCGCTCGACATCAAGGGCGCCACGCTGGTCGGCCACTCCACTGGTGGCGGCGAAGTCACGCACTACATCGGCCGCCACGGCACCAAGCGCGTCGCCAAGGCCGTGCTGATCGGCGCCGTGCCGCCTATCATGGTCAAGACCGCCAACAACCCCAACGGCCTGCCGATGGACGTGTTCGATGGCATCCGCAAGGGCGTGACGGATAACCGCTCGCAGTTCTACAAGGACCTGGCCGTGCCGTTCTTCGGCTTCAACCGTCCGGGCGCCAAGGTCTCGCAAGGCACCATCGACGCCTTCTGGGCGCAGGGCATGGCCGGCGGCATCCTGGGCCAGTACGCGTGCATCAAGGAATTCTCGGAGGTGGACTACACCAACGACCTGAAGAAGATCGACGTGCCGACGCTGGTCATGCACGGCGACGACGACCAGATCGTGCCGATCGACAACGCCGGCAAGCTGTCCGCCAAGATCGTGAAGAACGCCACACTGAAGGTCTACCCCGGCGCGCCGCACGGCATGTGCGTGACCCACGCCGACCAGATCAACGCCGACCTGCTCGCCTTCCTCAACACCTGATCCCAGCCGCACCATGTCAGTTACCCGCCGGCATTTCATTGCCTCGGCTGCCGCACTCGGTGCGGCGGCTTCTTCGGAGCTCTTCGCCATGACATCCGCCACGCCAGACCTCATCCTTGTCAACGGCAAGTTCGCCACGCTCGACCGCGCCAACCCCCAGGCCGATGCCGTCGCCATCCAGAATGGCCGCTTCGTCGGCGTGGGCACGCGCCAGGACATCATGAAACTGGCCGGCACGCAGACGAAGATCGTCGACCTGAACGGCCGGCGGGCCATTCCCGGGCTGATCGACAGCCACATGCACATCATCCGGGGTGGCCTGAACTACAACATGGAACTGCGCTGGGACGGCGTGCGCTCGCTGGCAGACGCCATGCGCATGCTCAAGGACCAGGTCGCCCGTACCCCGGCTCCGCAATGGGTGCGCGTGGTGGGGGGCTTCACCGAGCACCAGTTCGCCGAGAAACGCCTGCCCACCATCGAGGAACTGAACGCCGCCGCGCCGGACACCCCGGTCTTCATCCTCCACCTGTACGACCGCGCCATCCTCAACGGCGCCGCGCTGCGTGCGGTGGGCTACAACAAAGACACCCCGAATCCCCCGGGCGGCGAGATCGTGCACGACAAGGCTGGCAACCCCACGGGCCTGCTGCTGGCCAAGCCCAACGCTACCATCCTGTACGCCACGCTGGCCAAGGGCCCGAAGCTGCCGCCGGAGTACCAGAAGAACTCCACGCGCCACTTCATGCGCGAAGTGAACCGGCTCGGCGTGACCGGCGTGATCGACGCCGGCGGCGGCTACCAGAACTATCCCGATGACTACAACATCATCGAGGAACTGCATAAGGAAGGCCAGCTCACGGTGCGGCTGGCCTATAACCTGTTCACGCAGAAGCCCAAGGAAGAACTGAGCGACTTCAAGACCTGGACCTCGACCGTCAAGCCGGGCCAGGGCGATGATCTCTACCGCCACAATGGCGCCGGCGAGATGCTGGTCTACACCGCGGCCGACTTCGAGGACTTCCGCGTCGAGCGGCCCGACATGCCCCCGTCGATGGAAGGCGACCTCGAGCCCGTGATCCGCCTGCTGGCCGAGAAGCGCTGGCCGTGGCGCCTGCACGCCACCTACAACGAGACCATCACGCGCGCGCTGGATGTCTACGAGAAAGTGGCCAAGGACATCCCGTTCGACGGCCTGAACTGGTTCTTCGACCACGCCGAGACCATCACCGATCGCAATATCGACCGCATCGCGGCATTGGGCGGCGGCATCGCCGTGCAGCACCGCATGGCCTACCAGGGCGAGTACTTCGTCGAACGCTACGGTGCCAAGGCCGCCGAGGCCACGCCGCCGATCAAGCGGATGCTGGAGAAAGGCGTCAAGGTGGGCGCCGGCACCGATGCCACGCGCGTGGCGTCCTACAACCCGTGGGTCTCGCTGTACTGGCTGACCACGGGCAAGACCGTGGGCGGCATGGCGATGTACCCGCAGGCCAACCTGCTCGACCGCGAAACCGCGCTGCGCCTCTGGACCGAGGCCAACACGTGGTTCTCGTCGGAAGTCGGCAAGAAGGGCCAGATCAAGGTGGGCCAGCTGGCCGACGTGGCCGTGCTGTCGCAGGACTACTTCAGCGTGCCGGGCGACGACATCCAGGACATCACCTCGGTGATGACGATCCTGGGCGGCAAGGTGGTCTACGGCGACAGCGAGTTCAACAAGCTCTCGCCCGAGATTCCGCCAGCCATGCCGGACTGGTCGCCGGCCCGCCACGGCAGCCAGTACCAGCCGCGCCCGCAAGCGAAGGCTCTCGCGCTGGCCACCGCCTGCGGCTGCGCCAGTTCCTGCGGCGTGCACGGCCACGCGCACGCCAAGGCGTGGACGTCGAGCGTGCCGACGGCTGACGAAAGCTCGTTCTGGGGCGCGCTGGGCTGCTCGTGCTGGGCGTTCTGATGCCCCTGTTCCTTGATTGCTGACCGGAGACCGGCCATGGCTGATACCACTTCCTCGATGAGATCGGCCACGGCCGGCTCGGGCATCCTGCCGCGCTGGGTGCGCTGGGTCGCCCTACTGCTGCTCTGCGGCGCCTATATCCAGGGCGGCCTCGTCAAGCTGTTCGACTTCCCCGGCGCGGTGGCCGAGATGGAGCACTTCGGCCTCACGCCGGCCGTGCCCATGGCCGTCGCCACGATCGTGCTGGAGCTGGGCGCCGCCGCGCTGATTCTGCTCGGCCGCTGGCGCTGGCTGGGCGCGCTGGCGCTGGCCGTGTTCACGGTCGCCGCCACGTTCATGGCCAACCGCTTCTGGAGCGCGCCGCCCGAAGCCCGCTTCATGCTCGCCAACGCCTTCTTCGAGCATCTGGGCCTGGCCGGGGCCTTCGTGCTCGTGGCGTGGGAAGACCTCCGCAGACACTGATTCCATGGCCGATTCCCGCTCCTCCTCCACCACTGCCGCCAGCCCTGCCGGCGGCACCTTCGCACCGCTCGCCCAGAGCACGTTCGCCGTGCTCTGGGCCGCCACCATTCTCGGCAACATCGGCAGCTTTATGCGCGACGTGGCCAGCGCATGGCTGGCCACGGACCTGTCTTCCTCCCCCGCCGCCGTGGCCACGATCCAGGCCGCCGCCACGCTGCCCGTGTTCCTGCTGGCCATTCCGGCCGGCGTGCTGTCGGACATCCTCGACCGGCGCCGCTTCCTGATCGTCATCCAGTTCGGCATGGCGGCGGTCAGCGGCACGCTGATGCTGCTCGCCTGGAATCAGGCGCTGACCATCGAGATCCTGATCGCGATGGCCTTCGCCGGCGGCATCGGCGCGGCCATGATGGGGCCCACGTGGCAGTCGATCGTGCCGGAACTGGTGCCGATGCAGGAGCTGAAGCGCGCCGTGGCGCTCAACGCGCTGGGCGTGAACATCGCGCGCGCCATCGGGCCTGCTGCCGGCGGCCTGCTGCTGGCCGCGTTCGGCGCGGCCACCACCTACGGGCTGGACCTGCTCAGCTATATCTTCGTGATTGCCGCGCTGCTCTGGTGGAAGCGCCCCGAGCGCGCCACCGACCCGCTGCGCGAGCATTTCTTCGGCGCCTTCCGCGCCGGCCTGCGCTTCACGCGCGCCCACAGCCAACTCCACGTAGTACTGGCGCGCGCCGCCGTCCATTTCGCGTTCGGCAGCAGCATCTGGGCGCTGCTGCCGCTGGTCGCCAAGCAGTTGCTGCACGGGGGCGCCAGCCTCTACGGCGTGCTGCTGGGCGGCGTGGGCGCCGGCGCCATCCTCGGCGCGCTGATCATGCCCAAGCTGCAACGCCGGCTCGATGCCGATGGCATGGTGCTGCTCTCCGCCCTCGTCACGGCGGGCGTCATGGCGGTGCTGTCCGTGGCGCCGCCGGTCTGGATCGCCCTGCCGCTGCTGTTGCTGCTCGGTGCGGCATGGATTTCCGCGCTGACCACGCTCGGCGGCGTGGCGCAGGCGATTCTGCCGAACTGGGTGCGCGGCCGTGCGCTGGCGGTCTACCAGATGGTGTTCAACGGGGCGATGGCCGGCGGCAGCCTGCTGTGGGGCTTCGTGGCACAAGAGACCGGCACGCCGAACGCGCTGCTGATCGCGGCGGCGGGGCTGGTCGTGGCCGCGCTGCTCCTGCACCGCCTGCGCCTGCCGCAGGGCGAGGAAGACCTTGTCCCGGCACGGCACTGGCCTCAGCCGGAGATGGCGGGTGAGATCGCCCAGGACCGTGGCCCGGTCATGATCCTGATCGAGTACTGCGTCACCGCCGCGGATCGCGACGCCTTCCTGCGCGCCGTGCACAAGCTGTCCGACGAGCGCCTGCGCGACGGCGCGTTCAACTGGGGCGTGATGGAGGACCCGGCCGACCCCGAACTGCTGACCGAGTGGTTCCTGGTCGAATCCTGGGCCGAACACATGCGCCAGCACGAGCGCGTGCACCACGCCGACGCCGACCTCCAGCGCGATGTCACGCGCTACCACACCGGCGCCACGCCGCCCCGCGTGCGCCACCTGCTGGGCGTTGGCCTGCCCCCGGGCAAGCCGGCTGTCTGACCCCTCCCATTTATATCGAGACCATCATGAAGCTCTATCTCGTCTCCCTGGGCGCCGGCATTCTCGTCGGCATCATCTACGCGCTGATGCAGGTGCGCTCCCCGGCGCCGCCCGTGGTGGCACTGATCGGCCTGCTGGGCATGCTGATCGGCGAGCAGGTCGTGCCGCCGATCAAGCGCATGCTGGCCGGCGAGCCGGTCACCGCCGCGTGGTTCCACAGCGAATGCGTGCCGAAGATCACCGGCGCGCCGCCCAGCACGCTGACCGCAGCCAACAAGGCCGAGGCCGCCAACCCCAACGAGAGCCAGCGCTGACCCCATGCCGTACCGACGTCTTGTATCGCCGCGCGTCGCCGCGCTGGGGTTGGGGTTGGGACTGTGCGTGGCCGGCGGGCCTGCCGCAGCGCAGAGTTCCGTGACCATCTACGGCCGCCTCAACACGGCCATCGAATATAGCCGCGCCAGCACGGCCACCGACGGCACCGCGCTGGGCAGCGTGGTGCGGCAGACCAACTACCGCTCCGTGTTCGGCCTGCGCGGCGAGGAAGGTCTCGGCGGCAGCCTGAAGGCGCTGTGGCAGATCGAGAGCAACCTGTCGCTCGATACCGGCCAGGGCCAGATCGCCAGCCGCAACTCGCGCGTCGGCCTCCAGGGCGACTACGGCCTGCTGTTCATGGGGCACTGGCAGACGCCCTATACCGAGTCGACGGCGGCCTACGACCCGTACTACCCGACCACCGCCGGCTACATGGCGCTGATCGGCAACGGCTCCACGTCCTCGTCGGACAACGTGCAGGACACCAGTTCGTTCGATCGCCGCCAGAAGAACATCGTGCAATATCGCTCGCCGCAGTTCGGTGGCGTAAGCGTCTGGCTGGGCTGGGGGCTGCCGGAGGAGAAGACCACCGTGGCGCGCAATCCGGCGCTGTACTCGGCGGCGGCGGTCTACGAGCGCGGCCCGCTGAACGCAACCCTGGCCTACGAGGTGCACCAGCACTACCAGGCCGCCGGCCGCAACGACGACGCCATCAAGGTCGGCGTGGCCTACCAGCTGTTCGCCGGCACGCGCGTCTCCGCCATCTACGAGCACCTGCACTACCGCACCGACACCGGCGACCTCCAGCGCAACGGCTACTATGCCTCGCTGGTGCAGCAGCTCGGCCCCGGCAGCGTGCGGATCGGCTTCGCCTATGCCGCCAATGGCACGGGCTCGTCCACGGACACCGTCGGCTTTTTCCGGAGCGGCTCCGGCACGGGCGCCACGCAGGTGACGGTTGGCTACGACTACCCGCTCTCCAAGCGCACGGCCCTGTTCGCCTGGTATAGCCGGATCAACAACCGCCCGAACGCGGTCTACGACTTCGCCATCAACGAGCTTGGCGTCAGCGCGGGGGCCGATCCGCAGACCTTTGCCCTGGGCATGCGCCACTATTTCTGAAGCGCTGCAAGACATACCTAGGTATGAGTCCGCCGGCGAGGTCCGGCGCGGCTGCCGTGTGGGACGGGCGCCGACAATACCACCGTATGATATGGGCCGCGCCCGCCTGGCAGTATGCTGTGAGCAAGCGATGGGGGCCCCGAATCGGCCCCGTCATCGCTCCGGACTACTCAAGGAATCCCGTGTGACTGCCACCCCGGTGATCGCCATCGTCGACGACGACGCGTCGGTCCGACACGCCCTGGGACGGCTCGTGCGCTCGTTCGACCTCGCCGTCGCGCTGTACGGCAGCGGCGAGGAACTGCTGCAATCGGCCGCCCTCGATACGGTTTCCTGCCTGATAACCGACGTACAGATGCCCGAGATGAACGGGTTCGAGCTGTGCGAGGCCCTGCGGGCGCGCGACCTGCACATGCCCGTGATCTTCATGACCGCGTTCGCACAGGCGGGCTACGAAGCCCGCGCCGTGGCCGCCAGCGCGGCATGCTTCCTGCACAAGCCTTTCCTCGACACGGCTATCATTGCGTGCATCGAGCGCGCGCTGGCGCCCGCCCCGGAAGATCCCGGCGCCTAGCGCGGCGCAACGCCCCACCCCCGCCCCGTTGTCCGCACCAGCCCCACCGGTGCGGCGGCCAGCAATAGACGCCTCACGATGACGCCGTACGACACAAGCCAGGCCGCCGCAGTATCGCTGGACGAGTACGCCCTCACGCCGCTCTGCCACAACGGCATCGTCGCGCTCTCGCGCGGCTTCCACGTCGAGGATGGCAGCACCCTGCTGGTGGCGCACGCGGCGTCGGTACTCACCGAGGGCGAGGCCGTGCGCCGGTTCCACAATGAATTCGGTCTCGTCGCCCTGCTGCAACCGGCCTGGGCGATGGTGCCGCGCGCCTGCGTGCAGTACCAGGGCGGCGTGGCACTGGTGTACGAGGACACCGGCGCGGTGCCGCTGGCGAACTTGCCGCCCGCGCCGCTGCCGGTGACACGGCTGCTGTCCGTTGCCGAGAGTGCCAGCCAGGCCCTGCGTGCCGCGCACGAGGCGGGGCTGATCCACAAGGCGATCATGCCGTCGGCCCTGCTCGTCGACGCGCACGGCCGGTGCCGGCTCACGCGCTTCGGGCTGGCCGCCGCGCAGCAGTGTGACATCGCCGACGCGCTGGCGCCCCACACGCTGGCCGGGAGCGAGGGGCTGGCCTATATGTCGCCCGAGCACACCGGCCGCACCCGCAACGGGCTGGACGCGCGCAGCGACCTCTATTCGCTCGGCGTGGTGCTCTACCGCCTGGCCACGGGCCAGCTACCGTTCGCCGCGCGCGATCCGGCCGACGCCAACGAGTGGATCCACGCCCACGTGGCCAGCGAACCGCTGCCGCCCCATCGGCTGGCGGCCGGCGTGCCGGAAGCGCTGTCGCTGCTGATCATGAAGCTGCTCGACAAGCGCCCGAGCCGGCGCTACCAGTCCGCGGCGGGGCTGGAAGCGGATATCCGGCGTTGCCGGGCCGCGTGGAGCACGCTCGGCCGCATCGACGTCTTCGAACTGGGCCGCCGCGACCAGCCCGCCGAACTCGAACTGCCGGACCGGCTCCACGCCCGCGACGCCGAGCTGCGCGAACTCGCCGAAGCCTACGCGCACGTCGCCCTCACGGGCCAGCATGCGCTGGTGACGGTAAGCGGGCCGTCCGGCATCGGCAAGTCCGCCCTGATGCGGGCGTTTGTCGATGGCCTGCGCCAGCAGCAGGTCTGCTGCGCGGTGGGCAAGGCCGACCAGTTCCGGCACGAGACCCCCTACGCGGCTATCGCGGAAGCCTTCCACGGGCTGGTCATCGACATCCTCGGCCAGCCCGAGGAGCGCGTGCGCCACTGGCAGGCGCGCGTCAGCCACAGCCTGGGCCCGTATGCGCGCACCGCCGTGGGCATCGCGCCCGCGCTCGCGGCGCTGACCGGCCCGCTGCCCGCCCCGCCGAGGGGGAGCGGCGCCGATACGGCCGTGCATTTCGATCTGGCGATGCGCAACCTCGTCGGCACGTTCGGGCTGCCGGAGCGTCCGCTGGTGCTGGTGATCGAGGATTTCCAGTGGCTCGACCCATCTTCCCGGCAGCTACTGGCGCGCCTGCTGGACTGCGCCACGCCGCTGCCGCTGCTGCTCGTGGGCAGCACGCGAGCGGCGGGCGATGCGCTGGGTCAATCAGACGGTCGATCGGTAGATCCCCCACAAGATCGCCCGCAGGACCACCATCTCGCGCTGCAACCACTCGACGTGGAGGCTGTCGGCACGCTGCTGGCCGAAACGCTGCGCGCCCGCCGCCGCGACCTCCAGCCGCTGGCGGGGCTGGTCCACGCCAAGACCTTCGGCAACCCGTTCTTCGTCGGCCAGTTCATCAAGACCATGGTCGATGACCGGCTCGTCACCTACTCGCCCGACGAGGGCAGCTGGCAGTACGACTTCCAGCGCATTGCGCAGCACGCCTACACCGACAACGTCGCCGACATGGTGCTCCAGCGCCTGGAGCGGCTGCCGCCGCGCACGCGCCAACTGCTCGGCGGCATGGCGTGCCTGGGCCGGCAGTCGGACGTGGCGCTGGTCTGCGCCGCGTTCGAGGTGGAGGAAGGGGCGCTGCACGCCCTGCTGGCCCCGGCGCGCGCCGCCGACGCCATCGGCCTGCAGGAGCCCCACTACGTGTTCTCGCACGACCGCGTGCAGGAGGCCGCCCACGCGCTGCTGACGCCCGAGGAGCGCGACCGCGTGCACCTGCGCGTAGGCCGGCTGCTGCGCGATGCCTCCGATACGGCCGAAGGCACCCTGCGCGACGACACCCTGTTCCGCGCCACCGAGATGCTGGCGCAGGTGGTAGAGCTGATCACCGATGCCGACGAGGCCATCCAGTCCGCGCGGCTGAGCCTGGCCGCCGCCACGCGCGCACGCCGCGCCATCGCCTATCCGGCCGCGCTGGACGCCGTCACCGCCGGCCTCGCCTTCGTGCGCACCGCGCGTGTGCAAGGCCATGCCGGTGCCGGCGAGGTGGAATTCGCGCTGCTGCGCGAGCGCTGCGCGTGCCTGCTCCAGCAAGGCCGGCTGCCGGAGGCGCTGACGCTGGCCGAAACGCTGCTCGATGCGGACGCGCCCGCCCGCCAGCTTGCCGAGGTCTACCGGCTCAAGACCGAACTGCATACCCGGCGCTCGGAGAACGCGCTGGCGGTGGAAACGGCCATCCGGGGGCTGCGGATGTTCGGCATTTCGCTGTCCGCGCATCCATCGGCAGCGGACGCCGACGCCGCCTACCGGGCCATCGCGGCGCGGCTGGATCGCCCTGGACTCAAGGCGCTGGCGCACCTTCCGCAGATGTCGGAGCCCGATGTGAAGGCGGCCATGGCGCTGCTGGCCGCGCTCTCCGTGCCCGCCAGTTTCGTCGACGAGCACCTGGTGTTCCTGGAGCTGTGCGAGATGATGTGGCTGACGCTCGCGCACGGCATCAGCGGCCCGTCCACCGCTGCGCTGGGCTGGCTCGGCGTGCTGGTCTGCCACCGCTTCGCGGCCTACGAGGACGGCTTCCGCTACGGCGAGATGGCGCGGGAACTGGTCACGCGGCATGGCTACGTCGCGTATGAAGCCCGCACGCTGCTGCCGCTCGACCAGCTCAGCGTGTGGACGCAGCCGCTGGGCTACTCGACCGACTGCGCCCGGGCGGGCTTCGCGGCCGGCGTCGCCAACGGCGACGTGACCACGGCGTGTTTCCTCTGCTGCCATCTGGTGAGCAACCGGCTAGCACGCGGCGACACGCTCGACGAGGTTTCCGCCGAAATCACCAGCGGACTCAACTTCGTGCGGGAGACCGGCTTCCACGACGTGGAAGCCATCCTGCTGCTGCAACAGCGCTTTGTCGACGGGCTGCGCGAAGCGGAATTCCCGCTCGGCGCCGACGCGCCCACCGCGCTCGACGGCCACGACCTCGCCCGCACGCCGGCGCGGGAGCGCATGTCCACGCTGGAGTTCTGGTACTGGCTCTATCGCGCCACGCTGCAATACCTGGCTGGCAGGCACGCCGAAGCCGCCGCGAGCCTGGAGACGGCCGGGACGCTCGCGTGGTCCGCGCCGGCCCATATCCATCAGGTCGATTTCCATCTCTATCGCGCGCTGACGCTGGCCGCCAGCACGCCCGACGCGGCGGCGCGCGCCACGCTTACCGAGGACGCCAGCAAGCTGCGCCGCTGGGCCGACGCCAATCCGATCACCTTCACCGACAAGGCGCTGCTCGTGGAAGGGGAGCTGGCGCGGCTCGATGGCGACGGACTGGGAGCGATGACGCGCTACGAGCAGGCCATCGCCCATGCCACGGCGCACGGCTTCGTGCACACGGCCGCGCTGGCGCACGAACGCGCCGGCCACTATTGCATGGCGGCCGGCCTGACCACCGCCGCACGCGGCCACCTGCGCGCGGCGCATGACCGCTATCGGCAATGGGGCGCGACGGGCAAGGCTCGCCACATGGCCGCCACCTACCCGCAATTGTTCGATGCGGCGCGTGGCCCGGCCTATGTGCTCGCCAACGGCAAGCGCATCCGCGACGTGGAAAGCGTGATCCGCGCCTCGCGCGCGCTGACCGACGAGATCCGGCTCGACAAGCTGGTGGACACGCTGATGACCATCACGCTCGAATACGCCGCCGCGCAGCGTGGGCTGCTGATCCGCCTCCAGGGCAAGGCGCCGATCATCGAGGCGCGCGCCCACACCTCGCCCGCCGGTATCCGCGTGCAGCTGGCGCAGGGCGCCCCCGCCGCCGATGACCTGCCGATGTCGATGTTCCACACCGTCATCCGCACCGGCCGACCGGTGATGGTGGGCCACGCGACCGGCACCAACCCGTTCGGGCTCGACCCCTACTTCGCGGCCCACACGCAGTGCGCGGCCATCTGCATCCCGATGTCGCGGCACAACACGCTGATTGGCGCGCTGTACCTCGAAAATCGCCTGCTCGGCGACGGCTTCACGCCCGAGCAGACCGAGGTGCTCGAACTGATCGCCTCGCAGGCCGCTATTTCGCTGCGCACGGCACGGCTCTACGAAGACCTGCTGGCCGAGAACGACCGCCGGCAGCAGGTGGAACGCGCGCTGCGTGCGAGCCAGGCCTCGCTGAGCATGGGCGAGAGCGTCAGCCACACCGGTAGCTGGCGCTGGGACCTGCGGCTGCAAGCGATCTCTTGCTCCGATGAGATGCGCCGCATCTTCGAACTCGACACGGCGCGCGCCCACTTCGCGCTGGAGGATTTCGGCGCCCGGATGCATCCCGACGACCGCGCCGCCGCGCTGCACACCATCATCCAGTGCGTGTCCGACAAGGTGCCCATCCACCTGGAGTACCGCATCGTGCGCGGCGACGGCGCGGTCCGCCATGTGGAAGGCATTGGCAAGCCGCTGGTGACGGACGGCGAGATACTCGAGTACGTCGGCACGGTCACGGACGTGACCACGCGCCGCCATGCCGACGACGCGCTGCGCAACGCGCAGGCCGACCTCGCGCGGGTGGCGCGTGCCACCACGGTGGGCCAGCTCACGGCCTCCATCGCTCACGAGATCAACCAGCCGCTGATGTCCATCGTCTCGAATGCCGGCGCAAGCCTGCGCTGGCTGGCGCGCAGCAAGCCCGAGATCGAGTACGCGCGCGAGGGCCTCCAGGCCATCGCCAGCGAGGGGCAGCGCGCCGGCGACATGATCCGCAGCCTGCAGGGGCTTACGCGCAACGCCGCGCCCGTGCTGGCCGAGGTGGACATGCACGAGTCCATCCGCCATATCCTCGCCATCTCGCGCAGCGAGATCGAACGCCGGCAGGTGTCCGTGCAACTGGCGCTGCATGCCGACGCCTTCTGCGTGTTCGGTGACGGCGTGCAGCTCCAGCAGGTGCTGCTGAACCTCGTGGTCAATGCCGTGGAGGCGATGGGCGACATCACCAACCGCGCCCGCCTGCTGACGATGGGCACGCGCGTCACCGGCGACAACATGCTGGAAGTCAGCGTTTCGGACACCGGGGCGGGGCTCGACGAGGGCGCCATCGACCAGGTGTTCGAACCGTTCTACACGACCAAGGAGAACGGCATGGGCATGGGGCTGGCCATCTGCCGCTCCATCGTCGAAGCCCACAAGGGCCGGCTCCGCGCCACGGCGCGCACGCCGCACGGCACCGAGTTCTCGTTCACGCTGCCGCTGTGTTGGCCGCTGGGCGGGTGAGGGACCGGAGCGCCAGCCGCCGCACATTCCAGACATTCCATACCCGGGGATAGTCGTCACAAACCGATGCACAGGCGCCCCCATGCGCGGGGACGAGTGTGCTGGCGGCGGGACACGCCTAAGCTGGAGACCTGCCGGATGCCGGCCTGATCCCCGGAGAGATGCATGTCCCGAATCGCCTTCCCCTTCACGCTTCCTCTTGCGCAGCATGCCGGCTGACGCGGTACCGCTGGAGGCGCTCCCCGAGCTGTCCCGGGCGCGCGTGCAGTGGCTGGGCCTCGCGCTGGGCTGCGCAACGGGCGTGGACTTCGTCGCCACGTCGATGCTCGCCACCGGGACGCTCCACATCCGCGCCGGCATCTACGCCACGCCCGACGACTTCCTGTGGTGCCTGACCGCGTATGCCGGTGCGGCCATCGTCGCCAACCTGCTGACGCGGCGCCTCGCCGACGATCTCAGCTACCGCGGCTTCACGCTGCTCGGCCTCGTCATCGCCTTCGTCGGCTGCCTGCTGTGCGCCGCGTCGTCCAACGTCGTGGAGCTGTCCGCGGCACTGGCGGTGCAGGGGCTGGGCGCCGGCGGGCTGTTCTCGGCGTCGCGCGTGTTGATCCAGCTGATTGCCACGCCGGCGGAGCGCCCACGGCTGCTGACGGGCTTCGTGATTGGCACGATTGGCCTGCCGGCGATTGCGCCCTGGCTGACCGCCACGCTGATGCTCGACACCGGCTGGCGCATGATCTTCCTCGTGCAGGCGCTGCTGGCCGCGCTGACGGCCCTGTTCGTGTTCTGCGTCTACCCGCACCGCGCCCGCCCGCCACGCACGCCGGACCTCGACGACGTGGCCGGCATGGACTGGCTCACCGTGCTGCTGGTCGGCGCCGGCGCGCTGGTGCTGGTGCATGGCCTGGCCTCGCTGCGGCTCTATGCCACCGGCGACTCCCTGCGCGTGGCCGCCGCGCCGCTGGCCGGTCTGGTCGTCGTCGTGCTCGCCTTCATCCGGCTGCACCGCGCGCCGAACGCCTGGCTCAGCCCGCGCCGCCTGAACGGCCGCCGCTACTTCACGGGGCTGGCCTATTACTCGATCTTTGCCTGCCTGAGTGGACTCTGGACCTTTACGGTCTCCAACGTGATGCAGCTCGGCCTCGGTTTCACGTTCGAGACCACCGGCATGGTGCTGACCCTGTCGGCGCTCGGCGGGCTGGTGGCCGGCGTCGCCTTCATGCTGATGGGATCGCGCCTGCCCGGCGCGCGGCGCTACCTGGCGCTCGGCTACGGCATGACGGCGGCGGCGGCGTGGCTGTTCGCCACGCGCCTGTCGGACGGGCTGCCCGTCTCCGCCGTCCTGCCAGCGCTGCTGCTGCAAAGCGTGGCGCTGCCGTTCACGCTGATCCTCGTCGCCAAACTCACCTTCATGGAGACCTCGCTCGAGGACTTCCCCCACGCCTACCAGTTCAAGAACATCCTCCGGCAGGTGGCGTTGATGGGCGGCACCGGACTGGCCGGGCAGTGGCTGCAGGCCGGGGAAGCCGTGGCGCGCACGCACCTCATTGGCCGTGTCACGCCCTACGGGCTGCCCGCCCCGCTCGACGCCACCGCGCTGGCCACGCTGTCGCAGTTAATCGACCAGCAGGCCGTGCTGGTGGCGTCGGCGAACATGCTGGCGGTGGTCGCCGTCATCTGCCTGGGCATCGCTGCCGTCGCCATCTGGCAGCGCGCGCTACGCTAGCGGCCTCTGGTTCGATACCACCTGGCCCTGCCCGGTCCGCGTACGCACGTCTACCGTCACGTACATCGACAACCCCACACGCAGCGGATGGGCGGCGAGTTCCGCCCGGTTCAGCGCGATGCGCACCGGCAACCGCTGCGGCGGCTTGATCCATTGGCAGATGGCGCCGTGGGCGGGTTGCGGCGTGAGCGCCACACCGTTCCTTGCCGAGAATCCGGCCACCGTGCCGTGATAGCGCACCTTCGCGCCATATGCGTCGGCGTACAACGTCACCGGCTGGCCGGCGCGCAGCCGCGCAAGCTGGTGCTTCTTGAACCGCGCATCGACCCACACCGCGTCTGATGGCACGCCCCGCGTGTCCGGGGCAACGATCGCCACCACTGCGCCGGCAGCGCGCGGCGCGGCATCCACGATCTTGCCGGCCACATAAGCGTCATCCGTGGATTCGAAATGGCGCCCCTCGATCCACCAGTGCCCGACAACTGCGGCGAGGCCCGCCATCGCACAGGCAGCGGCGCACGCGGCGGCAAGCGGCCGTCCCGCCGATGAACGCGACTGGATATTCATGACAACTCCTTGAATACGGGAGCAGGACCCCCTCGGAGCGAATTGTTGGCACGCCGGTGCTGCGAGGATGGCGCGTCCGCCGGCTTTTTGTCGATTGGAACGCCGCTAGGGCGGGTGCCTATACCTTCGTGTCACACGCCGCAAACCTGTGGCCGATTGGCGGCATCCGGGCCCGCCCCTACGATGCGAAGACGCCTCCACCTCCCTGACGACCATGCATCCAACCTCCACCCCTCGCGCCGTGATCATCGGCGGCTCTCTCAGCGGCCTGTTCACGGCCCTCTGCCTGCGCGCCATCGGCTGGCACGTGGATGTGTTCGAACGCTCGCCCCAGGCGCTGGACAGCCGGGGCGGCGGCCTCGTCCTGCAGCCCGATGTGGCCGACGCACTCGGCTTTGCCGGCGTGCCGTTGCCCGAGGACTTCGGGGTGCCCTCGGGCGGCCGCATCTTCGTCACGCGTGACGGCGACGTGCGCCGCGTCTACATGCCGCAGACGCAGATCGCCTGGAACGGCCTGTACGGTCACATGCGGCAGGCGCTCGGCCCCCGCGCCGTGCATGCGGGCGAGACCTTCCTGGCGCTGCGCCAGCATGGCGCGCGCGTGACCGCCTGCTTCGCGTCGGGCCGCACGGAGACCGCCGACCTGCTCGTGGCGGCGGACGGGCCGCTCTCCACCGTGCGCGCGCAACTGCTGCCCGGCGCCGCACCGGCCTACGCCGGCTACGCGGCCTGGCGCGGCGTGCTGCCCGAGTCGGCCCTGCCAGACGCCACGCGCCAGCTCCTGCACAACAACTTCGCCTTCGAGGAAGGGCACGGCCACCAGTTGCTGACCTACCTGATTCCCGGCGAGAACGGCGAGACCGCCCCGGGGCAGCGCCGGCAGAACTGGGTCTGGTATCGCCCATTACCAAGCGGCCCGGCGCGCGACGCGGCGCTGCGGGACCGCGTGGGGCACCAGCACCTCCATTCGCTCCCGCCGGGCGTCATGCGCGACGGCGAGATCGATGGCCTGCGCCACGCGGCGGTGCGCGACCTCGCGCCGGACCTCGCCGCGCTGGTCACCGGCACGCCCGATCCCTTCCTGCAACTGATCCACGACTACGAGGCGCCACGCATGGTGTTCGGCCGCGTGGTGCTGACCGGCGACGCGGCCTTCGTCGCACGCCCCCATACCGGCGCCGGCGCGGGCAAGGCGGCCGGCAATGCGGTGGCGCTGGGGCGTGCGCTGCACGCCAACCGCGGTGGCATCGACACCGCGCTGTCCCAGTGGGAGCGCACGCAGCTGCCAGCTGGCGCGCAACTCGTGCGCTGGGGCATGGCACTGGGCACCCGCATCATGGGCCGGCACGACGCCGCCTGACCCCCGGCGCGGTCGACGCGGGCGATGGAGGCGCTGCTATCATGCGCATCCATCACAAGACCCGTACGAGAGACATCGATGAACCGCCTGCCTGCCGTGCCGACCTCCCCCCTGCGGGCCGCCTTGCTGGCTGCCTTGCTCGCCCCGCTGCTCGCCATGTCGATCCCCGGCGCGGCGCTGGCCGAGACGCTGGCCAAGCCCGCGCTGGACCATCTGGTCGCCAGCCAGTCGGCCAAGCCGCCGGCCAGCTTCAACGCCTTCCTGACCGCCGCCGTAAAGACCGAGCCGAAGCTGGCCCCGGCCGTGCGGGCCTACCGGGCGAAGAAGCCGCTCAAGGGCGACAATCTCGTCAACATCGGCCGGCTGCTCGGTGTCTATAACCGGCTCCACAACGAAACCGCCGTGCTGGACAGCATCACCGAGATGGTGGCAATCCGCACCGTGCGCGACGAAAAGGTGCCGCAGCACGAAAACCCCGCCATCATCGCGTTCGGCAAGGTGGTGGAGCGCATGGCCCGGGACTTCGGCCTGACCTATCGCAACGTGGACAACCGCGTGTTCGAGGTGACCCTGCCCGGCACCGGCGCGGACACCTTCGGCATCCTCACGCACGCCGACGTAGTGCCCGTGGTGGCCGACGAATGGGTGCTCGACGATGGCACCAAGCTCGACCCGTTCAAGGTGACCCGCGTGGGCGACTACCTGTACGGGCGCGGCACCATTGACGACAAGGGTTCGATCGCGGCGGCAATGTACGCGATGAAGACCGTGCGCGAGAGCGGCGTGCCGCTGGCCCGCACGATCCGTCTGATGATCGAAACCACCGAGGAAACCGGCGGCGACGGCATGAAGTACTACCAGGCGCACACCACGCTGCCGGCGTACAACATCGTGCTGGACAGCAAGTACCCGGCGGTGGTGGCCGAGAAGGGTTCGGGCGCGCTGACGGTGCGCTTCGCGGACCGGCCGACGGACGGCAAGGCCCCCGCCATCGTGGCAATGGCTGGCGCGGCGTCCGCCAACGCGATTCCGCAGACCGCCACGGCACGCATCACGGGCGGCGATCCGGCCGCCGTGGCTGCCGCGCTGGAGAAGGCGCGCGAGCCGTTCATCGCCCAGCATGCCGCGCAGGGCAAGTTCTCGATCGACGTGACACCGGGCGCCGGCGGCGTGGACGTCAAGGTGACCGGCTCGTCGGCCCATGGCTCCCGGCCCGAAGAAGGCGTGAACCCGGTACCGCGCCTGGCGCTGTTCCTGCAAGGCGCCGGCGTGCCGTTCGCGGACAACCAGTACGCGCGCGCCATCCGCTACCTCGGCGACCTGTACGGCACCGGCTATCTGGGCGAGAAGATGGATGTGGGCTATCGGGACGATTTCATGGGCCCGCTGACGATGTCGCCCACGCTGATCCGCGAGCGCAACGGCAAGCTTGAAGTCACCGCCAACGTGCGTATGCCGCGCGGCGCCACGCCGGACGAACTGCGCGCCCGGGTGGCGACCAGGATCAACGCCTGGGCCAGCGCCACGCAGACGGCGGTCGAGATCCAGCACGACCAGGGCAACTGGATGGCGCGTGACCCCAAGGGCGCCTGGCTCTCTACCCTGCTGAATATCTACGGCGACACCACCGGGCTCGAAGCCAAGCCAGTGCCCACGGCCGGCAGCACCACGGCCAAGCTGATGCCGAACGCCATCAACTTCGGCCCGGCCATGCCCGGCAAGAAGTACACCGCGCACAACGCCAAGGAGTACAAGGAAGTGGCCGACCTGAACCTGGACATGCAGATGTTCACCGAGATGCTGGTCCGCATCGGCAATCTGGACACCATGCAGTAAGCCGGCGCCGGCAGATGCGGGCGGGGCGCGATGCCGCTTCCGCCCCCTGCCGGCTTTTACTCGCTTACAGCCCCAGGTCGCTCAGGCTCGGGTGGTCATCCGGGCGGCGGCCCAGCGGCCAGTGGAACTTGCGGTCCGCCTCGCGCATCGGGGCATCGTTGATGCAGGCAAAGCGCCGCTGCATCAGACCGTTCTGGTCGAATTCCCAGTTTTCATTGCCATACGACCGGTACCAGTTGCCCGAGTCGTCATGCCATTCGTACGCAAATCGCACCGCGATGCGGTTGCCATCGTGCGCCCACAACTCCTTGATCAGCCGGTAATCGAGCTCCTTCTGCCACTTGCGCGACAAAAAGGCCTCGATCGCGGCACGCCCCGTGACGAACTCCGCCCGGTTGCGCCATTGGCTGTCGACGGTATAGGCCAGCGCCACGCGCGCCGGATCGCGACTGTTCCACCCATCCTCGGCCCCCCGGACCTTCTGGGCGGCGCTCTCGCGGGTAAAGGGCGGAAACGGCGGACGGGATTCGGGTTGGGTCGACATCGAAGCTCCTTGAGTATGGGTTGGCTATCGCCGGAATGAGACAGATCTGTCTACTATCGTGAAGTAGACAGATCTGTATGTCAAGGAGATTTTCGGGAGGTGGGCGACCGCGCCCGCCCCCCCTACCGCTTCGTCGCCACCACCTCCAGGTACTCGCTCGGCACCACCATCGAATCCTTGCCGGCCACGTTCAAGCTGTTGAGCAACGTGGTCAGGTCGGCTTCCAGCGCGCTGGCCTTGTCGGCCGGCAGCGAGGCGAACGCCTTGTGGACCGGGCCGTACCACGTGCGGAACACCTCGATAAAGTGCGCCGCCGAGCGATAGCGGAAGTTGAACTGGCGCGCCGTCACGCGGACATCGACCCCATGCGGTGCGAACAGCGTGCGCAGGTGCTCCTCCACCCCCCATTTGGACGGCGGCGACACCCCCGCCGGCGGCGGCACGTAGGCGCCCAGCGTCTTGAACATCTGGCCGACGAAGCCCTGCGGCGTCCAGTTCGCCAGCCCGATGCGGCCGCCGGGCCGGGTCACGCGCGCCATCTCGGCGGCGCACTTGGGCTGGTCCGGGGCGAACATCACGCCGAAGGTGGAGAGCACGGCGTCGAAGCTCGCGTCGTCGAAGGGCAGCGCCTCGGCGTCGGCCTGCTGGAAGGAGACCTCCAGCCGCTCGGCCTTGGCGCGCTCGGCGCCGCGCTCCAGCAGTGCGCCGACATAGTCGGTGGACGTCACGATGCAGCCACGGCGCGCCGCCGCCAGCGTGGCGTTGCCGTTGCCGGCGGCCACGTCGAGCACGCGCTCGTCGCAGCGCAGGTCACAGGCTTCAGCAAGCTGCTCGCCCACGATCTGGAGCGTGGTGCCGATCACGGCATAGTCGCCGCTGGCCCAGGCCACCTGCTGGCGGCCTTTCAGGGCGGCAAGGTCGGGCGAAGTCGCCGGGGCAGCGGCAGCGTCGGGGGTAGTCGTCATGATGGGAGTCTCCTGATTGTGCGCCCGGCAGGTCCGCCGGCTTACGCGCGGGACCGGTTGAACCCGGCCTCACGCGCGAGCACGATGGCCTGCGAGCGGTTTTCCACCTCGAGCTTCGAGAAGATGCTCGTGATGTGGTTGCGCACGGTTTTCTCGCACAGCCCGAGGTAGGCGGCGATCTGTGCGTTGTCGCGGCCCTGCGCGATCAGCACGACAATGTCGCGCTCGCGCCGGGTCAAGGTGTGGAACGCCGGGTCGTCGACCGGCACCGGCGCGGGCAGGAAGGCGCGTACTTCCTCGAGCCAGCGGTCCCATGCCGGCTCCGTCTCCAGCAGCAGGTGGTTGCCGCTCTCCAATGGCACGAAGCGCGCGTTCGGGATCATGCTGGCGATCAGCCGGCCTTCGTCGAACGGCACGCGCGCGTCGCGCACGGCGTGGAGCACCAGCGTGGGGCAGGTCACCAGCGGCAGCAGTTCCACCACATCGATGTCGTTGAAGATGCGCATGAAGCGCGCCGCGTTGGCCGGCGAGGTGGACACGCGCTCCAGCTCGTTGAACCAGCGGTGCTGCTCCGCCGTGCCGCCCGGGATGAACTGGGTGGTGAAGAACTGGCGGAAGGCCGGGTTCTCCTGCCCCCAGCCCAGTTCGGCCAGCCGCGCCATCAGCTCGGCTTCTTCGCGCATCTCGGCCCCGAGGTTGCGCTTGAGGCGCCCCCGGGCGTAGCCGCCGTGCAGCACGAGGTGGCTCACCCGTTCGGGATGCGCCACCGCGTACGCCACGGCGATCGACGCGCCTTGGGAAATGCCCAGCAAGGGGAAATGATCGACGCCGGTGGCGTCCACGATGGTTTCGAGATCACGCAGCCACGCCTCGAAGGACAGGTCCTCCACGTGGCGATCAGAGAGGCCACAGCCGCGTTCGTCGTAGCGCACGAGCGTGTGGTTCTCTGACAGCGCGCACAGCATGTGGCTCCAGACCGGACTCCCCACGTCGAATTCGAGGTGGCTCATCCAGTTGGCGGCCTTCACGAGCGGCGGTCCGCTGCCCGTGATGGCATACGCCAGTCGCACCCGGTCAAGGCTGGTGCAAAGGCGTATCTGCTGCTTCAGCATCGGCATGGTGGGATCGCGCGCGGGACAGGGTACGGCCGGTGCAGGGCGCCGGGGCGATAGCTCACCACGTCCGCTTGGAACGGGCGATTGACTAATCTTAGTCAACGATCCCCAGCGTGCAGGCAAAACCACGGCCAGCTGGCCCCGCGAAGTGCGGAAAGCCAGACGTGGTGCATACCGTGCCCGGCGCATTATCCGCGGTCAGGCGTTGCGCAGCAGACATCCGCCACCGGCAGCGCCCATCCGGGCCCCATCGGTGAACGGGTCGCGCTGACCCATGCGGGCGCCATCGGTGTAGGGGTCGCGCTGATCCATCCGGGCGCCGTCGGTGTAGGGATCCGGCTTGCTGGTGCGCAGGCCGTCCTGGTACGGATCGAACTTGCCGCCCTTGCAGGCAGACATGCCGGCCTGCGCCGCGGTGGTGGTGAAAGAGGAACGATCGCCGCCCAGCCCGGCATACGCCAGGTTGCACAGGCCGATGGCCAGCGAGGAAGCGGTCAAGAGGGTCTTGGCAAGATTCGTGTACATCGCAAACTCCAACTACAACGTCAGGAAGGCGATCACAGCTCAGGATGAAGGAACGGTGTGGGGATCGCCTGAGCCGCACTGCTCCTTGTTCGAGGGGCCGATTGTGGGCAGCGGGGTGCGGGCGAACATGAGGCGGGTGTCCCGGTTTGCGGGATTCGTCAGGGTCTGTGCGGGGGGATTCCGTGGGACAAGGGTCCCGGGCGCGGGTAATTACCGGGGGGTGGCGGAGGCGCTGGCGCGCTTCCGCGGGGGCTTCAGCGAAATGAAGCGGCGAGAAACGGCAGTTAGAGGGTAAGCCCTAAAGCAGGACAACCGCCCCACTCCAAAACCCTCGAAGCGCGCCAAACCCGGGACACCCGTCTCATGTTGGCGGCGCGTGCCGCTGGAATGATCCGCCTACGTCCTGTCAGGCACCTTCTGCATGGACGCCGTTCATTCCAGAGGAGTTTTGCAATGCAAGCCGTATCCCTGTCAGCCGACACCGCCCGCTACGCCCGCTGTATCGCCGCATCCAAGCGCATCCGCTGGGACATCGACCGTGACGTCATCCGCGACCGCACCTTCGACCTCTCCCACAAGTTCCTGCCCGACGGGCTGTCCCTGGCCGACGAACTACCGTTCCTCAGCGCGGCCGAACGCCGCTTCGTGAGCCAGGTGCAGGGCCGCACCTACGCCAATATGTTCGGGCTGGTGGAGCGCTTCGTCTCGGCCAAGGTGGTGGAGCTGACGCAGGCCCACAGCTTTGGCGATCAGGTCGCGCTGGAGGCGCTGGTGCGCTTCACCGACGAGGAACTGAAGCACCAGGAGCTGTTCCGCCGCATCGAGCAACTGGCCGCGCAGGGCATGCCGGCGGGCTACACCTTCGGGGCGGACGCCAACGCCGTGGCTGCCTTCGTGCTCTCCAAGTGCACCTGGGCGGTGCTGGCGCTGACCTGCCATGTCGAACTGCTGTCACAGGCGCACTATCGCGGCAGCATCGGCACCGCGCCGGACCTGTCCGACCTGTTCAAGGACGTGTTCCTGTACCACTGGCGCGAGGAGTCCCAGCACGCCAACCTCGACGAGCTGGAATGGCTGCGCGAAGACGCCCGCATGTGCCGCACCTCGCGTGATGCCGCCATCGACGACCTGATCGCGCTGGTGGGCGCCGTGGACGAGATCCTGCAGGCCCAGGCCACCGCCGACGCGCACTACGTCATGCGCGTGATCCGTGGCACGCCGGACGCCCCGCGCGCCGCCGAGGTGGAAGCCGTGGTGCTCAAGGCGTACCGCTGGACCTACATCGTCTCGGGCATGCTGGAACCGCGCTTCAGCAAGCTGCTGGGCGGGATGGTCGATGCCGGGCAGATGGCGCGCATCGAGGCCGCCATGGGACCGCTGATGTACGCGATGCCCGCCGCCGGCGTGCCGATTCCGGCGATGGCGGCCTGACGGCGGTTCGATGATGGCGGACGGTGGCGTGGGCGGCCTGAGTACCGCCCGCGCCGCCTAGGCCACCGCCTGCATGGTCTGGCCGGCCTGCATGCCCGCCAGGTAGCGATGGATCTGCGCCACGACCGCAGCGCCCTCGCCTACCGCGGCGGCCACGCGCTTGGTCGAGCCCGAGCGCACATCCCCGATCGCGAAGACGCCCGGCACGCTGGTCTCCAGCGTGTAGTCGGCGCGCTCGGTGCAGGACTGGTGGGCTTCATAGCCGGTCAGCACGAAGCCCTTGGGGTCCGTGGTCACGTTGCAGGACCGCAGCCATTCCGTGTTCGGCGCGGCGCCGATAAACAGGAACACGTGGCGCATCGGCCGGGAGATGCAGTCCGGGCCGCAGGAGCGCTCCCTGTAGCGCACCGTGGAGAGCCAGCCCTCGCCCTCCATCGCCGTGATCTGCGCGTGCGTGTGCAGGAAGACATTCGGCAGGCTCTTCAGGCGGTCGATCAGGTAGCGCGACATGGTGGCCTCGAGCCCCTCGCCGCGCACCAGCATATGCACCTCGGCCGCGTGCGAGGCGAGATACACCGCCGCCTGCCCCGCCGAGTTGCCGCCGCCGACCAGCATCGCGTGCTCGTCCTTGCAGAGCTTGGCCTCCACCGGCGACGCCCAGTAATAGACGCCCCGCCCCTCGTACTGATCCAGCGATTCGATCTCCGCGCGCCGGTACTGGGCGCCGCTGGCAATCACCACGGTGCGCGTGGGCACCATGCGGCCATCGGTCAGCTCGATCCGGATCGGGTTCTCGCCGCAATGGAGCGCGCTCACCTCGAGCGGAATCGCCACGTGGGCCCCGAACTTGAGCGCCTGGACGAAGGCCCGCCCGGCCAGCGCCTGGCCCGAGATGCCCGTGGGAAAACCGAGGTAGTTCTCGATCCGGGCGCTCGCGCCGGCCTGCCCGCCCGGGGACCGGCAGTCGATCACGGCCACGGACAGCCCTTCGGACGCGGCATAGACCGCCGTCGCCAGCCCTGCGGGGCCGGCGCCGACCACCACCACGTCATAGATATGGTCCGGCGCGAATTCAGGCACCAAACCGAGGCATGAGGCGAGCTGGCCCTCGTCCGGCGCGCGCAGTATGCCGCCGTCGGGGCAAATCACCATCGGGAAATCGCTCGCGGGCGCGTTGCTGACGTCCAGCAGCGCCATGGCGTCCGGGTCGGTGTCGATATCGACCACCTTGTGCGGATAGCCGTTGCGGCGCAGGAAGGCTTGCAGCGCCAGCAGCAGCGGCTGGGTGCCCTTGCCGACCAGCACCGGGCCGCCGCCGCGCTCGATCAGGCCCACCCGGCGCAGGATCAGCGCGCGCATGATGCGCTCGCCCAGATCCGCCTCGGCCACCAGCAGCGCGCGCAGCCGTTCGGGCGGCACCACCAGCGCGGTGGAGTCCTCCAGCGCCACGGCATCCACCAGCGCCGGCTTGCCGGAGAGCTGGCCCACCTCGGCCAGGAACTGGCCCGGGCCCTCGTCGTTGATCGGGAAACTGTTGCCCAGCCCGTCGCGCTGGATGATCTGGAGCTTGCCGGTCAGGATCAGATGCATGCCCGGCGCCGGGTCGCCGACGCGGAACAGCGTCTGGCCGGCCTTGAACGATTCCACCGCGCCAAAGCGCCGCACGCGCTCGATCTCGGCCGGCGTCAGGGTCGGAAACATCTGGTGCTTGCGGGTCTCCAGCACCGAAAACGGCGCCTCCAGCCCTACCACCGGCTCATGTGCGGCCTGATTGGCGACCTGATCAGCAACCGGGTCCGGACTGGCTTCGGGCTGCGAAGCTCCCTGCGTCATCTCCATGCGACTCCCCTCAATTTCGGTCTAGGTAGGACAGGACTCGACTGCGTACTCGACTGAGATAGTAGCCGGCGTGGCTACGAAACACACATGAAGATTTTAGAAAGCGATGGCCACCGTTGCTTGCCGAATTGCCCGGCGCGCGGCACTTTGCACGGCGGCGTCACCCATGAAAAAACCGACTGGCTTCTAGCGATTTAAATCATGGTGAGAATATTCAGCGCTCGCTACACTGGCCCCGACAACGCCCCCACAGGCTACAGAAGCCAACAAGCAAGGAGACGAGATGTACCGTGATCGCATTCGCCTGGCCGCCCTGCAGGACCGGATCATGTCGGCCGATGCGGCCGCCGCGCTGATCCAGGACGGCATGACGGTCGGCATGAGCGGCTTCACCCGCGCCGGCGACTGCAAGGCCGTGCCCTTCGCCCTGGCCCGCCGCGCCGCCGCCGACCCGCTCCAGATCACGCTGATCACGGGCGCCTCGCTCGGCAACGACATCGACAAGATCCTGGCCGAAAGCAACGTGCTGGCGCGCCGCCTGCCGTTCCAGTCCGACGCCACCCTGCGCCGCAAGATCAACGACGGCGAGGTCATGTTCATCGACCAGCATCTGGGCGAGACCGTGGAGCAGCTGCGCAGCGGCCAGCTCGCCCCGGTGGACATCGCCGTGATCGAAGCCGCCGCCATCACCGAGACCGGCGGCATCGTGCCGACCACCTCGGTTGGCAATTCGGCGAGTTTCGCGATGATGGCCAAGAAGGTCATCGTCGAGATCAACACCAATATGTCGGCCGCGCTGGAAGGGCTGCACGACATCTACTTCCCGGTGCAGCGCCCGTATCGCCAGCCGATTCCGCTGATTGCCGTCGAGCAGCGCATCGGCCTGCCCTATATCCCCGTCGATCCGTCACGTATTGCGGCCATCGTGCTCACCGCGCGCGACGACAGCCCGTCCAACGCGCTGCCGCCCGACGGCGACACGCGCCTGATCGCCGGCCATCTCAACGCGCTGTTCGAGCGCGAGGTGCGCGCCGGGCGGCTCTCCCCGTCGCTCCAGCCCTTGCAGGCCGGCATCGGCACGATTGCCAACGCGGTGCTGCACGGGCTCGTAGATTCGCCATTTCATGACCTGACGATGTACTCGGAGGTCTTGCAGGACAGCACCATCTCGCTGCTCGACGCCGGCAAGCTGCGCTTTGCCTCGGCGTCGTCGATGACGCTGTCCGGGCCGGTCTATCGCCGCGTGCTGGAGGAGATCGACCGCTACAAGTCGCGGCTGGTGCTGCGGCCGCAGGAGATCAGCAACCATCCCGAGGTGCTGCGCCGGCTGGGGTTGATCACCATCAACACCGCGCTGGAGTGCGATATCTACGGCAACGTCAACTCCACGCACGTGGGCGGCACGCACATGATGAACGGCATCGGCGGCTCGGGGGACTTCGCGCGCAATGCCTACCTGTCGGTCTTCGTGACCAAGTCCGTGGCCAAGGACGGGCGGATTTCCAGCATCGTGCCGATGGTCTCCCACGTGGATAACAGCGAGCACGACGTGGACATCCTCGTCACCGAGCACGGCCTGGCCGACCTGCGCGGGCTGGCGCCACGCGAGCGGGCGCTCCAGGTGATCCGCAATTGCGCCGACCCGGCCTACCGCGACGGCCTGCTCGACTATTTCCGCCGGGCCCAGACGCGCGGCGGCCAGACCCCGCACCTGCTGGAAGAGGCGTTTGCGTGGCATCTGAACTATCGCGAGCACGGCACCATGCTGCCGGCATCCCGGGCGACGGCCCTCGAGCCAATCGAAGCCGCGCCGCTGGCGGCCTGACGTTTCTGCACGACCGGGCGGTTTTTACATCCCGCCCGGCTGCCGGCTGCCTCCTACGGGCCTCCCACGGGCCCTTTTCGGCATGGAACGGCACTTGCACCGTGCCGGAAGGTGGCGCGCTCCCGCCACCGCTGGAGACGCCATGCAAGAACCGGTTCGCCTGATCCTGATGTACGGCCTGATCCCGCTCTGGATCCTCGCGGGGCTGGGCGACTGGTGGTTCCATCGGCGCCAGCGCATCGAGATCAACGCGGGCGTCCGGGAATCGGCCCTGCACAGCCTGATGATGGTCCAGGTGGGCGTCCCGGTCCTGCTGGTGCTGTTCTTCGAGGTGAACGCGCTGCTGTTCGCCATCATGATCGTCGCTGTGGTCGTCCACGCGGTCACCGCCTGGGTCGACGTCCGCTACGCGGTGACCCGGCGCACGGTGCCCCCGAACGAGCAGCACATGCACAGCCTGCTGGAGATGCTGCCGATCACGGCCGTGGTCATGCTGGCCGCCGCCCACTGGGACCAGTTCCTGGCGCTGTTCGGCGCCGGCGCCGAGCCGCCCCGCCTCACCCTGACCCCGAAACGCGATCCCCTGCCGTCGTCCTACCTGATCGGCCTGTTCGCTGCGCTCGGCCTGTTCGTGGTGCTGCCTTATGCGGAGGAACTGCTGCGCTGCCTGCGTGCCCAGGCGGCACGCGCCAAGCCCGTGGCGCAGCACACCTAGCCCCGCTCGATGCCGGCGCCGGATGACCGCACCGGCAATGTGCCCTCAGCGCATCGATCGAAAAATTCGGCTAAATTGGCTGCCTTGGTCGTGCAAGCGACCTGAGCCACACACAACGTGAACGGGAGCGCCATGCGCGGTCATCACCTCGTAGGATGGGCACGTGTCGGTCGTCATCCCTAGCCGCCCCGCCGCCAGGTGGCGGGAGTTCGTCCGCTTCCTCGGACCGGCCTACCTCGTGGCCGTGGGCTACATGGACCCCGGCAACTGGGCCACCGACCTCGCGGGCGGTTCCGCCTACGGCTACACCCTGCTCTGGGTCGTGGCGATGTCCAGCCTGATGGCGATGCTGCTCCAGGTGCTGGCCAGCCGGCTCGGGCTGGTCACCGGCATGGATCTGGCGCAGGCGTGCCGGCACGGCGCCTCGCGCTGGTCGGCCTGGTCGCAATGGGTCCTGGCCGAACTGGCGATCTGCGCCACCGATCTCGCCGAAGTCATCGGCACGGCCATCGCCCTCAACCTGCTGTTCAACATCCCCCTGCTGGCTGGCGTGGCGCTGACCGTGCTGGACGTGCTGCTGGTGCTGATCCTGCAGCAGCGCGGCTTCCGGCGGCTGGAAGCCTTCGTCATCAGCATGATTACGCTGGTGCTGCTGTGCTTCGTGGCGATGCTGATCATCGCCGAGCCGTCCTGGTCGGAGGTGGGCTGGGGGCTGCTGCCTTCGCCGCGCTCGCTCACCGACGCCAACGCCGTGGTCATCGCCACGGGCATCATCGGCGCCACGGTGATGCCGCACAACCTCTACCTGCACTCGGCGGCGGTCAAGACGCGCACCGTCGAGGACAATGCGCCGGCGCTGCAACGGGCGCTGCGCTACACGGCCATCGACACGCTGGTGGCACTCGCCATCGCCTTCTTTATTAATAGTGCGATCCTGGTCACGGCGGCCGGCGTGTTCCACCGCAGCGGCCATGCGGAGGTGGCCGAGATCCAGGAGGCCTTCCACCTGCTCTCCCCGCTGACCGGCGCCGCCTGGGCCAGCGTGATCTTCGCCGTGGCGCTGCTGGCCTCGGGGCAAAGCTCGGCCGTGACCGCCACGCTGGCCGGGCAGGTGGTCATGGAGGGTTTTATCCGCACGCGGCTGGCGCCGTGGGCGCGGCGGCTGGTCACGCGCGGCGTGGCCATCGTGCCGGCGCTGATCGTGGCGTGGCTGTATGCCGACAAAGGCGTGGCGCAGCTGCTGATCGCCAGCCAGGTGGTGCTGAGCCTGCAACTGCCGTTCGCGGCGATTCCGCTGGTGCGTTTCACCAGCAGCCGCGCCCGCATGGGCGCCTACGCCAACCCGCGCAGCGTGGTGATCCTGGCCTCGCTGACGGTCGGCATCATCATCGCCATGAACGCGGCCATGCTCGTGCTCACCTTCCGGGAATGGCTGGGTTAAAAAATTTTCGGAAAAGCTGTCACAAGCCGGGTTCACGGTACGTCTTACAGGGAAAGGCAAGCGCAAAGGGCGCACGCCAACTCCCTTGAACTACCGTGAGGAACCATCATGAGTGCATCGCGTATTAACTTCTTCCAGCTCGCCCCGGCCAACCTGAAGGCCATGATCGCGCTGTCGGGTTCGGTCAAGCAAAGCTCGCTGGGCCCGCGTCTGGTGGAGATCGTGCAGTTGCGTGTGTCCCAGATCAACCAGTGCGGCGTCTGCGTGGACATGCACTGGCGCGACCTGATCAAGCAGGGCCTGGACCCGCGCCACGTGAACGCCATCGCCGGCTGGCGTGAAGCCCCCGCCTCGTTCTTCAACGCCCGCGAGCGCGCCGCGCTGGGCTGGGCCGAGGCCGTCAACGCACTGCCCCACCAGGACCTGACCGACGCCGCCTGGCCGGCCCTGCGCGAGCAGTTCAGCGAGCAGGAAATCGCCGAGCTGTCGTACACCATCGCCGCCATCCGAGGCTGGAACGTGATGAACCTGAGCCTGCGCAACCAGATTCCGGAAACGCCGGCTCCCGGCTTCTGATCGGGCTTTTGCTTCTCTAGCGCGCCAGGTTGGACTGCCGCGAGGCGCCGACAGCGGGATTCCGCTGCCGGCGCCTTTTTCGTATTTGGCGTTCGCGTGCCGCGTGCGGTGTCCGCATCATGCTTCGACCCCATCCCCTGCCAGCCGGCCTCTGCAGTCGCGCTAAATTCCTGGCGGTTAATTGCATAACAAGCGCCCGACACTCCCGCACTAACAGACTCTTTCGCTCCCGCCCGGAAGTGGCCTATGCTGTGGCCACTAACAGATCGAGAATCCGGGGAGGATGGCTCCCCGCGCGCCCAGCCATGGAAAAAACAGCATTCGTCTTTGCCGGTGGAGGCAGCCTCGGTGCCATCGAGGTCGGTATGTTGCGGGAACTGGTGAAGTGGGGCCTGGCGCCCGACATGGTGATCGGCGCCTCGGCCGGCGCCATCAACGGCGCGTATTTCGCCTGCCATCCGCACGAGGAAGGCACGGCCAAGCTGGAGAGCCTCTGGCGCGGCATTCGCCGGGCCGAGGTGCTGCCCTGGTCCTGGCGCAGCATGCTCGGCATGCTGGGCGGGCGGCGCGGGCATCTGGTCGAATCGTTCGGCCTCCAGAAGTTACTTTCGCGCCACTTCGGCGAATCCCGGCTCGAACATGCCAGCCTGCCGCTCTATGTGGTGGCGACGGACATGCATACCGGCGACGAAGTGGTGCTGTCCTCGGGCAATATCGTCGATGCGGTGCTGGCCAGCGCGGCCATTCCGGGCGTGTTTCCGCCGGTGCAGGTGGAAGGCCGCGCGCTGATCGATGGCGGCGTGGCCAACAACACGCCCGTTTCCACGGCCGTGCGGCTGGGCGCCACGCGCATCGTGGTGCTGCCGGCCGGCTTCGCCTGCGCCGAGCGCCGCCCGCCGCGCGGCGCCGTGGAACACGCGCTCAATGCGCTGTCCCTGCTGGTGGCGCGGCAACTCGTGCATGACCTGGAGCGCTGGGCCGACCACGCGCATATCGCCGTGGTGCCGCCGCTTTGTCCGCTCGATGTCTCGCCCTATGACTACACGCGCTGCGGCGAGCTGATCGACCGCGCCGCCGAAGCCACCGTGGCCTGGCTGCGTGCCGATGGCCTGAAGAGCCGCCGCGTGCCCGGCGCGCTGGAGCCGCATAGCCACGATGAGTCGTCGCCCAGCTGCAGCGCCGATCTTTCCCCGCCCCCGGAGGCGGACCACATCCACACGCACGCCGCCCCCAGCCACTCGCACAGCCACCCCGGCCACACGCATGGGTGACGGGGTACTGCCGGGCCGGCGCGACTGGATGCGGCGGGATGCGTCCGCCCAGCGCATGGAGCGGATCGAGGCGTTTATCGGCGGCCATGGCTACGACATGCATCGCCACGACACCTACGCGATTGGCCGCACGCTGACCGGCGTGCAGCGCTTTTCCTATCGGCGCGGCGTCTGCAACAGCCTGCCGGGTGGCACCATCGTCCTGCACCCCGACGAGCCGCACGACGGCCAGGCCGGCACCGAGGCCGGCTTCCAGTACCGGATGATCTATGTCGAGCCCGCGCACGTGCAGCGCGCGCTGGGCGGCCGGCCGTTGCCGTTCATCCCGGGCGGCCGATCGGACGACCCCCGGCTGTTCGCCGCCACCGAGACCCTGCTCCGCGCGATGGACAGCCCGATCGACCCGCTCGAGGAAGACGACGCGCTCTACGACCTGGCCCACGCGCTGGCGGCCGTCGCCGGCGGCACTACGCCGGGGCGCTGGCAGGCGCTCGACTACCGTGCCGCCGAGACGGCCCGGACCTTCCTGCTCGACAACGTGGCGCGCATCGTCACGCTGGACGAACTCGAAGCCGCCACCGGCCGGGACCGCTGGCGCCTGTCGCGCGATTTCCGTGGACTGTTCGGCACCAGCCCGTACCGCTACCTGACCATGCGCCGGCTCGACATGGCCCGCCGGTTGATCGTGGCCGGCCAGACCCTGGCCGACGCCGCCGCGTGGGCCGGCTTCACCGACCAGGCCCATATGACGCGGCACTTCGCGCGCACCTTCGGCATCACGCCGGCGCGCTGGCTTCGCACGCTGGGGCGCACGCCGTAGCTGCACGATCGTACAAGACGGCCCGCCCGCCGGCGGCGCATGCTCGGGCCTTCATCCCATCCGAAGGAGCGCCCCATGTCCCCCACTCCCAATCCCACCCCCAATCCCACCCCCTACCGCGCCATCAACTTCGCCGAGAAGCTCGCCCTGTTTTCGGACCACTGGCAGCCGCGCGTGATTGCCGAGATGAACGACTACCAGTTCAAGATCGTCCGCATCGCGGGGGACTTCGTCTGGCACAGCCACGCCGACACCGACGAGACCTTCATCGTGCTGGACGGCCACCTGCGCATCGACTTCCGCGACGGCCACGTGGACCTGCGCGCCGGCGAGATGTACGTGGTGCCGCGTGGCATCGAGCACAAACCGTTTGCCGATGGCGAGGTGCGCATGCTGCTGATCGAGCCGCGCGGCGTGCGCAATACGGGCGACGACGTGGGCGAGCGCACTGCGCAAAACGACGTCTGGATCTGATGGGTGGAGGTTGGTGGGATGTTGGCCCGGCCCCAACCGTTCCTCGCGACGTGTTGGCCCACAACCCCCTGTTTTCCCCGTGAAAGTGGCCCGGCCTGCCCGCCCGGGGCCGAAATGATGGTGGCATGTTCCCTGCGAAAAGGAAGGACGAGCGCGGCGCCGCGATGCTCGTCCCGCAGCACCTTTTCAGCCGGAGCGAAAGCTCCTTTGGAGAACCATCATGAAGATCCCGCCACAGTTGCGCCCCACCGACGCCGCGCCCCTCCACCAGCCTCGCCCTCTTTCGCCTCTCACGCCCCTCGCCCTGCTCTACCGCATGCGTGGCGGCATCCTGCTGCTCCGCGTGCTGGCGCTCTGCGCCCACACGGCGGTGTATGCGCAGCCCGCGCTGGCCCCGGCCCCGGCCGTCACGCCCGAGCAGAAGTTCTCGCCCGGCTATCTCGAAGCGGTGTCCACCGGCTACGAGAACGGCCAGGCGCTGGGCGCTGTCGAAGGCATCGCCCCGGTGCGCGCGACCCGTACCGAGCGGACCGATCCCGCACCGGCAGCACCTTCCACGCCGATGATCCCGGCTGCCGTGCTGGCCCATCCGCCGGGCTCGCTGCGCCGTGTGACGGCCCATTAACCCGTCCCGGTTGCTCCCCTCCTGCTGCCGAGCAGTCTTTACACGCGCCCGCGCAAGGCTTGCATGGGCGTGAAGCGCACCCGCAGCACCCTAAATCCCGCAAGGCCAGCCCTGACAAGGGCCAGCCGGCGCGGTACGAATCTTGCCCCTCTTCTGGATTGCCAGTAATGGCACACCCGCAACTTCAGGAGATCAGCAATGGGCGACCACAACACCGAGCGTTATCGCCGGGGCCAGACCTGGCGGGCCTTTGAAAATGTCCGCGACGACGACGCTTACGATCCATGGCGCGACGATGCATGGAGCGACAACCGGGGGCTGCGTGCGCGCGATCAGGACTGGCAGCCCGAGTCCGCCAGCGATGAATGGGACGATGCCCGCCGGCGCCAGCGCCTGACCCCGGGACAAACCAGCGACGGCGCCCCGCCCCGCAGCGGCTATGCCGGCGCCTACCGGGACAGCGGCCAATGGCAGGGCAGCAACCTGCGCTACGGGCTCAACGGCGGCTACGCCAGCAGCGACTCGCCGGAAGACGACGCCCAGCGCCGCCAGCAGGCGTACCGCAGCCGCCGCCAGGCCAGCGAGTTTGGCGACTATGGGGACTTCGAGGACTACGGCGGCCCGCAAGGCAATCGCGGCAACCGAGGCTATCAAGGCAATCAGGAAGCACGCGGCTACGGCGGCGAGCGCGGATGGGAACAGGGTCGGGGTCAACGCGACTATCAGCAAGGGCAGCAAGGTCAGCGCGGCCAGCAGGGCTTCGGCAGCGCCGATCAGCAATGGCTGCGCCGCGCCCAGCAGCGCGAACCCTGGCAGGCCGGCGGGTCCGGGCATGACGCCTACTTCAACGACCTGCGCAGCGACACCCGCTACTGGACCGAGCCACGCGACGAGTGGGGAGAATCCCGCCCCTCGGGTGGGTCTGACCGCTACGCCGGCCGCCAGCCCTACGCCCAGTCCTACGGGCGCGACTACCCTGGCACCAGCGCCGGCACCAGCGGCTACGACGAGGAACTCGGCTACCGCTCGCCACGGCGCTGGTCGGACGATGACGATGACCGCGATCAAGGCGAGGAGCACGGCGCGCTCTACAATCTCGGCCACCGGATCGGCGAAGCCGTCAGCAACTTCTTCGGCCACAACGACGATGACATCGACAAGCGCAACGTCCCGCGCGGCTACACCCGCACCGACGAGCGCATTCGCGACCAGATCTGCGAACGGCTGACCTTTACCAGCGGCGTGGATGTGGGCGAAGTCAGCGTCGACGTGGACAAGGGCAAGGTCACGCTATCCGGCACCGTCCATCAGCGGAGCCAGAAATATGCCATCGAGGACATCGCCGATAACACGTTCGGCGTTACCGAAGTCGAAAACAACATCCGCGTCGAGAAGCGCGAAGCGCCCGCCGGCGGCACCAGCGCCGGCTCCAACGGCTGGTGAGTCCATCCCCACCGGCCGGAGCCACCCATGCTGACGCGCCCGGCCGGCCAGCCCCAACCCCAACCGCAGCCCCAGCCACGCTCCTACGCCGGCTGGCTGTGGCTGGCTGCGCTGCTGGCGGCGGGCGCGCTGGGCTGGCCCTACGTCAAACCCTATATAGATAATGCGCTGTACGCGGTGCGGCTGGCATCGATGCCGGCGCCCACCGCGCTGGCGATGCCGGTGCAGGGCGTGGCCCAGCGCGGGCTGCGGGACACCTGGCACGGGGCGCGCTCCGGCGGGCGCAAGCACGAAGGCATCGACATCTTTGCCGCACGCGGCACGCCGGTGCTGGCCGCCACGGAGGGCATCGTCTCGCGCGTGGGCACCAACAGCCTGGGCGGCAAGGTGGTCTGGGTGCTCGGGCCGGGTCGTCAGATGCACTACTACGCGCATCTGGATGACTATGCCGATGTGAGCATCGGCGACCGCGTGGCGCCGGGCGCAGTGCTCGGCTACGTCGGCACCACCGGCAACGCGCGCGGCACACCGCCGCACCTGCATTTCGGCGTCTACACCGGGACCGGGGCGATCAACCCCTATCCGTTGCTGCGCGCCCCGCCCGTGCCAACTTCCCCGCCATCCTCCTGATCAAGCCGCCAGCCGGAACACGCTGACGCTCTGCTCCATGCGCAGCGCCTGTTCCTGCAGCGCCTCGGCGGCGGCGGCGGCTTCCTCGACCAGCGCGGCGTTCTGCTGCGTGACCTGATCCATCTGCGTCACCGCCTGATTCACCTGCGTGATGCCGCCGCTTTGCTCGTGGGAGGCGCGGCTGATCTCGTCCATCATCGTCGTCACGCGCTGCACGGCCGTGACGATGCGCTCCATGGTCGCGGCGGCCTCCCCGGCCAGCGCCGTGCCCGCCGTCACCCGGCTGGTCGACTGCGAGATCAGCGCGCGGATCTCCTTCGCCGAATGGCCGGCGCGCTGGGCCAGCGTGCGCACCTCGCTGGCCACCACGGCGAAGCCCCGGCCCAGTTCCCCCGCGCGCGCCGCCTCCACGGCCGCGTTCAGCGCCAGGATATTGGTCTGGAAGGCGATGCTGTCGATCACGGCGATGATCTCGACAATCCGCTTCGAATCCGCCTCGATCTCGCCCATGGTCTCGCGCACGCGCGACACCGACTCCCCGCCCGCCACCGCAATCGCCGACGCCTCCGCCGCCAGCGCGCTGGCCTCATCGGCGTTGCCCGCGTTCTGCTGGACGATGGCGGTCAGCTCCTCCATGCTCGCGGCGGTCTGCTCCAGCGACGACGCCTGCTCCTCCGTGCGCTGCGACAGATCGGCATTGCCCTGCGCGATCTGCCCCGCCGCCACCAGCACGTTCTGCGCGCCGTCCTTGGTCTCGCCGATGATGCCGCGCCACGTCTCCACCATCGACATCAGGTGCCGTTTGACGTCGCTCAACTCGTCCCGGCCATGGGCGTCGATGCGCACGGTGAGGTCGCCGGCGTTGATGCGCGCCACCAGCGTCGCCACGTCCTGCACATCGGTGCGCATGCCCTGGCTGAAGCCGGCAAACAGGTAGAGCGCGCCGCCCACCGTGACCAGCGCGATGACGACCAGCAGCACCAGCTGGCGCTGCTCGGCGGCCACGCGCTGGGCCAGCATCTCGCCCGTCAGCGCGGCGAACTCCTGATTGAGCGCCGACACCGCCTCGATCGCCGCCGTGCCTTCGGAAAAATACGACTTCGCATCGATCGTGATGCCGCTGGAACCCAGCATGCTCACCTTGAGCGTGCGGTAGAAGTTGTCCATCGCGGCCAGCTTGGCGGTGGCGGCTTCCATGCGGTCCTTGAAGGCCGGCGCGCCGCGCTCGGCACGGGCGATGTCGCGCCGCACGGCTTCCAGGCCGTCCTGGATCTGCTCGGCCAGCGCGGCGAGATCGGCCTGCTGGGCTGCATCGGAATAGCCGCCCTGCGCGATGATGCCCGCGCCCCGGCCACGCGCCAGCGCGCTCAGCTCGGCCAGCTTCGGCATCGGGCCGACCATCAGGTTGATCAGGTAATAGGAGCCGGCGTCCGGGTCGAGCGCCAGCGAAGAGCGGTCCGCCACATCGCCAATAAACAGCCGCGTCTGCTTGACCAGCGCGGTATGGCGCTCGAACAGCGGCGCGGCGGGGGTTTCCAGACCGAGCTTGCGGATCTGCGCCCAGGCTTCGTCGAGCTTGGCCGCATCCTGCGTGACGTTGAACGATGTCACGCGCGCCACCTCGGCGCGCAGTGCGCTGAGATGCCCATCGGCCTTGCCGTTGGCGGCATCGAAGGTCGGCCGGAAGGTGGCGTTGCCGAGCAGCAGCCCATTGGCGGCGCCCCGGCGCACCTGCGTCTCGCGCATGAAGTCGAGCGCGCGGCCGACCAGCGTCAGGCCGCGCTGTTCATCCTGCGTGGCACGGATCGACTGTACCGACTGATTCAGCACCGCAACCAGCGCGCCGCAGAGCGGAATCAGGAACAGGATGGTCAGCAGCACCAGCTTGCGCGTGATCGTGAGACGCGCCATCAGATGCTTTGCAGGGGTGAGGAAAGCGGTCACGGGGCTCCTTGATGTCGAGGACTGATTTCACGCTGTATCGGTCCCGATTCGAAGGAATAAAGCCACTTTCCCCGCTATTTTTCGCACTGCACAAACACGGTGCCGCCGCCGCACGCGCACGGTGCGCAAAGCACGGCGGCGGGGCGAAAATCAGGCCGTGGCGCCGCCGTCGAGGCCGATCACCTGACCCGTGATGTAGCGGCCCGCCGGCGAGGCGAGCAGCACGGCCAGACCGGCTACGTCACTCGCCTCAGCGATGCGCCGCATCGGGATGGCACCGCTCAGGGCCTTCTCGCGCTCGGGATCCCCCCACAGCGCGTCGCGCGAAAAATCGGTGCGCACCGGGCCCGGGTTGATGCTGTTCACGTTGATGTTGTGCGGCGCCAGCGTCAGCGCGAAGTTGCGCATCACGGCGTCGATGGCGCCCTTGGAGACGCTGTACAGCGGCAGGAAGGCCGAACCGCGGCGGCCGGCGATGCTCGACATGAAGACGATCGAGCCATCGCGGCGTTCGATCATCTGCGGTGCGAGTGCGTTGACCAGCACAAAATTGCCGCGCACGTTGCCGGCCATCACGTCATCGAACTCTTTCTCGCCCTGCTCCAGCATCGAGCCGACCACGCCGCTGGCGGCGGCGTTGAGCAGGAGGGCATCCACGCGGCCGAAGGTGGACAGCACCTTGTCGGCAAAGGCGCGCACGCTGACGAGGTCGGCGATATCGCAGGGGATGCCGGTGGCGTCGATGCCTTCGGCCTTCAAGGTGGCCGCCACGCGCTCGGACACCGCGCCATCGCGGCCCGAGACCACCACACGGGCGCCTTGCTGGCCCAGCGCGCGGGCCATCTCGAGCCCCATGCCTTTGGTGGAGCCGGTAATCACCGCGACGCGGCCGGACAGGTCGAACAGTTTGGACATAGCAGGAATCTCCTTGGATCGATGGGACGACATGACAACAACGATGCCAGCCACTTATCTTAAATGATGATCAGCATCTATTGAATAAAGTATGGACGTCATCTAAACTGCGGTCAAGGCAAGTTTCAGTCAGATTTCCAGAGGGAGGCGTCAGATGGCGCGCGCATCACGAGCAGTGGCCAGCCAGCACAAGGTGGCCATCGAAGAAGCATCGGCAAAGTTGATCCGGGAACGCGGACCGCACGCAGTCAGTGTGGCAGAAATCATGGCGAATGCCGGGCTGACCCACGGCGGCTTCTACGGCCATTTCGCGTCGAAGGACGACCTCGTGGCCGTGGCCTGCCGGCGCGCGTTCGAAGAAGGCGACCAGCGCTGGGACCGGCGCATCGCCAGCGCGGACGGCGACCGCCAGGCCGCCCGGCGCGCGCTGGTGGCGGCCTACCTCACCCCCGTGCACCGCGACCACGCCGCCGAGGGCTGCGCCGCCGCCGCGCTGGCCGCCGATGTGGCGCGCGAGGATGCCGACAAACCCGTGCGCCCCGTGTACCGCGAAGGGCTCTCGGCGCTGATCGACAAATGGCGCTCGACTGCCCCGGCCGACCTGCCCGAAGCCGACGCCCGCCAGCAGGCGCTGGTGGAGGTGTCGGCCATGGCCGGCGCGCTGATGCTGGCCCGTGCCACGACCGGCGACCCGCTCTCCGAGGCAATCCTCGATGCCACGCGTGCGTGGCTGCTGGGCGCGGATGTTGACGAACCGGCCGCCGAGCCTGCCCCCGAACCCGCTGCCGGCTGAGGCCGGCGCGGACACCTTTTCTCCACACATCCGACCCACCCAAACCAAGACCCCCATGTTTGCGCAAGCCCTTTCCAGCCGGCTGGACCGGCGCGGCATCCACTATGCGTGGATCGTTGCCTCCATCACCTTCTGCGTGATGCTGACCACTTCCGCCGCGCTCGGCCTGCCCGGCGCGTTCCTGAAACCGCTGACGCAGGAGATGGGCTGGAACACCGACCAGATCTCGTCGATCCTCGCCTTCCGCTTCGCGCTGTTCGGCCTGATGGCGCCGTTCTCGGCCATCCTGATGGAACGCTTCGGCGTGAAGAATGTGGTCTGTGCAGCGCTCGCGCTGATCGCGGGCGGCATGGCGCTGGCCACGGTGGCCACCGAGTTGTGGCAGTTGTTCGTCGCCTGGGGGCTGATGCTCGGCATCGGCTCGGGCATGACCGCGCTGGTGCTGGCCGCCGTGGTGGCCAATCGCTGGTTCACCGCGCGGCGCGGGCTGGTGATCGGCATCCTCACGGCGAGTTCGGCCACCGGCCAGCTTGCGTTCCTGCCGGTTGCGGCATGGCTGATCGAGCATATGGGATGGCGCACGGCGGTGGTTCCGGTGCTCGTGGCCTGCGCCGCGCTGGCCCTACTCGTCTTCGCGCTGATGCGCAACCGGCCCGGCGATGTCGGCCTGCCCGCGTTCGGCGAACTGCCCGGCACGGCGCCGGCGCCGTCCGGCCCGCCCATGCCGCTCACGCTGCGCGGCCCCTTCGTCGTGCTGCGCGACGCCGCGCGCACGCAGACCTTCTGGCTGCTGGCCGGCACGTTCTTTATCTGCGGATTGTCCACCAACGGCCTGATCCAGACCCACTTCATCGCCCTGTGCGCGGACTTCGGCATGACGGCGGTACCGGCGGCCTCGGCGCTGGCGATGATGGGCGCATTCGACTTCGTCGGCACGATCCTGTCTGGCTGGCTTTCGGACCGGTACGACAGCCGCAAGCTGCTGTTCTGGTACTACGCGCTGCGCGGCCTCTCGCTGTTCTGGCTGCCGCATTCGGAATTCACACTCTACGGCCTGTCCATCTTCGCGATGTTCTACGGCCTGGACTGGATTGCCACGGTGCCGCCGACGGTGAAGCTGGCTGCCACCACGTTTGGCCGCGAGCGTGCGCCGATGGTGTTCGGCTGGATCTTCGCCGCCCACCAGATCGGCGCGGCCACGGCGGCGTTCGGCGCAGGGCTCTCGCGCACGCTGCTGCTGACCTATTCGCCCGCACTGTACGTGGCGGGCGGAGCCTGCCTGGTGGCTGCGTTGATGGCGCTCGCGGTGCGCCGCAAGGCGCCGGCCGCTACCCCGCCTCAGGCGGCGGCGCAGGCTTAACACCGGCCTCGCCAGGTTCGCCAGCCTGGGCAGGCGGCGGTGCGACGGCCACGAAGGCGTCGATCAGCGCCGCCGCCGGGGCGCGCTTGAGCGCCGACTGCCGCACCAGCACGCCGATCTCGCGGAACAGCGGCGGGCCGGGCATCGGCACTTCCTCGATGTTCGGCGTCTGCCGCAACGGCACCAGATCGGCGGGGATGATCGCGCAGCCGAGTCCCTCGCCCACCATCTGCAGGATCACGGCCGGCTCGTCCAGCTCCATGCCTTCGCGCACCCACAGCCGGTGCCGCTTGAGGTAGCGGTCCACCAGTTGCCCGCCCGTGGAATGCCGGTTGTAGCGGATGAACGGCACGGTGGCGAGCAGCGTCTTCAGGTCCGCCGGGCCGCCCACCGGCGCAATCGCCACAAAGCGCTCGTGCAGCAGCGGCACCCATTTCAGTTCAGGCGGAATCCCCAGGCGGGGCTTCACCAGCACGGCGATGTCCAGCTCGCGCGCATCGACCTGGGTCAGCAGCTGCGTGGACATGCCGGGCACGATGTTGACGTGGGTGTCCGGATAGGCGACGCGGAAGCGCTGCATCGCCTTGGGCAGCAGCGTCGACTGCACCGTGGAGACCGCGCCCAGATCCAGCGGCGCCGTGTCCGGCCGCGCCTGTGCGCTGCCCTTCATCGACTCATAGAGCGCCACGAAGCGCGTGGCGTCCGGCAGCAGTTGCCGGCCCTCCTCGCTCAGCGCGACGGACTTGCCCGAGCGGTCGAACAGCGCGTAGCCGAGATCCTCCTCCAGCCGGCGGATCTGCGTGCTCACCGCCGACTGCGTCAGGCCGAGCCGCGCGCCGGCGGCGGAAAACGACGCCGTCTCGGCGGCCATCAGGAAGGTGCGGAAGTAGCGAATCACGGGCGTAGCAGCGTAGGCAGGCGCATATCGAAATTTCTGATACTCAGACCAGAAATCATTCGTTTTATATTACGAGTTCTGCTGATTACAATCAACGACAGATCAAAACATCCCTGCCCACGAAAGGATTGCCATGAGCACGATGCCCCTGTTCCACCTTGCCTTCCCCGTGCACGACCTTGCCGCCGCGCGCCAGTTCTACGGCGACCTGCTGGGCTGCCCGGAAGGCCGCAGCTCCGACGCCTGGGTCGATTTCGACTTCTACGGCCATCAAGTGGTGGCGCATCTCTCGCCGGACGAATGCGGCCATCGCGGCACCAGCGCGGTCGATGGCGACGATGTGCCGGTACGCCATTTCGGCGCCATCCTGCCGATGGAGACGTGGGAAGCGCTGGCCGACAAGCTGCGCGCCGCCAACACCAAGTTCGTGATCGAGCCGCATGTGCGCTTCAAGGGCCAGGTGGGCGAGCAGGCCACCATGTTCTTCCTGGACCCGTCGGGCAACGCGCTCGAGTTCAAGGCATTCGGCGACCTGAGCCAGGTGTTCGCCAAGTAATCGCCAAGTCGTCCCCATCAAACCCAGACCCACAAGAGAAGAGCGAGACATGACCGAATTCGTTATCCAGCCGGCCCCGCAGGCCAGCGTGGCCGTGGCCGGCAGCCAGGCCCGCTTCCCGATCCGTCGCGTGTTCTGCGTCGGCCGCAACTACGCCGCGCACGCCCGCGAGATGGGCAAGGATCCGGACCGCGAACCGCCGTTCTTCTTCACCAAGCCGGCTGATGCCGTGGTGGCGGCCGAAGGCACCGTGGCCTATCCGCCGCTGACGGAGAATCTGCACCATGAGATCGAACTCGTGGTGGCCATCGGCAAGGGTGGCGCCAACGTCACCCCGGCGCAGGCACTGGATCTGGTGTGGGGCTATGCGGTCGGCGTCGACCTTACGCGCCGCGACCTGCAGGACGTGGCCAAGAAGATGAGCCGCCCCTGGGACTGGTCGAAGGCGTTCGACGCTTCCGGCCCCTGCGGCCCGCTGCATCCGGTGTCGAAGGTCGGCCATCCGGCCAAGGGCGCGATCTGGCTCAAGGTCAACGGCGAGGCCCGCCAGCAGGGCGACCTCGACGAACTGATCTGGCCCGTGGCCGATGTGATCGCCTATATCTCGGAGAGCATGACGCTGGCCCCGGGTGACGTGATCTTCACCGGCACGCCCGCCGGCGTGGGCGCGCTGAACCCGGGCGACGTGGTCACGGGTGGCGTAGACGGCCTCGGCGAGATCGCTTTCACGATCGGCAAGCGCTGATCCGAGGGTTCGCAAGGTCGCCAGACGGCGCCGATCCACACGGGGATCGGCGCCGTTTTTCTTTATCAATCATCGATTTACGATGTAGACATGCGCGGCACACCAGACACCCCTCTGCCCCACAATCGAAATTTCTTTAAAAAGTCCTTGCCTATCTATCTAGTAGTAGATAATATTTGGCTCATGGACGGCGCTGCACCACCCGGCAAACAGAAACAAGCCCCGCGATGCAGTCCAAGTCCACGCAGTACATGTAGTTGGTTGGTACCGGAAGACGGTCTTTTTTTTAGCCCTGACCCTCTACCTACCAGTAGATAGCAGCAGCAAGGACCGTTACAACGCAGCAAGACATCGGCCCCGCGATCCACCTCTAACCGAGATCGCCCGGTCAAACCAAAGACAAGGAGCAACACCATGAACGCCAAGACCATCCTCTCCGCCGCCGCCCTCGCCGCCGCTTTCGTGACGGGCGCCGCCCAAGCCGCTCCCGGTAACAGCACCGGCGAAGTCTACGGTTACAGCTATCGCATCAACGACCAGCGCAGCCCCTTCACCGATGGCGCCCGTGCCAGCGGCGTGAACGAACCCCGCAACCCGTTTGTCGACGGTGCCCGCGTGAATGACCAACGCAGCCCGTTCAGCGACGGCGCCCGCGTCGGCAAGACCGACCCGTACACCGATGGTGCCCGCACCGTTGCCGGCCTGGACACCCAGGGCGTCTCGGCCAGCCCGGCCCGCACGGTGGATGCCTTCACCGACGGCGCCCGTGCCGGCAAGTTCGACCCGTACACGGACGGCGCCCGCATCGTGGCTGGCCTGGACCGCACCGGTGTGTCGAGCGAACCGTCGCGCACCTTCGACGTGTACACCGACGGCGCGCTGGCCTGAGCCTAGTGCAGCGCCGCGCGCCCGGTAATCGCCTGGTAGCGAAACCGGGCGCACGGCCTAGATCGAACAAGGAGTTTCATCATGAGTTTGCGTGACAGCGCCCTGATCCTGGGCGGATGGGTAGTGCTCTGCATTGCCAGCGGATCACTGCTTTCTCTCGTCGCGCAGTCGCTGTCGGTCTGATCTGATCCGATCTGATCGGCGGCGGCATGAACCGGAGGGTCTCCCATAAGGGAGACAGTCGCCATGAAAACGCAACCCGTACGCGAGCAATTGCTGGAACACGCGTCAGTGCTGATTCGGCGCCGGGGCTACAACGGTTTTAGCTACCGCGATCTGGCGGAGCTGGTTGGCGTCAAGACGTCTAGCATCCATTACTACTTTCCGTCGAAGGACGACCTGGTACTGGAGGTGGTGCGGTGCTACCGCGAGACCGCCACGGCGCGGATCGGGGCCATCGACACCACGCTGCCGCTGGCCGAGCAGGCCCAGCGCTACATCGAGCCGCTGCGTGGCGGCTCGGACAACGGGCAGGTCTGTCTGGTCGGCATGCTGTCCGCCGAGGTGATGATGCTGCCGCCGGCCATCGGCGCGCTGCTGCAGGATCACTTCCGCATGCACGAGGCGTGGATTGCCGAACTGCTGCGCCGCGCCGAAGCCGAGCGTGGCCAGCCCTACCCGCTGCCGCCGTCGGCCTTCGCCAAGGTGTTGTATGGCGCGATCCAGAACGGGATGATCACGGCGCGGATGTCGGGGTCGAGTGACCGCCTGGACGCGGCGGCGGATATGCTGCTTGGCGCCGTGGCGCACCCCGTACCGGTATCGGCAAAGGCCGAAGAGGCCGTGGCGGTGTAAGGTCCAACCTCCGGCATCAGGCGCGTGGCGCCCGTCGCTTTGCGGCGGGCGCCTTTGTCGTTTTGGCGGGGGCTTTCTCTGCCGCGACCTTCTTTGCCGGCACCTTCTTCGCCGGCACCTCCCCCAGATCCAGTTCGATCCATGTCGGCGCGTGATCGCTCGCGCGCGCTTCGCCCCGCACCCATTTGTCCACACCGGCATCGACCATGTGCGGCGCCAGTTCGGCATTCAGCAACAGATGGTCGATGCGCAGCCCCGAGTTGGTCTGCCAGTGCTGGCGGAAGTAATCCCAGAAGGTGTAGATGCGCTCGTCCGGGTAGCGCGTGCGCAGGGCGTCCGTCCAGCCTTGCGCCAACAGGCGGCGGTAGCACTCCCGGCTCTCAGGCTGCAGCAGCGCGTCCTTGAGCCACGAGCGTGGGTTGTAGATGTCTTCGTCGGTCGGCACCACGTTGAAGTCGCCGGCCAGCACCACCGGGTGGCCGCTGTCATACAAACCCTGTGCGTGACGGATCAGGCGCTCGAACCACGCCAGCTTGTAGTCGAACTTCGGTCCCGGCTGCGGGTTGCCGTTCGGCAGGTAGAGGCAGGCCACCAGCACGCCGTTGATGGCGGCTTCCAGGTAGCGGCTGTGGGTGTCGGCCTCGTCGCCGGGCAGGCCGCGGCGCGCCTCGATCGGGTCCGTGCCACGGGCGAGGATGGCCACGCCGTTCCACGACTTCTGCCCGTGCCAGATGGCGCCGTAGCCGGCGGCGCGGATCTCGTCGATCGGAAACGCCGTGTCGATGGTCTTCAGTTCCTGGAGACAGGCCACGTCGGGCGCCTCGCGCGCCAGCCAGTCCAGCAGCGCCGGCAGGCGGGTGCGAATGCCGTTGATATTGAAGGTGGCGATCTTGAAGCGGGACATCGGCTCTCCTGTGCGAAGTGGCAACGCCATCGGCAAGTTTCAGCAGGTTTCGATAGCGTCGCGTGCTTTCCTTCCGGCGCAAAGACTGTATATTTATACAGTTCTTTCGTTGCCCTTGCCTGCTGCGCCTTGTCCGCCACATCCATCCCAGAATCGCGTGCTCTGCCCCGCTACACGGTTGCCGTGCGGGCGCTGTGCGAGTTCACAGCCAAGGCGGGTGACCTCGACCTGCGCTTCACGCCTTCGCCCACCGCGCAGGAAGGCGTGGCCGGCCACGGCGTGGTCACGGGCCGGCGCGGCGCGGGCTATGAGGCCGAGGTGTCCCTCTCCGGCACGTTCGAAGGGCTGCACGTGCGGGGCCGCGCCGATGGCTACGACCCCACCGCCAATCGCCTCGAGGAAATCAAGACGGTGCGCGGCGAAGGGGTCGAGGTGCCCGCCAACCACCGGGCACTGCACTGGGCGCAGGCCAAGGTCTACGGCTGGCTGCTATGCCAGACGCGTGGGCTGGCCGAGATCGACATCGCCGTGGTCTATTTCGACATCCTGAGCCAGCGCGAACGCGTGGAGCAGGAGCGCCACGACGCCGCCACGCTGCGTGCCTTCTTCGAGGCCAGTTGCCGACGCTTCCTGCAATGGGCCGAGCGCGAGATCGCCCACCGTCAGGCACGCGATGCCGGGCTGGCGGCGCTGACCTTCCCGCATGGCGATTTCCGGCCCGGCCAGCGCGTGCTGGCGGAGTCGGTCTACAAGGCCAATGTGGCGGCGCGCACGCTGCTGGCGCAGGCGCCCACGGGCATCGGCAAGTCGATCGGCACGGTGTTTCCGGCGCTGAAGTCGATGCCAGGGCAGCGCCTCGACAAGCTGTTCTTCCTCTCCGCCCGCACCACGGGCCGCGCGGTGGCATTGCAGGCCGCCGCACAACTTCGGGGCGAGGGCGACCGGGGTTGCGACCGATTGCCCCTGCGCGTGCTGGAGCTGACCGCCCGCGACAAGGCGTGCGAACACCCCGATCTGGCCTGCCACGGCGAATCCTGCCCGCTCGCGCAGGGCTTCTACGACCGCCTGCCTGCCGCCCGCGAAGCCGCCGCCGCCGTGCCGCTGCTGGACCGGGATGCCGTGCGCGGGATCGCCCGCCAGCACAGCGTCTGCCCCTACTACCTCGCCCAGGAGATGATCCGCTGGAGCGATCTGGTCGTGGCGGACTACAACTACTACTTCGACCGCAGCGCCATGCTGTACGCGCTGACCGTGCTGAACGGCTGGCGCGCCAGCGTGCTGGTAGACGAGGCCCACAATCTGGTGGAGCGCGGTCGCGCCATGTACACGGCCACGCTCGACCCCGCGGCCTTCCGGGGCGCGCGGCTGGCTGCGCCCAAGGCGCTGTCGCGGCCGGTGAACCGCGTCCATCGGGCATGGCAGGCGCTGGCGCGGGCCGAATCGTCAACCCGCGCGAACTTCGAAACCCACTCGACTGCCCCCACCGCGCTGGTGGAGGCGCTGGCCCAGCTATGCGGCGCGATCCTCGAACATCTGAGCGCCCATCCCGGCCAGCACGACGCCACGCTGGAGCGCTTCTACTTCGACGCCCTGCACTTCCTGCGCCTGACCGAACAGCTACCCGACCACGGGGGCCAGCACTCGCTGTTCGAGATCACGCGCACGCCCGGCCCGCGCGGCGGCGTGCAGGCCCAGCTCTGCGTGCGCAACCTGCTGCCCGCGCCGTTCCTGCGTCCGCGCTTTGCCGGCGCGCATGCCACCACGCTGTTCTCGGCCACGCTCCAGCCGGCGGACTACTACACCGACATGCTCGGCCTGCCCGCCAGCGCGGTCTGGGTGGAGGTGCCCTCGCCCTTCCACGCGGACCAGCTCGACGTGCACATCGCCCGCCACATCTCCACGCGCTATACCCAGCGCCAGCGCTCGCTGCCGGCCATCGTGCAGTTGATGGCCGACCAGTACGCGCGGCGGCCCGGTAACTACCTCGCCTTCTTCAGCAGCCACGACTACCTGCGTCAGGCTGCCGATCTGCTGGCCGCGCAGCATCCGGAGATTCCGATCTGGGCCCAGGCGCGCGGCATGGACGAGGCGGGGCAGGCCGCGTTCCTCGGCCAGTTCGCGCCGGGCGGGCGCGGCATCGGCTTCGCGGTGCTGGGCGGGGTGTTCTCGGAAGGCGTGGACCTGCCCGGCGACCGTCTGATCGGCGCCTTCGTGGCCACACTGGGGTTGCCGCAGGTCAATGATGTGAACGAGCAGTTGCGCGAGCGCATGGCAGCCGCGTTTGGCGACGGCTACGCCTATGCCTACCTGTATCCGGGGCTGCGCAAGGTGGTGCAGGCCGCCGGGCGGGTCATCCGCACGCGTGAGGATCGGGGCGTGGTGTGGCTGATCGACGACCGCTTCGGCCGGCCGGAAGTGCAGGCGTTGCTGCCGGCGTGGTGGGAAATCGACACCCCGGCACGTAAATCTGTCGCGCCGATGGCAAAAACCGGCATCGGCACGCCGCACGCGCCGGCGCTGCCACTGGCAGAATGACGGCAGCGCCTCTGGCGCGGTTCTCGCTTGCCCTTACTTGCCCCAAAGGGGGTAAGCCTCGACGGAGACCCAAGAATGAGCATGACCAAGGCCTTTGCCGCCACCGAGCCCACCCGCGCGGAGATCGACGCGCTGCCGGGTGCCACGCTGCTGGAGTTCGGCGCGCCGTGGTGCGGCTTCTGCATGCGCGCCCAGCCGCTGATCGAGGCCGCGTTCGGCAAGCATCCGTCCATCCAGCACATCAAGGTCGAAGACGGCAGCGGGCGCCCGCTCGGCCGCGCGTTCCGCGTGAAGCTGTGGCCGACGCTGGTGTTCCTGCGCGATGGCCAGGAAGTGGCCCGGCTGGTGCGCCCTGCCGACGCGCAGGCGATTGCCGAGGCGATGGCGCAGATCGACGGCGCGTCAGTGACGCACTGATCACATCGATCAAGCCTCCAGCGGCATCGCGCTGGTGCACTTGATCTCGTCCAGGCAGACGCTGGACTTGACCCCGCTCACGCCGGGAATGCGCATCAGCGTGTCCAGCAGGAAGTCGGACAGCGACTTCAGATCCTTGGCCACCACCTTCAGCACGTAGTCGATATCGCCGGTGACGGAGAAGCACTCCTGGATCTGGGCGAGTTCCGCCACCAGCCCCTTGAACTTCGACAGGTCGCGGATATGGCCGCGCTCCATCGTCACATGGATGAACGCGGTGACGCCAAAGCCCAGCGCGGTGCTGTCCAGCCGCGCCTCGTAGCGCTTGATGATGCCGTTCTCCTCCAGGCGCCGGTGACGCCGCAGCGTCTGCGCCGGAGACAGGCTGATCGCCTCCGCCAACTCCAGATTGCTGGCCCGTCCGTTCTCCTGCAGCACCCCCAGCAAGCGGCGATCCGTGCGGTCTAGCTCGGTATTCTGCATTTCTGTTTCCTCAGAACGCGATTTCGCGAAATCTTATCTCATATTTCAGGGTTTCCCTGCGTCCCGAACGAAATCCTATTTACTGGCGCGGGTTATACACTCGATTCCAGTTCGGACGGCTTTGAAAGTCGCTGAAATACGATTGCCAGCCCCGTGCTGGACTCCCTTGCCCCCACTTCCTTGTAGAGCACACCATGGCCGATCTCTTTGAAAACCCGATGCAGCTGATGGGCTTCGAGTTCGTCGAATTCGCTTCGCCGACGCCGAACGTTCTGGAGCCCCTGTTCGAAAAGATGGGCTTCTCGCTGGTGGCCCGCCACCGCTCCAAGGATGTGCTGCTGTACCGCCAGGGCGACATCAATTTCGTCATCAACAACGAGCCACACAGCGAGGCCGCCTATTTCGCCGCCGAGCACGGCCCGAGCGCCTGCGGCATGGCCTTCCGCGTGAAGGACTCCCACAAGGCGTACAACCGCGCGCTGATGCTGGGCGCCCAGCCGATCGAGATCGCCACGGGCCCGATGGAGCTGCGCCTGCCCGCGATCAAGGGCATCGGCGGCGCACCGCTGTACCTGATCGACCGCTTCGAGGACGGCAAGTCGATCTATGACATCGACTTCGAATTCCTGGACGGTGTGGACCGCCGCCCGGTGGGCCATGGCTTGCGCCTGATCGATCACCTGACGCACAACGTCTACCGTGGCCGCATGGCTTACTGGGCGAACTTCTACGAACGCCTGTTCAACTTCCGCGAAATCCGCTACTTCGACATCCAGGGCGAGTACACCGGCCTGACCTCGAAGGCGATGACGGCGCCGGACGGCAAGATCCGCATTCCGCTGAACGAGGAGTCGTCCAAGGGCAGCGGCCAGATCGAGGAATTCCTGATGGCGTTCAATGGCGAGGGCATCCAGCACATCGCCTTCCTGACGGACAACCTGATCGAGGTCATCGACAACCTGCAACTGGCCGGCGTGGAGCTGATGACGGCGCCGAACGACTATTACTACGACGCGCTGGCCAACCGCCTGCCGGACCACGGCCAGCCGGTGGACCAGCTCAAGGCGCGCGGCATCCTGCTGGACGGCACCACCGAGGGCGGCAAGCCCCGCCTGCTGCTCCAGATCTTCTCGAAGGCCGCGCTGGGCCCGGTGTTCTTCGAATACATCCAGCGTGCCGGCGACGAAGGCTTCGGCGAAGGCAACTTCAAGGCGCTCTTCGAATCGCTCGAGCGCGACCAGATCGAGCGCGGCACGCTCAAGGTCTGACCCTCCCTCCGTTTCCCGTTTCACCTGTTTCACCTGGTCCGGCGTCCTCCCGGGACGCCTGACCCCTCCCCGCCGCCGGAGCTACCCGCGCCGGCGGCCTTTTCATAGCGTCCGACCTCCCGGGTCAAAAGAGACGTGATCGCCATTCCACCAGAGTGGCCAGATAGGTAGAGGACACAAACCCATGCACGCCCCCCAACAGGACGGCACGCTTCAGCGTGGCCTGAAGAATCGTCACATCCAGCTGATTGCCCTTGGTGGCGCCATCGGCACCGGGCTGTTCCTGGGCATCGCCCAGACCATCAAGATGGCCGGCCCGGCCGTGCTGCTCGGCTACGCGCTGGCCGGCATTGTCGCGTTTTTCATCATGCGCCAGCTCGGCGAGATGGTGGTGGACGAGCCCGTCGCCGGCTCCTTCAGCTACTTCGCCAATAAATACTGCGGCCACTTCGCCGGGTTCATGTCCGGCTGGAATTACTGGGTGCTCTACATCCTGGTGAGCATGGCCGAGCTGTCGGCCGTGGGCATCTACGTGCAGTACTGGTGGCCGGAGCTGCCCACGTGGATCTCCGCGCTGGCGTTCTTCGTGCTGATCAACGTAATCAACCTGTCGAGCGTGAAGTCGTTCGGCGAGATGGAATTCTGGTTCTCGATCATCAAGGTGGCGGCCATCGTCGGCATGATCGGCTTTGGCGGCTATCTGCTGATGGCCGGCGGCGCGGGCCCGGAGGCCTCCGTGGCCAACCTGTGGCAGCACGGCGGCTTCTTCCCGAACGGCCTGGGCGGCCTGGTGATGGCGATGGCCGTGATCATGTTCTCGTTCGGCGGCCTGGAACTGGTGGGCATTACCGCCGCCGAGGCGGACAACCCCGAGAAGAGCATCCCCAAGGCCACCAATCAGGTGATCTACCGCATCCTGATTTTCTACGTGGGCGCGCTGGCGGTGCTGCTGTCGCTCTACCCGTGGGAGAAGGTGGTCACTGGCGGCAGCCCGTTCGTGCTGATCTTCCACGCGCTGGATAGCGCGGCGGTGGCCCATGTGCTGAACCTGGTGGTGCTGACGGCGGCGCTGTCGGTCTATAACAGCGGCGTCTACTGCAACAGCCGCATGCTGCTGGGCCTGGCGCAGCAGGGCAACGCGCCGAAGGCGCTGATGAAGGTGAACCGCCGCGGCATTCCGCTGGCCGCGCTGGGCGTGTCCGCGCTGGCCACCGGCGCCTGCGTGCTGATCAACTACTTCATGCCGGGCGAAGCCTTCGAGCTGCTGATGGGCCTGGTGGTATCGGCCCTGATCATCAACTGGGCCATGATCAGCCTGATTCACCTGAAGTTCCGCCGCGACAAGCGCCTGGCCGGCCAGACCACGCGCTTCCAGAGCCTGGGCTATCCGCTGACCAACTACCTGACCCTCGCCTTCCTCGCCGGCATCCTTTATGTGATGTATCTGACACCCGGCCTGCGGATCTCGGTCTACCTGATTCCGGTATGGCTTGGCGTACTTGGCGTAAGCTATCGCCTCCGGCAAAAGAACGCCGCCGCCGCGCTGCGCGCCCCGAGCGTGCAGGCGCAATGAGTCTCCGCCCCCTGAAACACAGCCAGAGCTTTCCCATGTTCGAACACATCGAAGCCTTTCCGGGCGATCCGATCCTCTCGCTCAACGAGGACTTCCAGCAGGACCCGCGTACCAACAAGGTCAACCTGAGCATCGGCATCTATTTCGACGGCGAAGGCCGCCTGCCGGTGATGCAGGCCGTGGCCGAAGCCGAAGCCGCGCTGCTCGCGGACATGGGCCCGCGCCCCTACCTGCCGATGGCCGGCATTCCCGGCTACCGCCAGGCCGTGCAGGCGCTGGTGTTCGGCGAAGACTGCGCGGCCCGCGCCGAAGGCCGCGTCGCCACGGTGCAAACGCTGGGCGGCTCCGGCGCGCTGCGCGTGGGCGCCGACTTCCTGAAGCGCTACTTCCCCACCGCGCAGATGTGGATCAGCGACCCGAGCTGGGAGAACCACCGCGTGGTCTTCGAGCGCGCCGGCTTCCAGGTCAATGCGTACCCGTACTACGACCCCGCCACGGGCGGCCTGCAGTTCGACGCCATGCTCGCGGCCATCGAAGCCATTCCGCAAGGTGGCATCGTGCTGCTGCACGCCTGCTGCCACAACCCGACCGGCGTGGACCTGAACCAGGACCAGTGGCGCCAGGTCATCGCGGTGCTCAAGGCGCGCAAGCTGCTGCCCTTCGTGGACATGGCCTACCAGGGCTTTGGCGCGGGGCTCGACGACGACGCCTTCGCCGTGCGCGAACTGGCCCGCCAGAACGTGCCGGCGCTGGTGGCCAACTCGTTCTCGAAGAACTTCTCGCTGTACGGCGAGCGTTGCGGCGGCCTGAGCGTGATCTGCCAGAGCGCCGACGAAGCCAGCCGCGTGCTGGGCCAGCTCACCGGCGCCGTGCGCGCCAACTACAGCAACCCGCCCACCCACGGCGCCCGCGTCGTCGCCCGCGTCCTGACCACGCCCGCCCTGCGCGCCAGCTGGGAGCAGGAACTGGCCGCCATGTGCGAGCGCATCGCCCACATGCGCCAGGCCATCCACGACAAACTGCGCGACCACGTCAGCGGCGAGGCCCTCTCCCGCTACATCACCCAGCGCGGCATGTTCACCTACACCGGCCTCTCCGCCGATCAGGTCGAACGCCTGAAGGCCGAGCACGGCGTGTACATCCTCCGTTCCGGCCGCATGTGCGTGGCGGGGCTGAACGAGCGCAATGTGGGGGTGGTGGCGAGTGCGATCGGGGACGTGTTGAAGGGGTGAAAGCCTTTCCGCTTGTGCAGCATGCGAAACAGATCGGGCCGCTCTTGCGGCCTGTTTTGTTTTCTAGAGTGCGCTGGATTCGCCCCGGCAGCATTCCGCCATCCGGTTTACCATCGCGGATCTTCCCAAGATTCCGACAGGAGCCCGTGCATGGCCGCAGCAGATTTGTCCGCCTTCCCGATCACCCGCAAGTGGCCGGCGCAGCATCCCGAGCGCCTGCAGTTGTATTCGCTGAACACCCCCAACGGCATCAAGGTTTCGCTGATGCTGGAGGAGCTGGGCCTGCCCTACGAGCCGCATCTGGTGCGTTTCGACAAGGATGACCAGACCACGCCCGAGTTCCTGTCGCTGAACCCGAACAACAAGATCCCGGCGATCCTCGATCCGAATGGGCCGGGCGGCAAGCCGCTGGCGCTGTTCGAGTCGGGGGCGATCCTGATCTACCTGGCCGAGAAGACCGGCAAGTTCATGTCCACGGACCCGGCGGCCCGCTACGAGACGATTCAGTGGGTGATGTTCCAGATGGGCGGCATCGGGCCGATGTTTGGCCAGATCGGCTTCTTCCACAAGTTCGCCGGCAAGGACTACGAGGACAAGCGGCCGCGTGACCGCTACGTCGCGGAGTCGCGCCGGCTGCTGGGCGTGCTCAACGAGCGGCTCAAGGGCCGGCAGTGGATCATGGGCGATGACTACACGATTGCCGACATGACCACCTTCCCGTGGGTGCGCAATCTGGTCGGTTTCTACGAGGCCGGCAGCCTCGTCGGATTCGACGACTTCACCGAAGTGCGCCGTGTGCTGGACGCCTTCCTGGCCCGCCCCGCCGTGCAGCGCGCGGTGAACATCCCCAAGCGTCCCGAGTAAGACCCTTTCCCGGGCGCAGGAATCAGGCGGCGAAGCCCAGCAAGGTGCTCACCGCCGCCGCTTCCTCGCGCACCGCGCGGCCGGTCGGCCCGTCGATCGATGGGTCGAAGCCGCCCGTGGCACCCAGCGCGGTCAGCACCGCGCACACCCGCCCCGTGTAGTCCCGCACCGGCGCCGCCACGGCGCTGATCCCCTTCAGATTGGTATCGCGCACGGCCGCGCAGCCATCGGCGCGCACCGCCGCGCGTAGCGGGCCGAGCGGGTCCTGGGCGTCAAGCAGCGCGCGCTGCTCCGGCGTGGCCGCCTGCAGTTCCGCCTCCGCCAGCGCCTGCACGCGCTGGTCGTCGAGCAAACCCAGGAACACGCGGCCCGTGGCCGACCACAGCAGCGGCATCACCGATCCCACCCGCACGTTCACGGTCACCGGCAGAGCCGGTTCCTCGAACCGGACGATGGTCGGCCCCTTGTTGCCCATCACCGAGATGAAACAGGTGATCTCCAGCCGCTCGCGCAGCCGGATCAGCGACGCCTCGGCCAGCCGAATTGGGTCGGACTGCCGCATCGCGGCCAGCCCGATCTGGAGCGCCTCCAGCCCCAGGTGGTACTGCTGCGTGCCGCTCTCCTGCGCCACCAGCCCTTCCTCGATCAGGCTCGCCAGGTAGCGATGCACCTTGGCCGGACTTTCGTCGATATGGGCCGCGATGGCCGTCAGGCTGGCACGGCCGCCCAGGCGCGCCAGCCCCTTGAGCACGGCCATGCCGGTCTCGGCGGCCTGCACGCGCTGGCGGCGTTCGCGGGGGCGGGCTTCGGGCTCAGGACTGCCGGGAATGTCGGGTATGGCTGGCATGGCGTTGGGTTAACCCCCATTCAACGATTACGCATTGCGTATATGATTTACGCAAAACAAGGCCACATACTATCCGGCCAAATACCAAGGAGACAAGCACCCATGCCCCGCCATCGCGCTGCCGGCCTCATCGCGGCATCCCTGACCTTTGCGTTTTCCGCTGCCTTCCCTTCGGCCCACGCCGCCGACGCCTATCCGAGCAAGCCGATCCGCTGGATCGTGCCCTACCCGGCTGGCGGCGGCTCGGACTTCCTCGCCCGCACCATCGGGCAGGGGCTCTCCGCCAAGGTCGGCCAGCCCGTGGTGGTGGACAACAAGCCGGGCGGCAACACGGCGATTGGCGCGTCCGAGACGGCGCGGGCGGCAGCCGATGGCTACACGGTGCTCTCGGCCGATAACGGCACGCTGGTCTTCAACCCGGCGCTCTACAAGACGCTGTCGTACAACCCCGCCAAGGACCTCGCGCCGGTGACGCTGCTGGGCCGCTTCCCGATGATCCTGGTGGTTGGGCCGGGCACCACCGCCAAGACCGCGCAGGAGTTCATCGCCCAGGTCAAGGCCGCGCCGGGCGGCGTGAACTACGGGTCCGCCGGGGCCGGCAGCCCGCACCACCTGGCCATGGAACTGCTCAAGGTGGAGGCCCAGCTGACCATGACCCACGCGCCGTATCGCGGTGCGGCGCCCGCGCTGTCCGACGTGGCGGCCGGCCAGATTCCCGCGATGATGGTCGACTACGCCGCCGGCGCCGGCTTCATCAAGGGCGGCAAGGTGCGCCCGCTGGCCGTGGCCAACGCCACGCGCCTGCCGCAACTGCCGGACGTGCCGACCTTCGCCGAACTCGGCTACCGGAACGTGGAAGCCGCCGCGCTGGTCGGCATGGTCGTGCCGGCGGCCACGCCGCCCGAGGTGATCGCCACGCTGAACAAGCAGGTGGTGGCGGCCATCAAGGAGCCGGCCATCCATAAGAAGCTGGTCGATTTCGGCGTGGAGCCGGTCGGCAACACCCCGGCGCAATACAGCGAGCTGCTGCGCAGCGAGATTGCGCGCTGGACCAAGCTGATCCACGACCTGAAGATCACGCTCGATAACTGAGGTTCGCTGTATGTCGTCATCCGCCACGCCCCCGTCTTTCTCGTCCGCCGCCGCCCGTCCGGGCGGTTGTCCCATCGACCACACCGCGCTGCGGGCGCCCAACGGCTGCCCGGTGAGCGCCCACGCGGCCACGTTCGATCCGTTCGAGGACGGCTACCAGCAGGACCCGCCCGACTACGTGCGCTGGTCGCGCGAGCAGGAGCCGGTGTTCTACAGCCCGAAGCTGGGCTACTGGGTGGTTACGCGCTATGACGACATCAAGGCGATCTTCCGGGACAACCTGACCTTCAGCCCGTCCATCGCGCTGGAGAAGATTACACCCACGGGCGACGCGGCCAACGCGGTGCTGGCCTCCTATGGCTATGCGATGAACCGCACGCTGGTCAACGAGGACGAGCCAGCCCACATGCCGCGCCGCCGCGCGCTGATGGAGCCGTTCACGCCCGCCGAACTGGCCCACCATGAGCCGATGGTGCGGCAACTGACGCGCGAATACGTCGATCGATTCATCGACAGCGGACGCGCTGACCTGGTCGACCAGATGCTCTGGGAAGTGCCCCTGACCGTGGCGCTGCACTTCCTCGGCGTGCCCGAAGAGGACATGGACCGGCTGCGCCAGTATTCGATCGCCCATACGGTGAACACCTGGGGCCGCCCCAAGCCCGAGGAGCAGGTGGCCGTGGCGCACGCGGTAGGCAATTTCTGGCAGCTCGCCGGCAAGATCCTCGACAAGATGCGCGAGAACCCGGACGCGCCCGGCTGGATGCAGTACGGCCTGCGCAAGCAGCGCGAGCTGCCCGAGGTGGTCACCGACTCCTACCTCCATTCGATGATGATGGCGGGCATCGTGGCGGCGCACGAGACCACGGCCAATGCGTCCGCCAACGCGATCAAGCTGCTGCTCCAGCACCCGGATGCCTGGCGCGAGATCTGCGCGGACCCGGCGCTGATCCCCAATGCGGTGGAGGAATGCCTGCGCCACAACGGCTCGGTGGCGGCCTGGCGCAGGCTGGTCACGCGGGATGCGCAGGTCGGCGGCATCGCCCTGCCGGCCGGCAGCAAGCTGCTGATTGTCACCTCGTCCGCCAATCACGACGAACGGCATTTCGCCGATGCGGACCTGTTCGACATCCGCCGGGACAATGCCAGCGACCAGCTGACCTTCGGCTACGGCTCGCACCAGTGCATGGGCAAGAACCTCGCGCGCATGGAGATGCAGGTCTTTCTGGAGGAGCTGACGCGCCGGCTGCCCCATCTGCGGCTGGCCGAGCAGTCGTTCAGCTACGTGCCGAACACCTCGTTCCGGGGGCCGGAGCATCTCTGGGTCGAATGGGACCCGGCGCGCAATCCCGAGCGCACCGATCCGTCCGTGCTGACCTGGCGCGACGCCGTGCGGATTGGCGAGCCCTCCGGGCAAGCCATCGCCCGCACTGTGGTGGTAGAGCGGATCGACCCCGTGGCGGACAACGTGGTGCGGCTGCGGCTGGTGGCGCCCGATGGCAAGGCGCTGCCGCGCTGGGCGCCGGGTGCGCACATCGACGTGGAGTGCGGCCATACGGGGATTTCGCGCCAGTATTCGCTGTGCGGCGATCCGGCCGACGCGGGCGCCTTCGAGATCGCCGTGCTGCGTGAGGTCGATAGCCGGGGCGGCTCGGCCTGGGTCCATGACGTGCTGCGCGCCGGAGACCGGCTCCGCATTCGTGGCCCGCGCAATCATTTCCGGCTCGACGAGGGCTGCCGCAAGGCGATCTTCATCGCCGGCGGCATCGGCGTGACGCCGGTCAGCGCGATGGCGCGGCGGGCCCGCGACCTGGGCATCGACTATACGTTCCACTACTGCGGCCGCTCGCGCGCCAGCATGGCCCTGCGCGAGGAACTGGCCGCGCTGCATGGCAACCGGCTGCACGTCCATGCGGGCGACGAAGGCCAGCGCGCGGACTTCGCCGCGCTGCTCGGCACGCCGGACCCGCAGACGCAGATCTACGCCTGCGGCCCGGCGCGCATGATCGCGGCGCTGGAAGACCACTGCGCCGCGTGGCCGGAGGATGCGCTGCGCGTGGAGCACTTCGTCTCGGCACTCGGCACGCTCGATCCGTCGCGGGAACAGCCGTTCACCGTCGAACTCAAGGATTCCGGCCTGACAGTGGAGGTGCCCGCCCACCAGACGCTGCTCACCGCGCTGCGCTGCGCCAACATCGACGTGCAGAGCGATTGCGAGGAAGGCCTGTGCGGCTCCTGCGAGGTGCGCGTGCTGGCGGGCCAGATCGACCATCGCGACGTGGTGCTCACGCGCGGCGAACGCGAGGCGAACAGCCGGATGATGGCCTGCTGCTCGCGCGCGGTGGGCGGCGGGAAGCTGGTGCTGGAGTTGTAGCGCGCCACGTCAAGGCCGGCGCCCCCGCCATCCGTGTGCTACCGCACAGACCCGCCAGCCCCGGCGCCGTTACCTGCCGCGCCCACGCCTAGTATTCAAGGCTCAATCCCGGGCCTGAGGAGACCGTCATGGCGCGCTACCAGATTGCTGCTGCGCTGGCCCTGCTGCTTGCCGGCTGCGCCACGAGCCCGGGTACGCCCGGCAGCACACAGGCGTCGCGCACGGAGAACTGCAAGGCGACCTCCGAGCAGGAAATCTCGGCCCTGTTCGACCGCTGGAACCGCTCCCTGCAGACCGGCGACCCCCGCAAGGTGGTGGCCAACTACGCGGAACGATCGATCCTGCTGGCCACGGTGTCCAACAAGCCGCGCGTGACACCGGCCGAGAAAGAGGACTACTTCACCCACTTCCTGCAGAGCGGGCCGTCCGGCAAGATCGACTTCCGCACCATCGAAATCGGCTGCAACACCGCCGTGGATGCCGGGCTCTACACCTTCACCTTCGCCCGAACCGGCGCCACGGTGAAGGCGCGCTACACCTACACCTACCGCTGGGACGGCACGCAGTGGCTGATCACCAGCCACCATTCGTCGGCCATGCCGGAGAAGACCTAACGCGGCCCGATATTGCGCCGCAGCACGACTACCATCGGTCGCATCCGTCACAACACGCGCGTAGTTGCTATCCTGAAGTGGAGAGCCCACACACAGGAGACGCCCCCATGTGCCGCTGGCTGGCCTATTCCGGCCGTTCCGTCCCGCTCGAGGCTGTGTTGTTCCAGCCCGAGCACTCCCTGATCGACCAGAGCCTGAACTCCCGGCTGGGCCACACCACGACCAATGGCGACGGCTTCGGCGTGGGCTGGTACGGGCGGCATTCGGAGTTGCCGTTCCGCTATCGCGGCCTGCACCCGGCGTGGAGCGACACCAACCTGCGCGAGGCCGCCCGGGCGGTGCGGGCGCCCCTGTTCGTCGCTCATATCCGGGCGGCCACCGGCACGCCCACCCAGGAAACCAACTGTCACCCGTTCCGCTTCGGGCGCTGGCTGTTCGTCCACAACGGGCTGATCCGCGACTTTCCGCTGGTGCGGCGCGACCTGATGATGGCGGTGGCGCCGCATCTGTTCCGCTGGATCGAGGGTTCGACCGACTCCGAGGTGATGTTCTTCCTGGCGCTGACGTTCGGGCTGGAGCGCGACCCGCGCGGCGCGCTGGAGCAGATGGCCGGCCTGATCGAGGAGGTGGGGCATCGCCACGACGTGGAGCACCCGCTGAACATGACCGTTTGCGTCATGGACGGCCAGCAGATCGTGGCCGTGCGCTATTCCAGCGAAAACGCGTCGCGCTCGCTGTTCCACAGCACCTCGTTCCGGCAGCTACGGGCGCTCTATCCGGAAGACCCGCGCATCATCGCCGCCGGCGACGACGCCTTTCTGGTGCTGTCCGAGCCCCTGATCGACGTGCAAGGCGTCTGGGAGGAAATCCCCGAGGCCACGATCCTGGTGGGCAAGGGCGGCGAGATCCAGCACCTGCGGTTCACGCCCCGGCTGCCGGTGCGGGCCTGAGCGGGCCTGGGCGGGCACCCCCGGCCGGGCCCGGATCGTCGTTACCCGTCGCTTACTTCCCGGGCATTTTCATCAGCCGCTTGGCCTCTTCGATGTTCTGCTCGGCGCGCTGGGTCATCACGGCCAGCGCTTCCGCTTGCGATTTCTGGGCCATTTCCGCCAGTTCGCGCATGTTGTTGAACGCCGTCTGCAAGCCTTGCTGGACGAACTCGCCCTGCCGGGCCATGGCCGCGGCAGGATCGCCGCCTGCGGTCAGCTTCTGGGCCGCGGCCTGAATCTCCTGCATGCTCTGGCTCAGGATCTCGGCCTGCTTTTGCACCAGCGCCTGCATGCCTTCGTAGGCAATCTTGTTGGCCTCCGTGATGGCGTCGATATCCTTGCGCCGGGCTTCGATCACCGCCGTCATGTCGACGCCGGGCAGCTTGTACTGTTCGAGCAACTTGGTGAAATCGGTAAACGGATTGGGCGATGTTGCCATGACGCATCTCCTCGTTGAGGTGGGGGAAAGCCGAAAAACCGGGCAGATCGTGCTGGCCGATCGCGGCGCGGTTGCCTAAGTGTAGGTGCTACGGGCGACGGATACGATGCTCGCCGGCCATCCCTCAATGAAAATCCCGGCTCTCCGCCATCAGCTTGCCCAGCAGCGGGCTCAGGTCGACCAGTTCCTGCGCCACCAGGTGCCTGACCTCGCCCTGCCTTTGCCAGGTGCCGATCACGCCCAGCAGCTTGGCGCCGAGCACCTCCTTGCGCTGCCGCTCCACCAGGTCGGGCCAGATGATCACGTTGATCGGCCCGGTTTCGTCCTCGATGGAGGTAAAAATGGTGCCGTTGGCCGTGGAGGGGCGCTGGCGCACCGTGACGATGCCGCACGCGCGCACGCGGCGGCCGTTGCCCAGCCGCGATAGCTGCTGCGCCGTGAGGAACTTGAGCGCCGTCAGGCGGCGGCGCAGCAGGGTCAGCGGGTGGCATTTCAGGGAGAGCCCCAGGCTGGCGTAGTCGGCGGCCACGTCTTCGCCGATCTTCGGCTCGGGCAGCAGCAGCTCGGCTTCGGCCGGGGGTGCCTCGTGCAGCAGGTCGCGGTGCACCGACTGCACCGCCGCGCCGCGCGCCAGCCAACGCGCCTGGCGCCGGTGGCCGGCCAGCGACACCAGCGCGTCGGCCGCCGCCAGGACGTCGATGTCGTGCTTGTCCAGCCCCGCGCGCCGTGCCAGGTCTTCCACGCTCTCGAACGGCCGTTCGGCCCGCGCCGCCTCGATGCGCAGCGCGGCATCCTCGCGCATGCCGCGCACGCGGCCCAGCCCCAGCCGCACGTCGCGGTAGCGCTGGCCGGGGCGGCGGGCCTCCAGCGCGCTCTCCCAGCCGCTGACGGTCACGTCCACGGGCTGCGTCACCACGTCATGCCGGCGCGCGTCCTGCACCAGTTGCGACGGCGAATAGAAGCCCATCGGGTGGCTGTTCAGCAGGCCGCACAGGAAGGCATCGGGATGATGGCACTTGAGCCACGCGCTCACGTAGACCAGCTTCGCGAAGCTCGCCGCGTGGCTCTCCGGGAAGCCGTACTCGCCAAACCCCTCGATCTGCTTGCAGATGGCCAGCGCGAAGGACTCGGGATAGCCGCGCGTGGTCAGCGCGCGCACCAGCGCATCCTGGTGCTTCTTGAGATCGCCGCGCCGCCGCCACGCCGCCATCGAGCGGCGCAGCTGGTCTGCCTGCCCCGGCGTGAAACCGGCCGCGTCGATGGCGAGCTGCATCACCTGCTCCTGGAAGATCGGCACGCCCAGCGTGCGGCCCAGCACGCGGCGGATCACGTCGTTGAAGTAGGTCGGCAGCTTGCCGGTGCGGCGCAGCGCCTCGCGCCGCTTGAGGTAGGGGTGCACCATGCCGCCCTGGATCGGTCCCGGCCTCACGATGGCCACCTCCACCACGAGATCGTAATATTTGCGCGGCTGCAGGCGCGGCAGCATCGACTGCTGCGCGCGCGACTCGATCTGGAACACACCCACGGTATCCGCCTTGCAGATCATGTCGTAGGTGGCGTCGTCGGTCTCGGGCAGGTCTTCCATGCGGCACGGCAGCCCGGCCCGCTCGGGCTCGGGATTCGGGATCATCGCCAGCGCGCGCCGGATGGCGGTGAGCATGCCGAGCGCGAGCACATCCACCTTGAGCAGCCCCAGCGATTCGAGGTCGTCCTTGTCCCACTGGATCACGCTGCGGTCGGCCATGGCCGCGTTCTCGATCGGCACCAGCCGCGACAGCTTGTGCCGCGCGATCACGAAGCCGCCCACGTGCTGCGACAGATGGCGCGGAAAGCCGCGCAGCTGCTCGGTCAGGCTCGCCCATTGCCGCACGGCCGGGGAGTCGGGGTCCAGGCCGTAGCGCGTAATGCGCTCCAGGAACGCCGTGCCGCCATCCCACCACGCCTGGCCCTTGACCACCTGCTCCACCACGCTCGGGTCGATGCCGAGCGCGCGCCCCACGTCCCGCAGCGCGCTACGGGAGCGATAGGTGATCAGCGACGCCGCCAGCGCGGCCCGATGCCGGCCGTACTTCTCGTAGATGTACTGGATCACCTCCTCGCGCCGCTGGTGCTCGAAATCGACGTCGATATCGGGCGGCTCGTCGCGCTCGCGCGAGAGGAATCGGCCGAACAGCAGGTTGGCCTGCTCCGGGCTCACCTCGGTGATATGCAGGCAGTAGCAGACCAGCGAGTTGGCGGCCGAGCCCCGGCCCTGGCACAGGATGCCGCGCTGGCGCGCGAAGCGCACGATGTCGTGCACGGTCAGGAAGAACGGCTCGTAGTGCTTTTCCTCGATCAGTTCGAGTTCGCCCTCAAGCTGCGCCTCCCACTCGGGCTCCATGCCGTGCGGAAAACGCTCGCGGCTGCCCCGCTCCACCTCCTTGCGCAGGTAGCTGATCGGCGTCTCGCCGTCGGGCACCAGTTCCTCGGGGTATTCGTAGCGCAGCGTGTCCAGCGAGAACCGGCACTGCTCGGCGATCTTCAGCGTCTGCGCCAGCGCCTCGCGCGGATAGAGCCGCGACACCACCTGCCGCATGCGCAGGTGCGCCTCGGCATTGGGCGCCAGCGCCATGCCGCAGGCGGGCAGCGGCTGGCCGAGCCGGATGGCGGTCAGCACATCGGCCAGCGGCTTGCGCGAGCGCACGTGCATGGTCACGGCGCCGGCCGCCACCAGCGGCACGCCAGTTTCCGCCGACACGGCCTGGAGCCGGGTGCGGTGCAGCGCCTCGGCATGGCCCTGCAGCAGTTCCAGTGCGATCCACACGCGCGCGCCGAAGGTCTCCCGGCACCACAGCGCCTGCGCGCGCAGCACATCGGGATCGGCGCAGTAGTCGGGCAGCAGGATGGCGAGGCAATCGGGCATGCCGCGCAGGTGCGCCTGATCCGGCTCGGGGCTGGCGAGGTCGGACGGATACAGCAGATAGCTGCCCTTCTCCGCGCGCGTGCGGCCCAGCGTGATGAACTCGCAGAGATTGCCGAAGCCCTCGCGGTTCTGCGCCAGCAGCAGCAGGCGCGGGGGCGGCATGGGCATGGCATAGGGCTCGGGGGGCTGCCCGGGGGAGGCCGTCAGCGTGAAGCGGCTGCCGAGGATCACGTTGAACGCATCGGCGGCGGCGGCGCGCGCCTCCAGCACGCGGTGGCGGTGCGCGGCGGCATCGGGGTCGTCGTCCGGGTGGTCGCCCGGGTGGTCGTCCGGGTGGTCGCCCGGGTGGTCGTCAATGAGCGGCAAGGCGTCGGGGTCGCCCTCCTCCATGTCGTCCACATCGTCCATCCCCTCCATTCCATCGGGTGTGAAGGCATGGACCAGCTCGGCATCATCGAACTCGCCGTCCGCCTGCCCCGCCGCCAGCCGGCGGGCGCTGCGCGCCACGGCCTCCCACATCTCCTCGCGCAGCACCTTGATGGCGTGATGCGCGCGCGCCGTGCCCGCCACCGAGCACTCGTCGGTCAGCGCCAGCCCGCTGTAGCCGAGCTGGAATGCGCGCGCGATCAGTTCCTGCGGATGCGAGGCGCCGGTGAGGAACGTGAAGTTCGACACACAGTGCAGCTCCGCGTAATCGGGCAGCGAGGGCAGCAGCGAGGAGAGGCCAGGAAGCGACGACAGCATGGGGAAAACGTCAGGAATATTCAGGCGAAATCAGGCGAACAGCCCGTGCAGGAACCAGCGGTATTCGCCGCCCTCTTCCTGCCCGCTGCGGGTGGGATGGCCGGGGCGCTCGCGATAGACCCAGCAGCGCAGCCCGTCCGCCCGTTCGGCGATGAAATAGTCGCGCGTGGCCAGTCCGCCATCCCACCAGCCGGCTTCGATGCGCTCGGGGCGGGTGAGCATGACCAGCGGGCCTTCGTAGACGGGCCGGTGCCGCTGCACGCGCAGCGGCCGGGGCGCCTCCAGCAGCCACAGCGGCCGTTCGGGCGGCAGCGTGCCGGTGGCGGGCGCGCGGGGCGGCGGCTCGTCCACAGGGCCCCACTGGTTGGCGCATTCGGGGCGATGGTCGGCCAGCGGGCGAGGCTGCAGCACGTTGTCGCGGCCGAGGCGGGCCATCAGCGTATCGATCAGCCGGCCCAGTTCGGCCGGCGCCGCGCCGGGCTCCGGGAACAACGAATCGCTCTGCGGCAAGCAGGTCTCCATCGCCTCCACGCGCAGCGCCAGGCCGCCCACGGGCGCGTGGAAGCGCACCTTGTCGAGCTTCTCGCGCAGCAGCCTGGAAAGATGCACCGGGTCCCGGCTGGGCTGCGCCAGGCCCAGCGGCACGAGCGTGCTGTCCATGTCCTGGCCCAGCCGGTAGCGCTCGTGCTCCAGCACCAGCACGCAGCGCGTAACGCCGGCCTGCTGCGCCGCCAGCCAGCCGGACAGCGCCAGCAGCAGCCGCTGCGCGCCGGCCAGCACCCCGTCGGCCGCTTCGATGCGCCCCGGCAGCTCCATCCGCTGCGCGAAGGCAGGCGGCGCCTCGAACCATGCAAAGCCGGCCGGCGCCTGATCGTAAGCCTGATCGAGCCGCGCCAGCAGTGCCGTGCCGATGCGGCGCGACAGCCCCGCGCGCGGCAACTGCCTCACCTGCCCCAGCGTGCGGCAGCCCACGCCCTCGAGCCAGCCCGGATCGGCCAGCGTCTGCAGGCACGCCACGGGCAGGGCATCGAGCAGGCGCGTCATGCGGGCAGGCTGGATGGCGCGGCGCGCGGGCCGCACGATCCCGCGCCGCGTCCGGCGCAGCGGCTGCCGGGCGAGCCAGGCCGCGCCCTGCGCCGTGGTGCCGCAGCCCAGTTGCGCGAACGTGCCGAGCTGCCGCACCCGCGCGCGGATGGCACGGCACAGCGCGCGGTGCCCGCCGAACAGGCGCAGGCTGGCGGTGACGTCGAGCATCACGGTGGCCGATTCGGCATCCGGGTCGATCGTCACGGCCGGCGTGAAGTGGAGCAGCGTCAGCGCCACGTCGGTCATCAACGCCTCTTCGGCCGGGAGGCTGCGCTCCAGTTGCACGACCTCCGCCGACAGCGCCTGCACGCCGCCGCGCCGCATGCCGAACGCCACGCCGAGGGCCACGGCCGGGCCGTTGGCCAGCACCACGCGCTCGTGCGCCATCACCGCCACGGGCAGCGCCTGTTGCAGCGTGCCGGAGGCGGGGACGGACGGCGCACCGGCGGCCTCAGGCCAGCTCGGTTGCAGCGCGTCCAGCGGCAGGCGCGGCAGATGCACCGCGATCCAGAACGTCGGCAGCATGATGAGGGGGCACCACGGAAGGCGCGGTGGGAGTGACAGGAGCGGTGGGAGTGACGGGCGTGGCGACGCGTGCGGGCACGTGCGCCATGCCGCCCAGCGACAGTTGCAGCGGCGCGTCCCGCACGGGGCCACGGCGCTTGTGGAAGGCAATCGACAGCATGTTGCCGGGCAACGGCGACAGCGCCAGCCGCAGCACGGCCGGCGACGATTCCTGGAGCACGCGCAGGGGCCGCAGCACCCAGACCACGGTATCGCCGGCCTGGGCCAGCACCTGAAGCCGGCGCAGCGCCTCGGGCCGCGCGGCGCCGAGCCACACCAGCACCGCGCCGAACGCCTGGCTGCGCAGCATCTGCTCGGCCGCCCAGAGCATGTCCGTGCGGCGCGAGGCCGGCGGGGTGGCCGCCGGCGGCCGCACCCAGTAGAGCTGTCGCGCAGGCAGGCCGGCCAGCCCCGCCAGCCCAGCGGCATTCGGCAGATAAGGCGGATTGACGAACGCCAGGCGCCGCCCCGCCGCGGCCAGCGTGCGCAACGCCGGCATCAGCAACCGCAGTTCGCCCACGCCATCGTGGGCGAGCAGCAGTTCGGTGACCGCGCCAGCGGGCCAGCCCCCGCCGGGCAACTCCTGCGCCAGCGCGTCATAGCCGCTCGGGCACACGGGCAGCCGGCCGGCATGGCCCAGTTGCCCGGCGCGCCACAGCCCGGGGTAGCGATGCTCGAGTTCGGCCACCGAGGCCCGGTGATCGGGCACGGGATCGGGAGGCGAAGGCAGTGGAGACGCACCATCCTCCTCGGCAGGCAGGATGTGCGGGGGCGCAGTCATGGTGATGAATTCGGCACACGCGGCGGGCGTGCGCCATCGGAAGATTGACGATTACTGTATGCTTATACAGTATCGACGCTGGCGCAAGAGGGGCATGGCCGAAGTGGAACGCGCGCCGCCTCGTTGGGCGAAAAGTGGCCCAAAAGGCCCCACATCTCCCACTACAGTGGGGCAACTGCCACGAAACGACGTGGCGGATTGCAAACAAATGTCAATCCGGATTGTGCAGCGCGGGGCAGGTGCGGAAAAATGCGCCCCTATGAAACGGAATACACGTCAATGTGTGCATCTTCTGATCGCCGGTTTGCAGCGCGAGGGTCCGCTGCGCCGCGACGCGCTGGCTGACGCCAGCGGCTTGTCCCCGGAGGAGACCACCCGGGCGCTGAAGGCCGCGCGGCAGATGAGCGTGATCGACCATGTGCCCTACGGCCCGGGCACCCTGCCGGCTGCCGTCTACTACCAGCTGACGGGGCGCGAACTGCCGCCCGCGCGCAAGAGCACGCGCATACCGCCCGCGCCCGACAACCGCTTCCAGCCCCTGCTGGACGCCTGGTGGAACAGCGACGAACTGGACCGGGTCTGAGGCGTCCGGCTTCGACGCCCCTCCCCGCGCCCTACTTCTCCCGCCGATACCGCGCCTGCATGATCTGCATCCATTCGCCGTCATCGCCCTGCATGAATGAGGTCAGCGTGCGGTTGTCATCGTCCTGGAAGGCGATTACGTCGCGGAATTTCGAGGTCTTGCCCGGCACCAGCTTGCCTTCCGGCGTGAAGGTCGGGCCATCGGCGCGCAGCGTCAGCGTGCGGCCATCGGCCTCGAGGTCACCCTCGTAGATCCACATATGGGTCATCATCGACCCGATGAAGGTGCCCACGAAATGCTTGCGCGTGGGGTCATAGCCCAGCGTCATCACCGTGACGGCCTGCCCGCAGCCGGGCATCTCGCCCTCGGAGCGGCCCTGCACCCAGAGGTCGCCCACGGCGCCCACCTGTTCGGGAATCTTCCACTTCTGCGGCGGGGTGTCCGGCCCCATCACCGCCTCGCCTTCGGCCATCCATTTGCCCACCAGCTTCTGCAGCCAGCGGTGTTCGTTGGTCGTTTCGGTCTGCATTGCAACGGTCTCCTGTTGATCGGTTTGATTCAGTCGATGATGTCGCTGCCTATTTGTGTACAGCGTACACAAGAGCTTAGGAGATGGTCCCGTACGTGTAAAGACGCGCCAATGAAAAAGCCGCCAAGATGACAGCATTGTCATCTTGGCGGCTCGCAAACCCTTGTATTTACTGGGGCAGCCGTACCTTCGGCACGATGAACTGGTTGCCGGGCGCGCGCATGACATCACACTGGGCGTCGCCCTTGCGCGTCTCGCCGGCCTGGTTCACGAACTCGACGTTGCCGACCACGCTGTAGAAGTCCTCCGCCACGCGCCGCGTGGTGCCGCGCACCCAGCGGAAGCGGTCGGGGTTCGGCAGCCTGGCCTTGACGGCCTCCATGCAGGCCACGGGTGCCTCGGGTGCCTCGGGGCGTCCGCCGCGCTGGCCCAGTTCGATATTGACGGGCGCCTCGGTAGCGAAGGCGAAGGTCGAGAGCGTGGCAGCAGCCAGCGCCACCAGCATGCGGCGCCCCTGCCGTGAAACCGGCAACGTCATGGAATCCCTCCGAAAAACGAAAAACGGCCGACACGCGTGGCGTGCCGGCCGGCCGTCATTGTACTGCGACGTCAGGGGTCAACGTCAGGGCCAACGTCATACCGCGCCTACACCGACATGTCGCGCGGCTCCGGCTTGCTGTCGTCGAACCAGCGGTACAGCACCGGCACCATCACCAGCGTCAGCAGCGTGGAGGTGATCAGGCCGCCAATCACCACCACGGCCAGCGGACGCTGCACCTCGGAGCCCGGTCCGGTCGAGAACAGGAACGGCACCAGGCCCAGCATGGCGATCGTCGCGGTCATCATCACCGGGCGGAAACGCTGCGTAGCGCCGCGCACCACCGCGTTGCGCAGCGACATGCCCGACTCGCGCAGCGTGCGGATGTACGACACCAGCACCACCCCGTTCAGCACCGCCATGCCCCACAGCGCGATAAAGCCCACGGACGCCGGCACGGACAGGTACTCGCCCGTCACGAACAGCCCGATGATCCCGCCGATTGACGCGAACGGCAGCACCGTGATGATCAGCGTGGCAAAGCGCAGCGAGTTGAACAGCAGGAACAGCAGGAAGAAAATCGCGGCGATGGTGATCGGCACGATGATCTTCAGGTGGCCCATGGCGCGCTCCATGTTCTGGAACTGGCCGCCCCACTCGAAGTAGTAGCCCTCGGGCAGCTTGACCTTGCTCTCGGCCGCGCTCTGGAGTTCGGCCACGAAGCCGCCCAGGTCGCGGTCCTTCACGTTGATCATCACCACCACGCGGCGCTTGGCCATTTCGCGGCTGATCTGCGCCGGGCCGTCGCTGACCTCGATCTTGGCCACGGACTCCAGCGGCACCTGCACGCCGCCCGGCGCCGGCACCAATAGCTGGCGAATGGCCTGCACGTTGTCACGGAAGTCCTCGGGCAGGCGCACCGCCGCCGCGAAGCGGCGCTCGCCCTCGAAGATGTCCGTGGCGCGCTTGCCGCCGATGGCAATCTCGATGATGTCGTGGATGTCCGACACGTTCAGCCCGTAGCGCGCAATCGCCTGCCGGTCGATCTCGATCGACAGGTATTGCTGGCCCGAGATCCGCTCGATCCGCACGTCCTGCGAGCCCTGGATGCCGCCCGCCACGCGCGCGATCTCGCCGGCCAGCTCGCGCAGCTTGTCGAGGTCATCGCCGAAGATCTTCACCGCCACGTCGGAACGCACACCGCTGACCATCTCATCCACGCGGTCCGAGATCGGCTGCGCCATCACGACCTGCACGCCCGGAATGGCCTTGAGCTTCTCGCGAATGGCGTTGGCGATGTCGTCCTGGGTCCAGCCGTCCGGCCACTCGTCGCGCGGCTTCAGGCTGGCGATGGGGGTGGACTCGTTCTGGCCCTGCGGGTCCGCCGGGCTCTCGCCCCGACCCACGCCGGACACCACGGACTTCACGCCCGGCACCTCCAGCACCAGCTTGTTGGCCATCTTCTCGAGCTTGATCGACTCCTCCAGCGAGATGTTCGGCACACGGTCGATGGCGGGCACGATGGAGCCCTCCTTCATCTCGGGGATGAACGAGGTACCCAGCAGCGGCACGATCAGGATCGTCGCGACGAACAGCCCCACCGCCGACAGCACGGTGGTCTTGCTGTTCTGCAGCGCCCAGTGCAGCATACGCAGGTAGTTGCGCTTCATGAACGCGATGAGCTTGGTGTCATGCTCGGCGCCGCCCTTGAGCAGGTAGGCGGACAGCACCGGCGACAGCGTCAGCGACAGGAACAGCGAGATCGCCAGCGCAATCGAGATCGTGAAAGCCAGCGGCGCGAACATCTTGCCTTCCATGCCGGACAGCGTCATCAGCGGCAGGAACACCAGGATGATGATGCCTACCCCCACGATCACCGGCGTGGCCACCTCCTGCACCGCCTTGACGAGGATCTCGGTGCGGGTCAGCCCCGATTTCTCGGCGTGGCCCAGCCGCTCGAACGCGTTCTCCACCACCACCACGGAGCCATCCACCATCAGGCCGATGGCGATGGCCAGCCCCCCGAGCGACATCAGGTTGGCCGACAGCCCCACCTTGTTCATGACGATGAACGTCATCAATGGCGTGAGCACCAGCGTGGCCAGCACAATCACCGACGAGCGCACGTCCCCAAGGAACAGGAACAGCACGATCACCACCAGCACCACGCCTTCGAGCAGCACCTTGGTTACGGTCCAGAGCGCGGCGTCCACCAGTTCGCTGCGGTCGTAGTACGGCACGATCTGCAGCTTGCCGGGCAGCATGCCGCGGTCGTTGATCTCGGCCACGCGGGCCTTCACGCGGCTGACCACTTCCTTGGCGTTGCCGCCGCGCATCATCATCACGATGCCGCCCACGGCCTCGGTCTGGCCGTTCTTGACCAGCGCGCCCTGTCGCACCTCGTGGCCGATGGTCACCTGCGCCACGTCGCGCAGGTAGACCGGCGTGCCGTTGATCTCCTTCAGCACGATGCTGCCGATGTCGTCCACGCCCTTGGCCAGGCCCACGCCGCGAATCAGGTACTGCTCGGCATAGTGCGGCAGCACGCCGCCGCCCGAGTTGGCGTTGTTGCGCGCCAGCGCCTGGTAGACCTGCTGGATGTTGACCCCGTAGTGGCGCATCCGCTCCGGGTTGACCAGTGCCTGGTACTGCCGCACGTAGCCGCCCTGCGAGTTGATTTCCGCCACGCCGGGGATCGAGCGCAGCAGCGGCCGCACCACCCAGTCCTGGGCGATGCGGCGCTCGGCCAGCTCCTCCTGCGTCAGTTCGCGGTTGCCATCGTCGGCGCGATCCAGCGTGTACTGGTAGACCTCGCCCAGGCCCGTGGAAACGGGGCCGAGCACCGGCGTCACGTCCGCCGGCATGCGCCCGCCCACCTCGATCAGCCGCTCCATCACCAACTGGCGCGCGAAGTAGACGTCGGTCTTCTCCGTGAACACCAGCGTGATCAGCGACAGGCCCGCCTTGTTCAGCGAGCGCATTTCCTCGAGGCCGGGCAGGCCGGTCATCGACATTTCGATGGGCACCGTGACAAAGCGCTCCACCTCCTCTGGCGAGCGCCCGGTGGCTTCGGTGGCGATCTGCACCTGGACGTTGGTCACGTCCGGGAACGCATCGACCGACAGCTTGCTGGCAGCGCGCAGGCCGAAGAAGAACAACACCACGGCAATCACGCACACCACCAGCCGCTGTTTGATAGCGGCTTCAACTAGGGATGTCATCATGGCCGCTTACCCCTGTTCCAGGCGCTTGCGTTCATTGTCCAGATGGAACGCGCCCTCCACGACCACGCGGTCGCCCGGCTTGATGCCGCCCTGCACCACGCGCATGCCGTCGCTCTCGGCGCCGAGCTTGACCTTGGTGATGCGGTACTGGCCCGGGGAGGTCTCCACGTAGACCTGCTCGTCGTTGCCATCGCGCACCACGGCGGACTCCGGCACCACGAGCTGGTCCACCGGCTTGCCTGCAATCAGCATGCTGGCCAGCATGGCGGGCTTCAGGCGCCCTTCCTTGTTCTCGAGTTCCGTGCGCACCAGCACCGTGCGCGACTGCGGGTTCACGGTGCGGCCGACGTAGATCAGCTTGCCCGTGATGCGGCCGGCGCCATTGGCCACCGACGGCACATCGATATCGACACTCTGGCCCTCGGCCACCTGGGCGGCCTGCTGCTCGGGCACCTCGGCGACTACCCAGACGTGCGAGAGGTCGGCCACGGTGTAGAGCGCGTCGGCGGGCTGCACCACCTGGCCCTGGGCCACGTTGCGCTCCACCACGGTGCCCTGGATGCTGGAGTAGACCGGCGAGTACGAGTCGATGCTGCCGCTCTTGGCCAGCGTGGCAATCGACGCCGCGGACATGCCGAGCACGCGCAGCTGGTCGCGGTAGGCGCGCATCTCGGCGGCGGCGATGGCGTATTCGCTCTCGCGGCGTTGCAGTTCGGCGCGGCCGATCACGTCGGCGGCAAACAGCTGGCGCGCGCGCTCGGCATTGCGGGCCTGCAGCGTGCTCTGCGCCTCGGCCTTCAGGAAGGCCATCTGGGCGGCGCCCAGCTCGCTGCTGTGCAGGCGGGCGAGCACCTGGCCGGCCTTGACCTCCTGGCCGAGGATGCCGTACAGGTCGGTCACCCGGCCGGTCACGCTGGCGCCGATGCGGGACACGCGCTGTTCGTCGAAATCGATGCGGCCGGACACGCGCAGCATCTCGCTGAACGGGGACGTGGCGACGGGCGCCACCTTCAGCGTTTTCTGGAGGTTCTCTTCGGGCTTGACGATGCCGGGCGGCAACTTGGGCGCCTCGGCGGTCGGCTCGGGTTTATCGGAGCAGCCGGCCACGGCCATCAGCATGACCGCGGCGGCGATCAGGGAAAGCAGGCCACGTGGACGATAGGGATGATGGGGGCGCATGATCAGTTCGGAGTCGGCGGATTCGGGGAGTCGGACATCGACGGCGCAGCGGGTGCACCGGGCGCACCGGGTGCGACACCGGCAGCGGTGCCGGGGGCGGTCGACATAAGCTTTTCAATCTGGATGGCGGCAACCTGGAGTTCGTACTGCGCGGAAATCAGTTCGCTGCGGGCGTTGCGCAGCACGCGCTGCGCGTCCAGGTAGTCGAGAATGCCCCGCTCGCCGAAGCGGTAGGCGGCCTCGGCCACGCCCAGCGCGGACTCGGCCTCGCGCACGATGCCGGACTCCAGCGCCGTGACCTGCGCCTGGGTGATCTCGTACTGGCGGTAGGCGGTTTCCAGCTCCTGGTTCAGCTCGAACTCGCGCGCCTCCAGCGCGGTGCGGGCCTGGGTGGCCTGCGCCGCCGCCTCGCCCACCGGGCCGCTGCGGCGGTCCCACAGCGGAATCGTCATGACCAGGCCGATCTGCGACACGTTGTTGTCGGGCTGGCGATCCGTGCTGGCACGCACGGCCACTTCCGGCCAGCGCAGCGAGCGCTGGTAGTCCACACCCAGCCGGGCGCGCTCCAGCTCCATGCGGCGCTGGGCCAGTTCCGCGTTGCCGGCCTGCATGGTGTCGCGCAGCACGGGCAGGTTCGGCACATCCGGCGCGTTGCCCAGGGTGCCGGTCAGGCGGAAGTTCGACGGCAGCGCCCCGCCCACCTGCTGGCGCAGCGCGGTCTTGGCCTGCTCGACGCGCAGCTCGGTGGTCTGGAGCGTCTTCTGGGCGGCCAGCAGTTCGGTCTCGGCCTTGATCAGCTCGTAGCGCGGCGCTTCGCCCACGTCCACACGCACCTTGGCGCGGGAATGGATCTGGCGCATCAGGGACAGGTCTTCCTGCGCGGCGGCCAGCTCGGTCTCGCGGCGCAGCACCTGGTAGTACGAGGTCTTCACGCGCGCGGAGAGGTCGCTGCGGAACCCCTGGCGCACGGCCTGCGAGGCTTCGAACCCGCGTCCGGCCATCTCCTGGCGCAGGCTGCGCTGCTGCGGATAGTCGAACTTCTGGACGAAGGCGTAGGACGGCGCGTTGCCGCTGGCGACACCGGCCTCCTTGCCGTGAAGTCGACCGTACATCACTTCGACCTGAGGATTCGGATAGGCCCGCGCGGTGCTGATGGCCGCGGACGCGGCATCGACATTGGCCTGCGCGGCCTCCACGCCCTTGTTGGTGGACTGGGCCAGCGAGAGCAGGTAAGGCAGGTCGAAGCTGTCGGCAGCGGCCATCGTGGCCGGTGAGGCGGCGCGCGGCAGCGTCACGGGGCCGGACGGCGCGGCAGGCTTGGTGGTGGCGGACTGCGCCACCTTGGGCGCGGCGGCGGAGCCACCGGGCACAGGCTGCGCGGCCATTGCCGGCGCCGCTACCAGCGATAGCGACGCGACCCAGGTCAGCGTTTTATTGATAGTCATGTCGGAATCAATCGAGCGATACAACTGCCCGACGCCGCCACGATGGCCAGGCGCGTCCTCGGCTGCGGCGGGCGCGAGAGGACCTGCATGGCATCACGCCGTGACGGCTCGGATCACGGACGCTTGGGGGCGCTCAGGGGCAATGGACGGGACGACGGACGGCTGGTTAAGAGTAGTCGCTCAATGCCATGAAGACAGAGGCGACCGTGTCAGAGACAGCGCGCGGGGTGGCCCGGGAGATCAGGCGAGGAGATTGGGCGGCCGGAACAGGCCGTCCGGTTGGGACGCGGAGCGTCCCGGCAGGATGGGCGCCACGTCGTCGATCGACTGGGCCAGTTTCATGTCGGGGAGATCGAACAGCGCGCTGGATTCCTCGATTTCATCGAGCAGGTCCAGCGGGTCGAGCAGATCGGCCGACCAGATATTGCAGTAGCCGGGCGGCGGCGCGTTGTCGAACAGCGCCTCGGCCTCCAGCGCGGCATCGCCGGGCAGGACGATCTGGGCGAGGTCGTCACCGGTTGCCAGCATCGCGTCATAGTCCGGCATGGCCGCCTCCACCTTCGGCGTGCCCGCGAGCGCACCCGCCGCTGCCGTAAAGGACAGCGCGGACAAGCACAGGGCAGTCAGCACGAAGAGGATGAAACGTCTCAAAACGGGGGCGCGATGGGCGTTGGGGCGATTGGGGGCACGCACCGGGACGGCGCTGGGGTTCTTGCAGAACACGCACCAGTACCGGCGTTGCTGCGGTACAGCATTGTAACCGAACGCAACAATTGACTGGTCAGACGGGGTAGTAGTTCCCCTAAGACCGTCGCCCCGATGCCCGCGGTCATCCCCCGCAGCGGTGCTACGATCGCCGCTTTGGAACCCGCAGCGCGCCGGCGCACGCACGCGCCGCCATCGTCATATGCATCGAATTTTCCGTAGATCGCTGATCCGGCTGACCATTTTCCTGAGCCTCGCCACCGGCACCCTCGCCGCCCACGCCGAAGGCATCGACCTCGACTGCGACCCCGCCCTGGCCGCCACCGCCCTCCCCGCCCACCGCCTGATCTGCGACCACGCGCTGCTATCCATGGGCTACCGCCGGATCTTCGCGGACCAGCAGCGGTTGCTGCGGGAGCAGAAGATTACGGACGCGGATGTGGCGGCGTTCCGCAAGCAGCGGGATGCGTGTACGTCCTTGGAGTGTCTGGATGTGGTGTTTTCGCGGTGGAAGGTGAAGGCAGGGGCGGTCAAGGGGAGAAAGCCCTGAGCTGGCGGCGCCTGGCGGGTCGATCTCCTCCCGCGTGTCGCGGCCAGCGCCGGCTCAACTCGCAATGAGATTCAGAAACCGTTGCACGCCAGGATTGTCGTTGCCGCGGAAGAACTGCTGCGGAGGCGCATCTTCCACTACCACGCCACCTTCCATGAATACGACGCGGTCAGCCACGTCCTGAGCGAAACGCACCTCGTGTGTCACCACCAGCATCGTCATGCCTTCCCGCGCCAGTTCGCGCATGACTACGAGCACATCCTCGCGGAGCACGGGATCGAGTGCGGACGTTGGCTCATCGAACAGGATCACATCGGGATCCATGGCCAGGCCGCGTGCAATGGCCACGCGCTGCTTCTGGCCACCGGACAGGCGTGACGGATACTCATTGGCCTTGGCACTCAACCCTACACGCTCCAGCAGCGCCATTCCCCGTGTCATGGCCACCTTGCGGTCGACCTTCTTGACACTCACCGGGCCTTCGATCACGTTCTCGATAACCGTGCGATGCGGGAAGAGGTTGAACGACTGAAACACCATCGCGGATCGCTGGCGGATCGCGGCGATCCGCTTCCTGTTCTCGCGCGAGAGCTCCCGATTCGGAAAGCACTCGACTTCCGTGCCGCAGACCCGTATGGATCCGGCGTCGGGCTGCTCGAGAAAGTTCAGCGAGCGCAACAGCGTGGTCTTGCCAGACCCGGAGGGTCCCATGATCACGACGACCTCGCCCTTGGCGACGCTGAAGTCGACGCCAAGGAGTACCGGCGTTCCACCGAATGATTTGGTCAGGCCACGTACGCAGATTGTTGCTTCCGTATTGTTCATAGATAACGCTTCGACGCCCTGCTTTCCAGCACTGTCTGCAGGATCGTCAGGATCTGGTTCACTACCCAATAGATAAGCCCGACCATCAGGAACATTTCCATGTACCGGAAGGTGGTCGCGCCGACCTGCTCGGCGACCCGGGTCAACTCCACCACCGTGATCGTCGACGCCAGCGAGGTATCCTTGATCAGGGCGATCATGCGGCTGCCCACGGGCGGAATGGCAATGCGAAGACCCTGCGGCAGGATCACGCGCGACATGGCCTTCCAGTACCCCATGCCGAGCGACATCGCGGCTTCCCATTGGCCCTTGTCCACCGCGCCGATACCCGCCCGGAAGTTCTCGCTCAGATAGGCCGCGGCAAACAGCGTGAGTGCAAGCAGTGCAGCGGGAATCGGGTCGAGCGTCACACCGTAGTGCGGCAATCCGAAATAGAGCAGCAGGATCTGTACGAGCAGCGGCGTGCCCCGGAAAACCGACACGTAAGCGAAGGCCAATGCCCGCAGTGCAACGAAGCGGGAGAGCCGGGCGAGGGCCAGCAGCAGGCCGAGGATCGACCCGAGCGTGAACGCGCCGAGCCCCAGGAACAGCGTCATCAGGACGGCGTCCTTGAGCAGTGGCAGCGAACGGAGGAATAGCTCGCCCATCACTTACTCCTTGTCTTCGTTTGCCCTGGCAATGGCACCACGCATGTCATAGTCATGACTTACCCACCGCTTCGCCAGCCGGTCGACCGTGCCATCCGCCAGCATCTCGCCAATTGCCTTGTTGATCGCCGCCGCCAGGGCTGGCTGGTTCTTCGCGAGCGCAGGCGCCGAGAGCTGGTAGGTCAGCGGTTCGCCGACCTCCTTCAGGGGAAGCTTGTTGACCGTCGCGTATCGCAGCCCGCCAAAATGCGACACGATCACCGCATCGATGCGCCCGTTGGCGAGATCGCTGAACAGCAGTCCGCCGTTGTCGTAGGAGCGCAGTTCGGAAGACGTGAGATGCTTGCGTGCCCAGGATTCGTTGCTGGAGCCCGTTGTCACGCCGACGCGTTTCGCGCCGAGATCGCCACGTCCCTTGATGGTCGTAGTGTCGGCACGCACAAAGATCCGGAAGTCCTCCGCACCGTACGGCGTGCCGAAGTCCACTTGCTTGCTGCGCTCGACCGTCGGGGTCAGGTCGTTCATGACCACGTCGTACTTACCCGCCTTCAGGCCTTCGATGAAGTTCTTTCCCGAGTCGGCGATGAACACGACCTTCTGTACACCCATGCGCCGTGCCACTTCCTTGGCGATCTCGACGTCGTAGCCGGCAGGCTGGTTCTTCTCGTCGAGCATGCTCCACGGCGGGCTGCTTTGGGTGTTGGCCACACGCAGCACGTTGTCTGCCTTGATCTTCGGAAGGAGATCGGTAGCGTGAGCGGCCGGCCATAGGCCCATCATCACACCCACCAAGAGTGCCTGCCTGAGTCGCATTGTCAGAGGCCAACGTTTCATTTTTTATCCTGTTGCTGTGAGTGTGTGTGGGGGGGGGGGAGAAATCAGACCGGCCGATGGCCAGCATACTGTTCGAAGCCGTGCTCAAGGTCGGCGATGAGTCGCTGCGTGTCCTCAAGACCAATGGACACGCGGAAGATCGGCTGGTCGGTGGGTGGGAATCTGCGAGCCTTCTGGATCCCTGCCGGGTAGAACGCGATCAGACTATGCGTCCCGCCCCAGCTTGCACCGATCGAAAACACCTTGAGCGCGTTGAAGAACGCTGCGACCGCCTGTTCCGGGGCAGGTTTGAGCACGAATGAGAATAGGCACCCGGCAGCCGTGAAGTCCCGCTTCCAGATCGTATGCCCGGGGTCGTCTGGCAAGGCAGCGAACAGCACGCGATCGACAACTGGGTGGTGCCGCATCCATTGCGCCACCTCCAGTGCGCGCCTGCCCTGCTCGGCGAAGCGCAAGGGGAACGTCTCCAGACCGCGCAACACCAAAAAGCAGTCGTCCGCACTCACGGCAAGGCCCAGGGTGGCTTGCGCCTCGCGCAGTTTTTCGTACAGCGTGAAGTCGTTCGTGCTGATCGCACCCATCAGCAGGTCGGAATGCCCGCCGAAGAACTTCGTGGCGGCCTCGATACTCATGTCCACACCATGCAGGAGCGGCTGGAACCCAAGCGGACTCGCCCAGGTGTTGTCCATCATGGTGAGGATGCCGCGCCGCCGGGCCTCGGCGGCAATTTTCGGTACATCGGGCATTTCCATCGACACCGTCCCCGGAGACTCGAGGCAGATCATCCGTGTCGACGGCAGGATGTAGGAAGCGATGTCGCTGCCGATGTCGGCCGGATAGACATCGACATCCACACCGAGCCGGGCCAGCCAGTCGCCCGCGAAGGCCTTCAGGCCGCCATAGCACGCGTCGGAAATCAGGATGTGGTCGCCGCTTTTGACGAATGGCATGATCGCGCTGACCAGCGCGGCCTGCCCAGACGGAACAACGACGCAGTGGCTGGCGCCTTCCAGCGCCGCGATCCTGCCCTCCAGCTCGCGGTGGGTCGGGGTACCAGTCACCCCGTAGCTGAATCCATCTGGCTGGCGTGATTTTCGCGCAACGAAATCTTCATACGAATCGAATACGATCGTGGACGCCCTGAATACACCAGGAGAAAGACTCTCAAAAGGTTGGTTACGGTAGTCGGCCGGTGGCGTGCTCATTTTTCAATGCCAGTGAATATGTGCCAGCATTTTTGACCACGATTTCAAATCCATCCACCTGCGGGACTTTTCAATCGAGAAGCCTGGCTTATTGGCCAATGAGCCATATCACCTTGCCTTGCGCCCGGGAAAATCCAGATATTCGCTATCTGGAATATCGCAATCAGTGGAATCCCCATCAGGGTATTGGATAAGCTTTCCGGCCGGGGGCGGGATTAGGCATCCAGATATCTGTTGATTTTGTCGGTCTCAGACTGAAGTTGCAGGCGCAGGTACCTCAGGAACTCCTGCCCGTTCGTGGAAACCGGCCGCCCCGGTCGCATGATGAGCAGCGTGCGCGCATCGATCGCCACTGCCAGGCGGCGGACCACAAGTCCGCGCGCCATATAGTCCAGCGCCGCAATCGGATTGACCAGCGCCAGGCCAACTCCCGCCAGTGCCAACTCACAGGCAGTCGCCGAGAGCGGCGTCTCGATGACACGGCGGAGCGTCACGCCATGTTCGACCAGCGCGCTCTCGAGGCGAGTCCTACCCAGATCCTCCGGGTTCATGTCGATGAAGGCGTCCGAAGCGAGGTCGCCCAGTTGAATCACCCGCCGCACGCGCAGCGGGTGTTCAGGCGACATGGCAACCACGCCGGAAAACGTCGAAAACACCGAATGTTCGACACTCTGGGTCGCCACCTCATCATTCATGAGCCCGAAATCAACCAGGCCAGCGGAGACGAGCTGGAAGACCTCCTTCGAACTGCCGACCTGCAAAGACATTCGCACATCTCGCTTTTGCGGCGCGAAGGCGGCGATTGCCCGGCTCACGAAGGAAACGCCGAAGGCTGGGTACGAGGCCACCGATAGCCGCCCGACGCCGAACATTCTCAGGCTTCGGATGCGGTGTTCGATAGCCTCGTAGCCGACGAAAAACTTGTCCACCTCCGTCATCAGCGCGTGCGCTTCCTGGGTCGGCTGCAGGCGGCCGCCAATCCGGTCGAACAGACGCAATTCGGCCAACTCCTCAAGCTTGCGGATGGCCTGGCTCACGGCCGGCTGGGACACCCCAAGCAACCGGGCCGCTTTGCCGGTCGATCCCGACGTGATGACCGCCCGAAATGCCTCAATTTCCCTGATATACACCTATAAGCTCCGCTTCTGTATCAAGAAGGTAAATGAGTGGACTGCGAATATGGGGACGTGAAAAATCCGGCCACGCACAAGACGGCATCGAGATTTTCTGGATAACCGTTCTCCGGACAAGGCTCAAGAGAAAAGAGAAGCTCAAATCCGGTGCATCCGCCCACAACACCTGCACCATTATGGAACGGCACTCCATAATGGTACATCTCTCCCGGATGCTTGCGCGCATACCTTTCCACTAGTATCTCGGAGGACCATAATATGAAGAAGTCGCTTATCGCACTGGGATTAATGAGTGCAGCGGCGAGCCCCGTGTCGGCGCAAAATGCCATGACGTTGTATGGCATTATCGACGCAGGCATCACCTTTACCAACAATGCAGGCGGGCACCAGTTCTGGCAGGTACAGAGCGGCGTGGCCCAGGGGAGTCGCTGGGGGATAAAGGGCGCGGAAGATCTCGGCCAGGGCGTCAGGGCGATCTTTCAACTCGAAAGCGGCTTCAATGTCGATACCGGCAAGCTTGGACAAGGTGGCCTGATCTTCGGCCGGCAGGCGTATGTCGGGCTATCCGACAGCAAATACGGTACCGTCACTGTCGGCCGCCAGTACGATCCCGTAGCCGACCTGGTGCAGCCGGCTGTGATGAACGGCTCGAGCGGCGCCTTCTTCTCCCATGCGGGTGACATCGACAACAGCAACAACGGTTTCCGCGTCAGTAACGCCGTCAAGTACGTCACCGCGCCGCTGGGCGGGCTTACCTTCGAGGCACTCTACGCATTCGGCGAGCAGGCGGGCAACTATCGCGGCAACAGCACGGTCGGCGCGGGCGCCAGCTATGGCAGCGGCCCCGTCTATCTTGGCGCCGCATACTTCTACGCACGCAACCCGGCGACCCAGTTTCCCGATGGCAACTGGGCCCCCAGCACGACGAATCCTGGCGTATCGGGTCGTGGGCCGTTCGGCTATGTCGGCAATCCCTCGAACATGGAAACGTACGCGGCCGGCGGCACCTATTCGTTCGGCCAGGCCGGCCTTATCGGCATGGACTTCTCGCATGTCAGCTTTGACGATGCCAACGGCGTCACCGGCAATACCGTGAAGTTCGACAACTACGAAATCTGGGGTCGATACTATTTCACGCCAGTCCTGCAGACGACGCTCGGATACACCTTTACACGGGCCAAGGTCGACGCCACGGGCGGGAGCCCTAAGTACCATCAGCTCAACGCACTGCTGGACTACTACTTCTCGAAGCGCACCGACGTCTATCTGATGGGCATCTATCAGCAATCCGCAGGTGGTGCCCGGGCCGATGTCTATGACGGCGCAACGGGAAGCCAGTCGTCCACGACGCGACAGGTGGTGGCGCGTGTGGGGGTTCGCCACAAGTTCTAAGCGTGCCGAACCTAAAAAAACGCCGCGATCCCTGCGGACCGCGGCGTGTCAATGTGCCGATCGGGCGGCACCCACTATGCCGCCCGTGCGCCTGTATCAGGCGCCGATCGGCTTGCCTTCGTTGTGCCGGATGACGACCGTGGACGAGCGTGCCGGGAGGCTGGCGCTCGGCCATTTGTCGTTCGGATGCTGGATGTTCACGAAGAACGTCGTCAGATCCGGCGTGTACGCGAGACCGGTGATTTCACAGCCGTGCGGGCCGACCAGGAAGCGCTTCACCTCGCGCGTGGCCTGATCCACGTAGTGCATCGAATTGGCGCCGAAGATGTTGGTCACGCTGGTCCCCGTGCCCGCATCGGTCTGCACCCACAGGCGGCCCTTCGGGTCCACGCGGATGCCGTCCGGGCTCGAGAACGTGTCGCCCACCATGTTGCCCTTCAGGTTCGCCGCCGCGATGGACGGGTCGCCGGCCAGCAGCAGGATTTCCCACGTGAACTTGACCGCCAGCGGCGAATCGCCGGTTTCCTTCCAGCGGACGATGTGGCCGTGCGAGTTGGTCACGCGCGGGTTGGCCGCGTCGGTCACCTGGCGGCCACCGTTGTTGGTCAGCGTGCAGTAGATCGTCCGGTCCAGGCCCACCGTGATCCACTCCGGGCGGTCCATCAGCGTGCCGCCGGCCACGCGCGCGGCGGCCTTGGTGTTGATCAGCACGTCGGCCTGTGTATTGAAGTCGATTGCCACCGGCGCCGGCGGCACGACCGACTGCGTGAAATTGCCGGGGTCCGAGGCACCCGCCACGAGGCCATTCTTGCCCTGGGTCAGTTCGATCCAGTCGCCCGACCCGTCGGCATTGAACTTGGCCACGTACAGCGTGCCGTTGTCGAGCAGGCTGGCGTTGTTCAGGCGATTGGTCGCGTCGAAAGCGGCGCTCGGGATGAACTTGTAGATGCAGCCCGGCGTGCCATCGTCGCCCATGTAGAACGCCACGCGATTGCTCGAATCGGTCATGAACGCGGTGTTCTCATGGTCGAAGCGGCCCATGGCGGTGCGCTTGACCGGCATGCCCGAGATCTGCTGCAGCGGATCGATCTCCACCACCCAGCCGTAGCCTTCCTCGGCTTGCGTCGGGTCCAGGTAGTTATCGGTGGTTTCTTCGCAGGTCAGGTAGGTGCCCCACGGCGTGTGGCCGCTGGAGCAGTTGTTCAGCGTACCGACCACGGTACCGCCCACCACGCTGGCGGCCGGGCCGGAGACGCGATACAGCGAGTTGCCGGTGTAGCGCTTGTTGTACGTCGAATTCTTCTTGACCTGCCAGGCGTTGGCGACGAATTCGACCTCGATCACGGACACGCCAACCGACGACAGCGCCAGGCGCTTCTGCTCGGGCGTGGCGGTGCCGGCGTTGTACGAGCCCGGGAACAGGATGGCGCTATCCATGGCTTCGTGATTCATCACGAGCAGGCCGCCCTTCTGCGGGTCCGTGCCCGGGATCTCGAAGTAGTGCATGCCGTCGTGGTTGCCGCCGGCCTGGCGCTCGGTTTCGGCCGACGACTGGAACGCGCCCGTGTAGCCCACCGAGCCCGCTTCCACCGGGTCGCCCGCCGAGAACAGCACGGTATACGAGTAGTTGGTCGGCAGCGTCACGGTGTCGGCGGTCACCTTGTCGGCCACCGGCGTGAAGTTGATGCTGTAGTCCAGCGGCTGCACCGGGGTCGGCGTTGGGGCCGCGCCGGGTCCAGGAGCCGGCGCCGGCGCGGGAGCCGGAGCGGGATCATCATCGCCACCACAGGCCGCCAGCAGGCTGCCGCTGCCGAATGCCGACAGCAGCGACAGGCCCAGCCCGCCACGCAGCACCTTGCGGCGCTCGGGGTTGGCGGCAACGATTTCCTCCAGCGTCTGGCCAGGCACGGTGACCGAGCCCTGGGCTTCGCGGCGCGGGGCGCGGAACTTATCGGTGATGTACGACATGAGTAGAGACCTCCAGTTGTCAGGGAGACCGCCGGGCTTCTGTTGTCCCGGCGGCGACTTGCCGGGGCAGATACTAGCGATCACAAATGACGGTTTCGTTACATCATGTCTGTACATCAATGCATACCCGGCACTCCAGGTTGAGAGACATTTGGGGCGACCATGATCGCCCACCTTTTTTGCACTTTTGCGACGCCCCGGGTGCGCAATCAAGTGATGGTTATTGCGCTTTCAACACCTTGTCACACTCCGTTCATAGCATGGCGTCCGGCCTGAACGATTAGAGGTCGTTCCCACTCGGCGACATGGCGAGCCTTGCCATCGGGTTGCCGACCACACAAAAAAGGACGAGAAAATGCTGGACAAACTCAACGCATCGCGCCGCAAGGCCCTGAAACTCCTCGCCGGCGCGCCGATGCTGCCGCTGGGCATGGGTTCCATTTCCCTGCTGGCCGGTTGCGGCGGCGACAGCGACGCTGCCACGCCGGGTACGCCGAACACGCCCGCCACGCCGGGCGCCACCCCCGCGACGTTCGCCTCCGCCGAATTCACGGGCATGGCCGCGCCGACGCTGGCCGATCCGGCCGCGATGTCCACCACCACGGTGGGCTCGTCGCTCAAGGTGACCATGAGCGACGGCACCAGCCAGACCTACAAGCTGGCCTACCAGCCGTTCTTCATCACCGGCGACCAGGTGCCTGACGGCAACGGCGGCAAGATCCTGGCCGGCGGCTACGTCAACATCAATAACCAGCCGATCACGGACGTCTCGGTGGCCGGCAAGGAACGCCAGTTCTTCTCCGACTCGCCGGACGGCACGTCGCTGCTGAAGATCGATGGCGCCAAGGTGGCCGGCGTGACCGGCAACACCGTGTTCGCCGTGGTCCAGTTCGAATACAACACGGCCGACCAGGCCGGCGTGAGCACCTACGGCTGCCTGCCGTCGCCGATCGCCATCCTCACGCTCGACCAGAACCCGACCACCGGCAAGCTGTCGCTGGTCAAGTACCACAACGTCGACACCTCCAGCGCCAACGGCCTGTGGATTACCTGCGGCGCGAGCCTGTCGCCGTGGAACACCCACCTTTCCAGCGAAGAGTACGAGCCGGACCCGTGGACCACGGACGCCGCCCTGATCGCGCAGTACGCCAAGTACTCCACCAACCTGTACGGCAACGCGAGCATTCCGCTGAACCCGTACCTGTACGGCCACCTGCCGGAAGTCACGGTGAACGCGGACGGCACGGGCTCGATCAAGAAGCACTACTGCCTGGGCCGCATCTCGCACGAACTCGTGCAGGTGATGCCGGACAACCGCACCGTGTTGATGGGCGATGACGCCACCAACAGCGCCATGTTCATGTTCATCGCCGACAAGGAGAAGGACCTGTCCGCCGGCACGCTGTACGTGGCGAAGGTGGGTTCGGGCTTCTCGGTCGATCCGGCCGCCGCTGGCGCCGCGCTGACCTGGATCAAGCTCGGCCACGCCACCAGCGCCGAAGTGGAAGCCATGGCCAAGTCGCACCGTCCGCAGGACATCATGGACGTGAAGTGGGCGGACCCGGTGGACGCCAGCTACACCAAGATCTTCGCGAACGGCATTGCCCAATGGGTCAAGGTCGTGCCGGGCAAGGAGCACGTCGCCGCGTTCCTGGAAACCCACCGCTACGCCTACCTGGCCGGCGGCAGCATGGGCTTCACCAAGATGGAAGGCACCACGGTCAACATCAAGGACAAGATCGCCTATTCCGCCCTGCAGAACGTTCAGGACTCGATGGTGCTGAACAACGCCAAGGGCTGGAACGCCGCCAGCAACATCAGCGTGCCGGCCGCGCTGAAGGCCGGCGTGGTGATGCAGCACAACCTGACCGGTGGCCAGACCGACACCAGCGGCGCTGCCATCAGCAGCGAATGGGTGCCGGTGCACACCAAGGCGCTGATCGCCGGCAAGGACATCGCCGCTGACGCGCTGGGCAACACGGCGGATCCGGAAACGATCGGCAACCCGGACAACCTGAAGTTCTCGGAAAAGCTGCGCACGCTGTTCATCGGCGAAGACAGCGGCCAGCACGCCAACAACTTCCTGTGGGCGTACAACATCGATACGAAGAAGCTGAGCCGCCTGATGTCGGTGCCGTCTGGCGGCGAGTCGACGGGCCTGCACGCCGTGGACGAACTCAACGGCTGGACCTACATCATGAGCAACTTCCAGCACGCGGGTGAATTCATCAGCACCATGCCCGCCGGCGTGAAGACCACGCTCGATCCGCTCGTGCGTGCCAACTACAAGGACAAGTTCGGCTCCGCCGTCGGTTACCTGACCGCGGATGCCACCAGCGTCAAGCTGGGTTGATGTCCTGATGTACCCGGGCCATCCGCACTGCCGGGTGGCCCGGTCATGTGGCAAAAATCCCACGCCCCCAGGGCACCATCCAGTCCAATTCCCGATCAACGCCCGCAATTCACGCGCAACGGGAATATGTCATCTTTAGCCTATTGAAGTCCTGAATAAGGGCGGATAAGGTTCGGCGAATAATATTTTCCACGGTGATATATGTTATTCGCGACATATATTGCACGCCCCAATCTGGAAATCCAAATGAGTCATTTCGAAACGGGACGCAGCACGCCTTCCTTCGCCCTCGATGCCGGACCCCCCAGGTCCGTTGCGCACGCACGTCCGGTGTGTGCGGCCCCCGTTTCCACCGTGTAGTAATTGTCGGACCGCCCCGGGGCCACAAACCCTCTCAAAGCCCGGGGGCACCGACATTTCTGGGGGTAATTCGTCCAGGGCGTGACGGGGTCAACCGCGCTGCCGCCAGAGCAGCCGGGCGCGCCAGGCCAGTGGGGACGAACTACCCGGTATTCCCATGTCCCGGAGAATGTTCAACATGAGCAGCGTGATCAACGATGGTGGCAGCCCGTCCTACGGGCGAGCGCCGTTCTTTTCCAAGGAAGCGACCTACGCCAAACCGGGATTTTCCCGTTGGATGGTCCCGCCCGCCGCGCTGGCGGTGCACCTCTGCATTGGCCAGGCCTATGCTTTCTCGGTATTCAATGCCCCCCTTTCCAAGGTCATCGGTATTACCGAATCTGCGGCTGACGACTGGAAACTGACCACGCTGGGTTGGATTTTCTCGCTGGCCATTTTCTTCCTCGGCATTTCCGCCGCCTTCGCCGGCAAATGGCTGGAACGCGTGGGCCCGCGCAAGACCATGTTCACGGCGGCCTGCTGCTTCGGCGGCGGTTTCCTGGTTTCGGCCCTCGGGGTCTATACGCACCAGATCGTGCTGCTCTACCTCGGCTACGGCGTGCTCGGGGGGATCGGGCTCGGCCTCGGCTATGTCTCGCCGGTCTCCACGCTGATCCGCTGGTTCCCGGACCGCCGCGGCATGGCCACCGGCATGGCCATCATGGGCTTCGGCGGCGGCGCGATGATCGCCGCGCCACTGTCCGTGGCGCTGATGAACACCTTCAAGAGCGCCACCTCGGTCGGCGTGACCCAGACCTTCCTGGTCATGGGCGTGGGCTATTTCATCTCGATGACCATCGGCTCGCTGGCCATCCGCGTCCCGCCGCCCGGCTGGAAGCCCGCTGGCTGGACCCCGCCGGTCACCACCAACAAGATGATCACGCGTAACCACGTGCACATCGACCAGGCGCTGAAGACGCCCCAGTTCTACCTGCTGTGGGTGGTGCTGTTCCTGAACGTGACCGCCGGCATCGGCGTGCTCGGCCAGGCTTCGCTGATGATCCAGGAAAGCTTCAAGGGCTCGGTCACCCCGGCTGCCGCCGCGGGCTTCGTGGGCCTGCTGTCGCTGTTCAACATGGGCGGCCGCTTCTTCTGGGCCTCGTCGTCGGACTGGATCGGCCGCAAGAACACCTATTTCGTGTTCTTCGCGCTGGGTGCCGTGCTGTACTGGCTGGTGCCGCAACTGGGTGGCGCCGGCAGCATCGCGCTGTTCGTGCTGGCCTACTGCGTGATCATGTCGATGTACGGCGGCGGCTTCGCCACCATCCCGGCCTACCTGGCCGACATGTTCGGCACGGCCTACGTGGGCGGCATCCATGGCCGTCTGCTGACCGCCTGGGCCGCCGCCGGCATCGCCGGTCCGGTGCTGGTGAACTACATCCGCGAATACCAGGTGGCGCACGGCGTGACCGGTGGCGCGGCGTACACGATGACGCTGCACATCATGGCCGCCCTGCTGGTTATCGGCTTCCTGGCCAACCTGCTGGTCTCGCGCGTCAGCGAGAAGCACCACATGAGCGACGCCGACGTGGCCGGCATGGCCGGTGTGGCGGGCGGCGCGCACTAAGTATCTAGAACGGAGTCATCCATGGAAAACCAATCTCTCAACGCGCAACCGACCAATACGGGTCTGCTGGCGGTGTTCTGGCTCTATGTGCTGGTGCCGCTGGTCTGGGGGGTGTCCAACACCATCACCCAGGCGCTGAAGCTGTTCCACTAATACCGGACAGCCAGTGACTCAGTGACGGAAGGGCCGCGGCAACGCGGCCCTTTTCATTTCCTCCTACACTTGTCGGGTTGCCCCGCGCGGGGCCCGTTCCTTTCTTTCCACCCAGTTGAATGGAGTCGCCATGAAGATCGATCTATCGGGCAAGACCGCCCTCGTCACGGGTTCCACGGCCGGCATCGGCTTTGCCACGGCCAAGGGGCTCGCCGAGGCCGGCGCGCGCGTCATCGTCAACGGCCGCAGCAGCGCCAGCGTGGAACAGGCGCTGGCCAAGCTGAAAGCCGCCGTGCCAGACGCCCAGGCGGTAGGCTTTGCCGGCGATCTGGTCGATGCGGCGGTGTGCGACAAGCTCGTCGGCACCCATCCCGACCTCGACATCCTCGTGAACAACCTCGGCATCTTCCAGCCGCAGGACTTCTTCGACATCCCCGACAGCGAATGGACGCGCTTCTTCGACGTCAACGTGCTGACCGGCGTGCGGCTCTCGCGCGCCTACGCCCAAGGCATGGCCACCCGGAAATGGGGCCGGATCGTGTTCATCGCGTCGGAGTCCGGGATCAATATCCCGGTGGAAATGATCCACTATGGGGTCACCAAGACCGCCCAGCTGGCCATCTCGCGTGGGCTGGCCAAGCGGCTGGCGGGCACCGGCGTGACGGTCAACGCGGTGCTGCCGGGGCCGACGCTGTCCGAAGGGGTGGAGGCAATGCTCAAGGACGAGATTGCCAAGACCGGCAAGAGCGCCGAGGAAGTGGCGGCCGACTTCGTCAAGGCGCACCGCAGCTCGTCGCTGATCCAGCGCGCGGCCACGGTGGAGGAAGTGGCCAATATCATCGTCTACGCGTGCTCGAAGCAGGCATCGGCCACCACCGGCGCGGCGCTGCGGGTGGATGGCGGCGTGGTCGATACGATCATCTGAGGCCGCCCGCCCCCAGCAATTCCACCGCACGCGCCAGCACCGGCGACGGGTTCCCCGGATGCCAGATCGCCGAGTACTGCGCGTGCGCCGGCGCCCCGGTGAGCGGCTTGAGCACCACACCGGGCACCGCCGCCGTGCCGAGCGTGCGCGGCACCAGCGCCACGCCCCGGCCCAGCGCCACCAGGCTGATGACGGACAGCAGGTGCTTGGCGTAGTGGCGGAAGTTCGGGCTGAAGCCGCCGGCCAGGCAGGTGGCCGCCGTCAGGTCGAAGTAGCCCGGCGCGCTCTCCCGGGGAATCACGATGAACGGCTCGTCGGCCAGCGCCGCCACGTCGATCTTCGCCCGACCGGCCAGCCGGTGCGTGGCGGGCAGCGCCGCCGCCAGCGGCACACTGGCCACGAGGTGCGCCGCCATCTCGCCCACCCCCATCGGCACCTGCGCGAAGCCCAGGTCGATGCGGTCCTTGCGCAGCGCCTCCACCTGCTCTGACGAGCCCATCTCCTCCCACACCGTTTCCACGCCCGCCAGTTCGCGATGCAGCCGGGCGAACAGCGCCTCGATGCCGATGTAGACCACTGCCGCCACGAAGCCGATGCGCAGCGTGCCGGTCTCGCCCTGCTGTGCGCGCCGCACCACCTGCAAGGCCACCTCGGCCTGATTCAGGATGCGCCGCGCCTCCTGCACCAGCGCCGCGCCGGCCGGCGTCAGCCGCACACTGCGCTTGTTGCGGTCGAACAGCATCACGCCGAGCTGTTCCTCGAGCTGCTGGATGTGCTTGGTCAGCGGCGGCTGCGAGATGCGCAGCCGCTCCGCCGCGCGGCCGAAATGCAGTTCCTCCGCCAGCGCCATGAACATGCGCAGGTCCCGAATCTCCATCGTCGCTTTCATGCTTCCCGCCCCCTTGCGTGCGCCACCGGACAGCGGCGCCAGTCATTCTATTTTGGAATCAGTCTGTTCCCAAAAATATATTGGACGCATCCAAACGCCATTTGCACAATGGCCGGATTCCAAGACAACCCTACAATTCCGGAGACAGGCGCAATGCCCCGCATCCCCACCCTGGCGTTGGACGCCATGACCCCTGCCCAGCGCGCCGTGCACGACACCATTGCCGGCGGCCCGCGCGGTGGCGTCCGCGGACCGCTGGCGGTCTGGCTGCAACGCCCCCAGCTCGCCGCCACCGCCCAGGCGCTGGGCCAATACTGCCGCTACGACTCCTCCCTGCCGCCGCGCCTGTCCGAGCTGGCCATCCTCTGCATGGCCCGCGCCTGGCGCGCCGAGTACGAGTGGTACGCCCACAAGCCGTTGGCGCTGAAGGCCGGCGTGCCGCCTGAGGTGGTCGAAGCCATCCGCACCGGCCGCACCCCGGCTTTCGCCAACGAGGACGAGGCCGTGGTCCATGCCGTGATGCAGAGCCTCGACCAGACGCGCCGCATTCCCGACACGCTCTACAAGCACGCCATCGACGTGCTCGGCCAGGACGGCGTGGTGGACCTCGTCGGCCTCGCCGGCTACTACACGCTGATCTCGATGACCATCAACGCGTTCGAGGTGGTGCCGCCCGAAGGCACGCCCAGCGAACTCGATCCGCTCTGAACAGGAATCCCGAAACATGTCATCCACATCGTCCAAGAGACTCGAAGGCAAAGTCGTCATCGTGACCGGCGCGGGCTGCGTCGGCCCGGGCTGGGGCAACGGCCGCGCCGTTGCCGTGCGGTTTGCCGAGGAAGGCGCGCACATCTTCGCTGTGGACAAGAGCGCCGACGCCATGGCCGAAACCCTGGAGCGCGTGCGCGCCATCGACGGCGACGTGGAAGCCCATTGCTGCGACGTGACCGACGCCGCCGCAGTCAACGCCATGGTCGATGCCTGTATCGCCCGCTTCGGCCGGGTGGACGTGCTGGTCAACAACGTGGGCGGCTCGGCCAAGGGCGGCCCCGTGGAACTGAGCGAGGAGACCTGGGACGCCCAGCTCGACTTCAACCTCAAGAGCGTGTTCCTGACCTGCAAGGCCGTGCTGCCGCACATGGAGGCACAGGGCGGCGGCGCCATCGTCAACACCGCGTCCACCTCCGGCATCCGCTGGACTGGCGCCGCGCAGGTGGGCTATGCCTCGGCCAAGGCCGCCGTGATCCAGTTCTCGCGCGTGGTGGCCGTGCAGTACGCCCCGAAACGCGTACGCGTGAACACCGTGATTCCCGGCCAGATGCATACGCCGATGGTCGAAGCCCGCCTGGCCGGCCAGCGCGCCGGCGGCAACGTGGACGCGCTGCTGGCCCAGCGCCAGGCCCGCATCCCGCTCGGTTTCATGGGCGACGGGCGCGACACCGCCAACGCAGCCCTGTTCCTCGCCTCGGACGAAGCACGCTTCGTCACCGGCACCGAGATCGTTGTCGATGGCGGGATGAGCGTGCGCTGCGACTGAGCAGCATATAAAAACAGATAGAGGAGACACCCGCTCATGGCATCGACACCGCGCGCCGCCGCTTCCCGGCGACGCATCCTGCTGGCCACGTTCCTGGCGGCCAGCCTCGGCCTTCCCTCTTTCGCGCAGGCCGCCCAGGCCGACACCTACCCCGACAAGCCGATCCGCATGGTCGTGGCGTTCTCGCCGGGCGGCCCCACCGACATCATCGCCCGCGTGATCGCGCGCAAGCTTGGCGAGCGGCTGGGCCAGCAGGTCGTGGTCGAGAACCGGCCCGGCGCGGGCGGCAATATCGCGGCGGAGCAGGTCGCCAAGTCCGCCGCGGACGGCTACACGCTGCTCTACAACAGCTCGTCGATCGCCATCTCGCCGGCGCTGTTCCAGAAGCCCGCGCTGAATCCGACCGAGATCTTCACGCCGGTGGCGTACGTGGCCACGGTGCCGCTGGTGGTGATCGTCAACGCCGCCTCGCCGATCCGCACGCCCAAGGACTTCCTCGCACAACTGAAGGCGCGGCCCGGGCAGATGAGCTTCGGCTCGTCCGGCAACGGCACCATCGACCACCTGACCAGCGTGCTGTTTGCCGCGCGCACGGGCACGCAGTTCAACCATATCCCCTACAAGGGCAACGCCGCCGCGCTGCCAGACCTGCTTTCCGGCCGGCTGGACTTCATGATGTCCGGCAGCCTCAACGCCGCGCTGCCGTTCATCCAGGACGGCAGGCTGCGCGCGATTGCGGCCACCACGGCGCGGCGCGTCTCCGTGCTGCCCGATGTGCCCACGCTGGCCGAAACCATCGCGCCCGGGTTCGACTCCGGCACGTGGCAGGGCATCGTGGCGCCGCGCGGCCTGCCCACTACCGTCGTTACACGGATTCACCGCGAGGTGGCCGCCGTATTGAAGGACCCCGACACGCTCGCCGCGCTGCACGCGCAGGGCGCCGAAGCCACCGGCGGCACGCCAGAGCAGTACGGCGCGCTGATCCGCAACGAATATGCGCGCTGGACCCGCGTGGTCAAGGAAACCGGCGCGCGCTCCGACTGACACCAATATGCCGACTTCTGCCGCCAGCACCTCGGGCATCTGGGACTGCCACTTCCATATCTTTGGCCCCTACGACGCCCATCCGCTGCCACCCAACCCCATCTACACGCCGCCGCCCGCGCCGTTTGCCGAGATCCGGGCGATCCACGCCGCGCTCGGCATCGCCCATGGCGTGATCGTGCAGGGCGCCTGCTATGGCAACGATCACAGCGCGCTGCTTGCCGCGCTGGATACGGCCGATGGCACCTATCGCGGCATCGCGACCATCGATCCCGATATCGACGAAGCCCAGCTTGCCGACATGGCGGCGCGCGGTGTACGGGGCATCCGCCTCGGCCTGATGTCCCACCTCGGCGGCGCGCCGGACATGGGCCAGATGCGCGCCGTGCTGGAGCGGATTCGCCCGTACGGCTGGCACGCGCTGCTACACGGCCAGATCGACGATGTACTGGGCGCGCTCGCGGTGCTGGCCCCGCTGGGCGTACCGCTCGTGATCGACCACATGGCACGCGTGCAGGCGCGCGACGGCGTGGCCTATGCCAGCTTCGCGCGGCTCCAGGAGACCCTCGCCCTGCCCCACCTGTGGATCAAGCTCTCCGGGCCTGACCGCATCACCGACGGCATCGCGCCCTATCTCGATGCCGTGCGCGTGGCGCGCGCCCTGCTGGACACCGCGCCGGACCGCGCGATCTGGGGCACCGACTGGCCGCACCCGAACATCCGCTATCCCCGGCCCGACGAGGCGCAACTGCTGGCCTGGATTCGCGCGCTGTGCGGCGACGCCGCCACCGCCGACGCCGTGCTGCGCCACAACCCCGCCCGGCTCTATGCCTGACACAGGAACCCCCATGCACGACAACGACCGCATGCCCATCGGCCGCTATCCGGACGCCGCCGTCCAGGTCCTGCAGCCCGCCTTCGAGCACTACCGCCTGGTGCTGGCCGCCGTGGAGCGCATCGCCACCGGCGGGCGCTGGAACGAAGGCCCGGTCTGGTTCGGCGATGGCCGCTACCTGCTCTGGAGCGATATCCCGAACAACCGCATCATGAAGTGGGAGGAAGAAACCGGCGCGGTAAGCGTGTTCCGCGCGCCCTCCGGCCATGCGAACGGCAACACGCGTGACCGCCAGGGCCGCCTGATCACCTGCGAGCACGGTGGCCGCCGCATCACGCGCACCGAGTATGACGGGCGCATCACGGTGCTGATTGACAGCGTCGACGGCAAGCCGCTCAACTCGCCCAATGACGTGGTGGTGAAGTCCGACGGCTCGATCTGGTTCACCGATCCGCCGTTCGGCATCGCCGGCTACTACCAGGGCGAGCGCGCGCAAGCCGAGCAGCCGGAGCGCATCTACCGCTTCGATCCCGCTACCGGCACCGCCACCGTGATGGCCGACGACGTCAGCGGGCCGAACGGCCTGGCCTTCTCGCCCGACGAATCCACGCTGTACGTGATCGAATCGCGCGCCCGCCCGCGCCGCATCCGCGCCTTCCAGGTCAGCGGCGACGGCAGCCGGCTCGGCGAGTCGCGCGTGCTGGTCGATGCCGGCCCCGGCACGCCGGACGGCTTCCGCGTGGACGTGGACGGCAACCTCTGGTGCGGCTGGGGCATGGGCACGCCGGAACTGGACGGCGTGCGCGTGTTCTCGCCACAGGGCGAGGCCATCGGCCATATCTCGCTGCCCGAGCGCTGCGCCAACCTCTGCTTCGGCGGGCGGCATCGCAACCGGCTGTTCATGGCGTCCTGCACGTCGATCTATTCGCTGTACGTCAACACGCAAGGCGCCGTGGGCGGCTAGACCCGCGCGCCACCGACCCTGTCAATCTGGAGGAGACCCCCATGCGCATCCGCATGCTTGCCCCGGCGTTCGCGCTCGCGGCCCTGGCCACGCTGGCCACGCTGGCCACCCTTGCCACTGCACCCGTCGCCCACGCGGCGCCCATCACGCGGCTCGTTGTCGCATTCCCGGCCGGCGGCCCTGCTGATTCGCTGGCGCGCGCCATCTCGCGCCAGCTGGAACTCGAACTCAAGCAGACCGTCGTCATCGACAACCGCCCCGGCGCCAACGGTGCCATCGCGGCGAGCTTCGTGGCGAAGTCGCCCACCGATGGCTCGGTGCTGTTCCTGACCAGCGCCGGGGCCATCGTCATCAACCCGTCGCTCTACGCCAGCCTGCCCTACAACCCGCAGAAGGACTTGACGCCGATCTCGCTGGTGGTGAACACGCCCGAAGTGCTGGTCGTGAAGCCCGACGCGCCCGCCGCCAACGCTGCGGCATTCGTCAAGCAGGCGCAGCAGGCGGCCAAGCCGCCGAGCCTGGCCTCCACCGGCGTCGGCAGCATGCCGCATATGACCATCGAGCTGTTCAAGGCAGCCACGCGCGTGAACTTCCTGCACGTGGCCTACAAGGGCGCCGCACCGGCCATCACCGACACGCTCGGCGGTCAGGTGGATGCGTTCTTTGGCGATGCGTCCGGGCTGATGCCGTTCATCACCAGCAAGCGGCTGCGGCCGATTGGCGTGGCGGCGCCGAAGCGGCTCGGCTTCCTGCCCGATGTGCCGACGCTCGGCGAGCTGGGCATCGCCAACGTAGAGGCCAGCAACTGGTACGGGATGATGGGGCCAGCCGGCACGCCGCCTGATGTGGTGAAGCGCGTGAACGAGGCCCTGCGCCGCACGCTGGACAACCCCGGCGTGCGCACAAACCTTGAACAACTTGGTCTGGTCCCCGCCCCTGGCAGCGCCGCCGAGTTCACCACGCTGATCCGCAACGACACCGCCAAGTGGGGCCGCGTGGTCAAGGAACACAACATCCACGGAGAATGACATGAGCACGATGACGCTGTACTGGTCGCCCCGCTCGCCGTTCGTGCGGCGCGTGATGGTGACCGCGCACGAACTGGGCATCGCCGACCGCATCCGCTGCACGGACGCCGTGGTGGCCATGACCGCCTGCAACGCAGACGTGATGGGCGTGAACCCGCTCAACAAGATCCCGACGCTGGTGCTGGAGGACGGCGGCGTGCTGTCCGAATCGACGCTGATCTGCGAATACCTCGCTGCCGGCTCGGCGCTGGTGCCGCAGGAGCGCGCGGCCCGCCTGCGCGCGCTGCGCTGGCACGGCATCGGCCATGGGCTGACCGATCTGCTGGTCTTGTGGCGCAACGAGCGGCTACGCCCGACGGCGCAGCAATCGGCACCCATCCTTGATGCCTGGGCCGCCAAGCTGGCGGCGACACTGGCGGTGCTCGACGGCGAAGCGGCCACCTTGCGCGAGTCAGCCGTATCGCTCGGGCATGTCGCCATCGGCTGCGCGCTGGGCTATCTCGACTTCCGCTTTCAGGAACGTGACTGGCGCGCGCAGGCGCCAGCGCTGGCACAGTGGTTTGCCACATTCGACCAGCGTGTGTCGATGCGCGAGACCGTGCCGTCAGTTTGACGCGCTGCCCCTCTCCCCCGGCCCCTCTCCCGCGAGCGGGCGAAGGGAGCAAACCGGCGGTGTTCCTCCCCTCTCCCCAGGCCCTCTCCCGCAAGCGGGCGAGGGGAGCAAACCGGCGGTGTTCCTCCCCTCTCCCTCCGGGAGAGGGGCCGGGGGAGAGGGCGGGCACCTCAAGCGAAGTCCGGGGTCAAGCCGCGTCGGTACTCCACGACCGGATCAGGTCGACCGTGCCGGCATCCGCCGCGCACGCCGCTTCGCCGATCTCCCGGCCCCAGTAGCGCTCCGAGCCATCGGCCAGCCGCCACGCGTGCAGGCGGCGCGTGAACAGTTGCAGGTCGTATTCCTCGGTCACGCCCATCGCCCCGTGCACGGCGTGGGCGCTGCCGGTCACCGGGGTCACCGCCTCGCTGGCATTGAGCTTGCCCACCGCTGCGCGCATGCGGTCCGGCCAGGCGTCGTCCGACGCGCACGCGATCTGCGCCGCCACGCGCGCCGCCGCCACCTGCTCGGCCATCACGCTGACCTGATGCTGGATCGCCTGGAACTTGCCAATAGGCCGCCCGAACTGCGCGCGGTCGTTGGCGTACTGCAAGGTCATGTCGAAGACGCGCGCCATCGCGCCGGCCATCTGCGCGGCGTGCAGGCAGGCGCCCAACGTGCGCAGCAGCCCCGGCGCCAGCGGAAAGGTTGTTGACGGGGAGCGGCCGATGGAGACCGTCAGGTCGCCGTGCACGCCGGTCTCGGATACGTCCGCTGCCTCGCGGGCGACCAGCGCGCCCTGACCGCCGTCCTGCACGACGAACCACGCGGCAGTCGCCCCACCCGGCGCATGGGTACGCGGCGCGCCGTCAAACGTCGCCAGCGCGATCGGCCCTTCCGGCAATTCGATGCCGGCCCGGTGCAGCACCGCCCGCGCGAACATCGTCTGCGCCAGCGGCAACGGCATCGCGTGCCAGCCCATCGTAAAGAACAGCGGGGCGACGTCCGCCAGCGAGAGCCCCGCGCCACCGGCGTCCTCGGGCAGCAGGCAGTCCGCAAAGCCGCTGTCGCGCAGCACGTTCCACAGCGACGCCGCGCCCTGCCCCGCTTCCACGGCGCGCACATGCGCCGGCGTGCAGTGGTCGCGCAGCAGGGCCGTCAGCGCGTCGGAATAGGCGTTATCCATCTCGAAACTCCTTCAGCGCAGGCCAAGCCCGCGCGCGATCATGCCGCGCAGGATCTCGCGGGTGCCGCCCCGCAGCGAATAGGTCGGCGAAATCTGGCTGACGTAGGCCGCCGTGCGATACAGCGCCGTGTCGGCGGCCAGTTCCGGATCCTCCCCGAGCGCCGCTTCGGCCAGCGCGCCCACCGACTGCTCCAGCTCGGTGCCGAGGTCCTTGACCAGCGCGGCCTCCACCAGCGGGCTTTCCCCGGCGGCGAGCCGCGCCGTCACCGCCAGCGACATCGCGCGCAGCGTGGCGAGCCGGCCGACCAGCCGCCCGACGGTGACCGTGTCGCGCCGGATCGACGGCAGCCGGCGCAGCGCGGCAATCCATGCATCGAGCAGCACCACGCTCGAATAGAGCCGCTCCGGGCCACTACGCTCGAAAGCCAGCTCCGCGTTGACCTGCTCCCAGCCCGCGCCTTCCTGCCCCACCAGCGCATCGGGCGGCAGGGTCACATCCTCGAAGCTCACTTCCGAGAAATGCGCGTCGCCAGCCAGGTCGTGGATCGGCCGGATCGTGATGCCCGGCGCGGCAAGGTCCACGATGACCTGGGACAGGCCCTTCTGGCGGTCGCCCACCTCGCCCGAGGTGCGCACCAGCGCCAGCATGTACTGGCAGCGGTCGGCATTGGTCGTCCAGATCTTGCGGCCGTTCAGCCGCCAGCCGCCTTCCGGCAGCGGCACCGCGCGCGTGCTGACGCTGGCGAGATCGGAACCGGCGTTCGGCTCGCTCATGCCGATGCAGAAGAACGCCTCGCCGCGGCAGATACGCGGCAGGTAGAAGGCGCGCTGGGCGTCGTTGCCGTAGCGCAGGATCAGCGGCCCGCTCTGCCGGTCCGCGATCCAGTGCGCGGAGACCGGCGCGCCGCATGCCAGCAGCTCCTCCACGAGCACGAAGCGCGAAAAGGCGTCGAGCCCGGCGCCGCCGTACGCCGCCGGCAGCGTGATCCCCACCCAGCCGCGCCGCGCCAACGCACGGCTGAAGCTGGCGTCGAAGCCCATCCACGAGCGCGCGCGCACATCGGGCGGCAGCGCGGGCAGATGTTCGGCGAGGAAGGCCTTGACCTCGGCACGGAAGGCCGCAGCCTGCGGCGGCAGCGCCGTGAGCTGGAACGTTGCGAACAGCGCACTCACATCGAACTCCTGTTTCAGTCCAGCGTGACGCCGGAATCCTTGACCACCTTGCGCCAGCGATCCAGCTCCTGGGCCACGTACTTGCCGTAGGCCTCGGGGCTGGTCCCGCGCGGCTCGGCGCCCTGCGCGGCCAGGCTGGCACGTACCTCGGGCGCGGCCAGCGCCTTCAGCGTGGCGGCATTGAGCTTCTTGACGATCTCGGGCGGCGTCTTGGCCGGGACCATCATGCCCTGCCAGGCGCCCACCTCGAAGCCCGGCATGACGGTTTCGGCCACGGTCGGCACGTCCGGCAGTTGCGAGCTGCGCGTGAGGCTGGTCACCGCCAGCGCCTTCATGCGCTTGTCGCGGATGAACGGCAGCGACGAGTTGATCGTGTCCGTCATGAACTGCACCTGCCCGCCGGCAAGGTCGGTCAGGGCCGGCGCGCTGCCCTTGTAGGGTGCGTGGACCGCGTCCAGCCCGTTGGCCTGCAGGAACAGGAAAGCGGCCAGATGCGTGACATTACCGTTGCCGGCCGACCCGTAGGTCATCTTCCCGGGGTTGGCCTTGAGCCAGCTGACGAACTCGGCCACGGTGTTCGCAGGCACCTTCGCGTTCACCTCCAGCACCAGCGGCACCATGGCGGTCATCGCCACCGGCGCGAAGTCGCGCTTCACGTCGTAGGGCAGCTTCTTGTACAGCGCCGGACTCAGTGCGATGGACGAGGTGTTGTACAGCACCGTGTAGCCATCGGCGGGCGCCTTGGCGACCATCTCGCCGCCGATATTGCCGTTGGCGCCGGGGCGGTTGTCCACCACCACCTGCTGGCCAAGGTCTTCCGACATCTTCTTGGCGATCACGCGCGAGACGAGGTCGGTCGGGCCGCCCGGCGGGAACGGCACCACGAGCTTGATCGGATGATCGGGAAATTCCGCCGCGTGCGCCGGCATGGCGGCCGGCGCGCAGACCAGCGCGGCGACGGCGCAGACGCGTCGCAGCGTGGGGTGATGCCTGGCATTTTTGCTCTGAACTGGCATGTTGTCTCCTCCTGTGAATGCGTGGGGGCCGCCGCCGGCAGGCTAGCGGCCTGCCAGCAGGCGGCGCGCGGTGTAGGTCATCACCAGCTCGTTGCGCTGGTTGAAGACCTCGATGCTCGAATCCACCACCGCGCGGCCGCTCTTCGACGTCGGGCGGATGCCGGTCACGGTCACGGTGGCGCGGATCGTGTCGCCTACCACCACCGGGCCGTGGATCTTCTGCGTCAGTTCCAGCATCGCCAGCCCGGTGCCCTGGATCATGGTCTGCAGGATGAAGCCTTCGATCAGCGCGTAGGTCAGCGCGGCCGGCACCGGGCGGCCCTGGATCGCACCGCCCTCGTAGCCGGCTTCGATGAAGATGGCCTCCAGCATGCCGGTGGTGGAGATGAAGTTGACCAGATCGGTCTCCGTCACGGTGCGGCGGAAGGTCTCGAAAACCTGCCCGACCTCGATGTCCTGCCAGTAGTAGCCCTGCCCGAGGCGCTTGGGCTGTGCTTGGGTCATGTTCGTCTCCTTGTGGATCTTGTTTGGAATGGGGGTATCAGCGCGGCTTGGCTGCGAACGCCGCGCCGTCGCGCGTCAGGGCGTCGATGTCCTGCGCGTCCAGCCCAGCCTCGCCGAGCACGGCGCGCGTGTGCTCGCCGAGCCGGGGCGGCAGCGCCGCACGGGCGCGCTCGCCGTCGAAGCGCACCGGCGCGCCCGGAAAGCGCAGCGTGCCCATCGACGGATCGCTGACCTGCTCGAAGAAGCCGGTGGCTTTCAAGTGCGGGTCATCAATCAGCTCGTCGAGGTCGTTCACGCGCGCCACGGGAATCTGGAGGCCCTCGCAGATCTCGAGCCAGTCGTCCGTGGAGCGTTCCCTCACCAGTTCGCCGGTGATTTCGTAGAGGGTTTCGATATGGCGCGTACGCGCCGCGATGTCGGTGAAGCGCGCGTCGGCGGCCAGATCGTCGCGACCGGCGCTGCGGAAGAAGTCGCGCCAGTGCGCGTCGGTGTACGGCATCATGCAGACGTAGCCGTCGGCGGTCTGGTAGGGCCGGCGCAGCGGCGCCAGTACGCGCGGATAGCCGGCGGTGCCGCGCGGCGGCTCGAAATGCTGGCCGTAGAGGTGCTCGACCATATTGAAGGCCACCATCGACTCGAACATCGGTACTTCCACCATCGAGCCCTTGCCGCCCTGCCGCGCGCGCCCGGTGAGCGCCGCCGAGATCGACAGCGCCGCCACCAGCCCGCTGGTCTTGTCCGCTGCGATGGTCGGGAAGTAACGCACCGTGCCGGTCTGCGCGGCCATCAGCGCGGCATTGCCGGACAGGCCCTGGATGATGTCGTCGTACGCGGGGCGCCCGCCGTAGGGGCCATCCTCCGCAAAGCCCAGCAGGCTCACATAGACCAGTTGCGGATGCCGCGCCATCACGCTGGCGGGGTCCAGATCGAGCTTGGCCAGCTTCTGCGGCCGCATGCTGTGCATGAAGACGTCCGCCGTGGCCAGCAGCCGGTGCAGCGCGGCCTGCGCTGCGGGCAGCTTCAGGTTCAGCACCACGCTCTTCTTGCTGCGGTTCACGCCCAGGAAGATGGCCGACATGCCGTCTTCGGTGGCGGGGCCGGTGCGACGCGTGGAATCCCCCTCGGGCGGCTCCACCTTGATGACCTCGGCGCCCAGGTCGGCCAGCCACTGGCTGGCGTACGGGCCCATCACGACCGTGGACAGGTCTACCACGCGAATGCCTGACAGCGGCAGCATGGGCGTCTCCTTATATCTTTTGGCTTTGAGCGACGAGGTTACCGCTGGCGAACCCTTTCCGTCTAATATTAGTTTTTTAGGAACCGATATCGATTAGATATCGCCATCTCGCCATGGACCTGCGCCAACTCCAGCAATTCGTCGTGCTCGCCGAAACCGGCAACTTCCACCGGGCGGCCGAGCGCCTGCATATGGCGCAGCCGCCGCTCTCGATCTCCATCCGCAAGCTGGAGGCGGATCTGGGCACGCCGCTGTTCGTGCGCACCACGCGCGGCGTGCGCCTCACGCAGGCCGGCGAGGCGGCGCTGGCCGATGCCCGGCGCGCGCTGTTCCACGCCGATCAGGCCCGGGCGGCTGCGCTCTCCGCCGCACATGGCGAGCGCGGCGCGCTGCGCGTCGGCTTTATCGGCTCGGCTACCTACGCGCTGCTGCCCCGGCTGATTCCGGCCTTCCGCGCGGCGCATCCCGGCATCGAACTGATCCTGCATGAGTCGACATCGGCCTCGATCCTGGACCGGCTCGAACGCGGGCAGGTGGATGCCGGCCTCGTGCGCTTCCCGATCCTGAGCGCCGGCCCCTTCACGCTGACGCCACTGGAGGAAGACACCTTCGTGGCCGCCGTGCCGGCCGACAGCCGCTTCGCCGCGCAGGAGTCCATCGCGCTCAAGGCACTGGCCGACGAGCCCTTCATCATGCATCCGAGCGCCGAGGTGCCCAACCAGCAGGCCGTGGCGATGCTGCTGTGCCAGCAGGCCGGATTCGTGCCGCGCGTGACGCAGGAGGCGGTGCAGGTGCAGACCATGGTCAGTCTGGTGGAAAGCGGCCTGGGCGTGGCGCTGGTGCCCGGCGTGACGGCCCGCTACACCAATCGGCGCGTGCGCTTCCTGCGGCTGTCGAGCCCCCGGCCCGCCGCGCGCATCGGCATTGCGCTGGCCACGCGCGAGGGCGCCGATGACCGCCACGTGCAGCACTTCACCACCGTGGCGCGGGGCATGATGCAGGACGGCTAGCGCCGTTCCGCAGCGCAGCACCGGTCATACAGGCCGTGCATGGCCGTAATGAAACTTGCGCCATGCGTGTCCGATTCACGTTGTGACCGGTGGCCGCCGCCCCTTACAGTCTGGCTTGCATCCCACGTCGTCAACCTCGGGAATCCAGCCAGTGAAGAAGCTTCTGATTGCAAATCGCGGCGAGATTGCGCTGCGTGTCCAACGGGCGGCCCAGGATCTTGGCATCGCCACGGTGGCCGTCTACGCCGCCGACGACGCCCAGTGCCGCCACCGCATGCTGGCCGACGAATCGGTGGCGCTACCGGGCAGCGGCCCGGCGGCCTACCTCGATATCGACGCGATGCTCGGCGCCGCGCGCGCCACCGGCGCCGATGCGATTCACCCCGGCTACGGCTTCCTGAGCGAGCGGGCCGACTTTGCGCAGGCGTGCGCCGATGCGGGCATCGTCTTCGTCGGCCCCACGCCCGAGCAGCTTGGGCTGTTCGGCGACAAGGGCCGCGCGCTGGCACTGGCGGCGCGCTGCGACGTGCCGGTCATGCCCGCCACGCCCGGTGGTGCCACGCTTGACGCCATCACGGCGTTCTTCCACGCCCAGCAAGGCAACGGGATCGTGCTGAAAGCCGTGGGCGGCGGTGGCGGGCGCGGCATGCGCATCGTGCGCGAGGCGGAGGCGCTCGCGGAAGCCTACGCGCGCTGCCGCTCGGAAGCGCGCAGCGCCTTCGGCGTGGACGAGATCTACGCGGAGCGGCTGGTCGAGCGCGCGCGCCATATCGAAGTGCAGATCGTGGGCGATGGGCGAGACGTGGTGGCGCTGGGCGAGCGCGACTGCACGCTGCAGCGGCGCTTCCAGAAGCTGGTCGAGATCGCCCCGAGCCCGGTGCTCACGGCGGGCCTGCGCGAGCGCATCCTCCATGCCGCCACCGTAATGGCGCGCGAGGTGGGCTATCGCAGCCTTGGGACGTTCGAGTTCCTCGTGGAGACCACGGAAGCCGGCGAGCCGCGCGGCTTCGTCTTTATCGAAGCGAACCCGCGCCTTCAGGTCGAGCACACGATAACCGAGCAGGTCACCGGCGTGGATCTGGTGGCGACGCAGCTTGCCCTCGCGCAGGGCCGCTCGCTGCGCGAGGCGGGGCTCGATCCGCAGGCGCCGCCCGCCCCGCGCGGCTATGCCATCCAGCTACGGATCAACGCCGAGGCCACCGACGCCCAGGGTCTCGCGCGGCCCGCGCAGGGCCGGCTCGAGCGCTTCGATCCGCCCAGCGGCCCGGACGTGCGCGTGGATACCCACGGCTACACCGGCTATGCCCCGCCGCCGGGCTATGACTCACTGCTGGCCAAGCTCATCGTCACCGCCGCCGCGCCGCGCTTCGACGACGCCGTGCGCCGACTGCGCCGCGCGCTGGCCGAGTTCCGCATCGACGGCGTGCCGACCAATATCGACCTGTTGCGGGCGCTGGTCGCGCGCGAGGACTTCGCCACCCAGCACGTGCATACGCGCCATTTCGAGGCGATCCTGCCAGAACTGCTGGAGCACGCGAGGCGCATCGCTGCCACGGCTGCCACCCGCGATGCCACCAGCGGCCAGCCCGCCGGCGTACCGGCCAGCGCGCTGGCTGCGGGCAGTGAAGCAGCGCCCGGCGAAGGCCTCATCGCCATCCGCGCGCCGATGAACGGCCGTGTGGTCGAGATGCGCGTCAACGAGGACGCCATCGTGCAGCCGGGCCAGACCGTGGCCATCCTCGACGCCATGAAGATGGAGCACACCATCGTCGCCGAGGCCGCCGGCCGCGTGATCGACGTGCGCCTCGGCGCCGGCGCGCAGACCACCGAGAACCAGATCCTGCTGGTGCTGGAGCCGATGGAGACCACCGGTGCAGCGCAGCACCGCACCGCAGGCGCCGATCCGCGCGCCGTACGACCAGACCTGCAGCGCGTGTTCGACCGCGACGCCTTCCTCGCCGACGCCGCCCGCCCGGACGCCGTGGCCAAGCGCCATGCCCGTGCCCAGCGCACCGCGCGCGAGAACGTGGCGGACCTGTGCGATGCCGACAGCTTCGTCGAGTACGGCGCCTACGCGGTGGCGGCGCAGGCCAGCCGGCGCAGCGCCGAGGACCTGATCGCCAACACCCCTGCCGATGGCCTGATCACCGGCACGGGGCGCGTCAACGGCGCCCGCTTCGCACCCGAGGCAGCCCGCTGCGCGGTGCTGGCCTATGACGCCACCGTGCTGGCCGGCACGCAGGGCAAGCGCAACCACATCAAGACTGACCGCATCCTGCAAGTCGCCGCGGACCAGAAGCTGCCCACGGTGATCTTTGCCGAAGGCGGCGGCGGCCGGCCCGGCGATGTCGATTTCCCGACCGTGGCCGGGCTCTACCAGCCGTCGTTCGCGGCGTTCGCCAGCCTGAGCGGCGAGGTGCCGGTGATCGGCATCGCGGCGGGCCGCTGCTTTGCCGGCAATGCCGCACTGCTCGGCTGCTGCGACGTCATCATCGCCACACGCGACGCCAACATCGGCATGGCCGGCCCGGCGATGATCGAGGGCGGCGGGCTGGGGGTGTATCGCCCCGAGGACATCGGCCCCGCTGCCGTGCAGTTCCAGAACGGCGTGGTGGACCTGCTCGTCGACAACGAGGCCGCTGCCGTGCAGGCCGCCAAGCACTATCTGTCGATGTTCCAGGGCCGCACGCAGGACTGGCAGGCGCCCGACCCGCTGCTGCTGCGCGGCGTGGTGCCCGAGAACCGCCTGCGCGTCTACGACACGCGGGCGGCCATGCAGGGCATTGCGGACGTGGACAGCCTGCTCGAACTGCGCGCCGGCTACGGCACGGGCGTGCATACGGCGCTCGCGCGCATCGCGGGGCGCCCGGTCGGCATCGTCGCCAACAACCCGCGCCACCTCGGCGGCGCTATCGACGTGGACGCCGCCGACAAGGCCGCGCGCTTCATGCAGCTGTGCGACACGCACGGGCTGCCCATCGTCTCGCTGATCGACACGCCGGGGTTCATGGTCGGCCCCGAGATCGAGACGCGCGCGCAGGTGCGGCACGTGTCCCGCCTGTTCGTGCTCGGCGCCAAGCTGCGCGTGCCGTTCATGGCCGTGGTGCTGCGCAAGGGCTACGGACTCGGTGCGATGGCGATGGCAGCCGGCGGCTTCCGCGCGCCGGCCTTCACCATCTCGTGGCCCACCGGCGAGTTCGGCGGGATGGGGCTGGAGGGCGCCGTGCGGCTAGGCTTCCGCAAGGAACTGGAGGCGCTGCCCGAAGGCCCCGAGCGCGACGCGCTCTATCAACAGCTGGTAGCGCAAATGTACGAGCGCGGCCACGCGATCAACGCCGCCGCCGGGCTGGAGATCGACGCCGTGATCGATCCCGCCGAGACACGCCGCTGGCTGCTGGCAGGGCTGGAACCCGCCCCGCGCGACATCCCGCCGCGCCGCTATGTAGACGCCTGGTAACCCCCTGTTCGTCCAACGCCCCGGAGACACGATGGAAGAGACCGCCTTCTTTGCCGACCTGGACGCCCGCCACGCCCGCATCTGGCCGGCTGGCCTGCCTACCGCCCCGCACTACCCGCACGGCGAGATCGGACTGGGTGACACCCTGCGCGCCTGGGCGCGCGTGCAGCCAGACCGCCCGGCGCTGGTCTACTACGGCACCACGCTGACCTATGCCGAACTCGACGACCTCAGCGAACGCTGCGCGGAGCTGCTGCGCGGCCACGGCGCCGGGCCGGGCGAGCGCGTGGCCGTGCTGCTCGGCAACTGCCCCCAGTTCCATATCGTGTTCTACGCGATCCTCAAGATTGGCGCGGTCTACGTGCCGGTCAACCCGCTGTTCAAGGAACACGAGCTGGCCTACGAGCTGAACGATGCCGGCGCCACCACCGTCATCGCGCTCGATTCGCTGGTGCCGATGCTGATGGCCGTGAAGGCGCAGACGCCCGTGGCCACGGTGTTCCGCACCTCGCCGGGCGAGTTCCTGCCGGCCCAGCCGACGCTGCCGGTGCCCGCCGGGCTGGATGCGCCGCCCGTCGAGCACGCCGGCACCATCGACCTGATGACCGCCGTGCGCCTGTGCACCGGCAACGTGCGCGACGCGCAGGTGGATCTGGACGCCCTGGCGGCGCTCAACTACACCGGCGGCACCACCGGCATGCCGAAGGGCTGCATGCACACGCAGCGGGACATGCTCTACACCGCCGCCGCCTCGCTGGCGGTGGCCAGCGGGCAGGCGGGCCGCGACCCGGCCCAGCCCTCTTCGGACGTGATGCTGAACTTCCTGCCGATGTTCTGGATCGCCGGTGAGAACCTCGGCCTGATCTACCCGATCTTCAGCGGCGCCACGCTGGTGCTGCTGGCGCGCTGGGACCCCTCGGCCGTGATGGCCGCCGTGGACCGCTACCGCGTGAACCGGACCTTCATGGTGGTGGACAGCATCGTCGAACTGCTCCAGCACCCGGACCTCCCCCGCCACGACCTGCGCACGCTGCAACACACGCGCGTGGCGTCGTTTATCCGCAAGCTCACGCCGGACCTGCGCCGCCAGTGGCAGGCGCTGACCGGCGGCATCCTGGCCGAGGGTGCCTGGGGCATGACCGAGACGCACACCAGCGACACCTTCACCACCGGCATGCAGACCGACGACATGGACCTGCACGGCCGCCCGATCTTCGTGGGCCTGCCCGTGCCCGGCACGCGCATCAAGATCTGCGATTTCGAGACCGGCAAGGTGCTGCCGGTGGGCGAGGAAGGCGAGATCGTGGTCAGCACGCCCTCGCTGTTCAAGGGCTACTGGGGCCGCCCGGAAGCCAACGCCGAGGTGTTCCGCAACGGCTGGTTCCATACCGGCGACATCGGCGCCTACGACGAGGCCGGCTATCTCCACTTCCTCGGTCGCCGCAAGGAGATGATCAAGGTGCGCGGCATGAGCGTGTTTCCGTCCGAGCTGGAAGTGCTGCTGGGCCGGCATCCGGCCGTGCTCGGCTCGGCCGTGGTGCCGCGGCCAGACCCGGAGCGCGGGCAGGTGCCCGTGGCCTTCATCCGGCTGCGCCCCGAGCATGCCGCCGTCACCGGCGACGACCTGCTGGGCTGGTGCCGCGAGCATATGGCGAGCTACAAGGTGCCGGAGATCCGCCTGGTGGCGGAACTGCCAATGACGGCCACCGGCAAGGTCCGCAAGGTGGAACTGCAGGCGCAGTTCGAGCAGAACTAACAAGACAAAAGAGGAGACACCCGATGAACACGCCGCGACGCACCCTGCTCAAACTGTCCGCCGCCACGCTCGGCGGCCTGGCCCTCGGCCGCCCCGCCTGGGCGCAGCAGCCCACCCCCTCCGGTCCGATCCGGATCGTACTGCCCTACCCGCCCGGCGGCTCCACGGACGCCATCACGCGCTTTATCGCGGACAAACTCGGTGCCTCGCTGAAGACCAGCGTGATCGTGGACAACCGCCCCGGCGCCGCCGGCATGATCGGCGCGGCGGCTGTGGCCTCGGCGGCGCCGGACGGCCGCACGCTGCTGTTCACCAACACCGCGCTGATCCAGAGTCCGCTGATCCAGCCGCAGCCGCTCTACAACCCGATGACCGACTTCGAGCCGCTGACGCTGGTGGCGGACGCCGCGCAGGTCTTTGTCGCCAGCGATGCCATCCCTGCCAAGACGCTGGCGGAGTACGTCGAGTACGCGCGCCAGAACCCCGGCTCGGCCTACGGCAGCCTGGGCGTGGGCTCCACCGGCCATCTGTACGGCGAACTGCTCAAGCGCCGCGCCAACCTCAACATCGTGCACGCGGCGTACAAGGGCGACACCGCCGCCATCGCGGACCTGCTCGCCAAGCAGTTGCCCGCCGGCTTCGTCTCCACGGTGATGGCCAAGACCTATGGCGACGCCGGCCGGATCAAGGTGCTCGCCACGCTGGGGCCGGCGCGGGTGCCGTCCATGCCGAACGTGCCGACCTTCGCCGAAGCCGGCTTCACGGGCTTCGAGTCGATCGGCTGGATCGGCATGCTCGCCCCGGCTAAAACGCCCGCCCCGCTGGTGCAGCGGCTGTCCGCCGAGATCGCGACCATCGTCAAATCCCCGGCCGGCGCCAAGATGCTGGCCGATAGCGGCATGCTGCCGCGCGGCACCACGGCGCCGGAGTTCGGCGCCCTGCTCAAGCGCGACCAGCAGGTGTGGCAGGCGCTGGTCAGCCAGTCGGGGATCAAGGTGGCGTCGTAAGGCGACGCTGTAAGCCTGCGCCTCCCGATATACTCCCCGGATCGTTTCAGGGAGACCTCGCGTGGATCGATTGCAGGCCATGAAGACCTTTGTCACCGTGGTGGAGAGCGGTGGCTTCACCGCGGCCGCGCGCAAGCTCGATATTTCGCTGTCGGTGGTCAGCCGCATCGTCACCGACCTCGAAGCCCACCTTGGCGTGCGGCTGCTCACGCGGACCACGCGGCTGGTGCGCCCGACGGACACCGGCGCCACCTACTACGAGAACTGCCGGCGCATCCTGGCCGAGATCGACGACGCCGAACTCGCCACCACGGGCGCCCACGCGGCGCCGCGCGGGCAGCTGTCGATCACGGCCTCGGTGCTGTTCGGCCGCCGCTTCGTCACGCCGATCGTGGTCGAGTACCTGCGACGCTACCCGGAGGTGGACGTCCACTGCCTGTTTATCGACCGCATCGTCAATTTCGTGGACGAGGGCATCGACGTCGGCATCCGCATTGGCGAGCTGCCCGCCTCCTCGCTCCAGGCGGTGCCGGTCGGCCATGTGCGGCGCGTGGTCTGCGCGTCGCCCGCCTACCTGGCGCAGCACGGGGTGCCGGCGACGCCGGCGGACCTGCCGGCGCACACCGTGATCCAGACCACCGGCATCTCCACCTTGCCGGAATGGCGCTTTCTCGCCGGCGGCGAGATGACGCCCACGCGCCTCGCCCCGCGCATGGCCACCACCACCAACGATTCGGCCATCGCGGCGGCCGTGGACGGCTTCGGGCTGGCGCGCGTGCTGTCGTACCAGATTGCCGATGAATTGCGCGACGGTCGCCTGCAGGTCGTGCTGGCCGATTTCGAGCCGGCGCCGCTGCCGATCAACGTGATCCATCGCGAGGGCCGCCACGCGATGCACAAGGTGCGCGCCTTCCTGGACCTCGCCATCGAGACGTTGCGCGCCGCGCCGTCCCTGCGCTAGAGCGGCTCGGCAGGCGGCAACTGGGCATTCTTCGCGTTGGCGCAAGAGTGCCTTCTGCCGGCGGCGGTTTTTCGTGCGCCGAAAGGCACCTATAGTCGGACCATCCCAACCAGGATCCGACATGAAACTGTATGCCTACCCCCTCTCCGGCCACTCGCACCGCGTGCGGCTGTTCCTCGCCCTGATCGGCCAGCCAGTCGAACTCATCGACGTGGACCTGCGCGCCGGCGCCCAGAAGGCCCCGGAATTCCTCGCCCTGAACCCGTTCGGCCAGGTGCCCGTGCTGGTGGATGGGGACACGGTGCTGCCGGACTCCAACGCGATCATGGTCTATCTGGCCAAAACGCTGGGCCGGACCGACTGGCTGCCCGAGACCCCCGCCGGCGCCGCCGCCGTGCAGCGCTGGCTGTCCGTGGCCGCGGGCGACCTCGCGGCCGGGCCGGCCTCGGCACGCCTGATTACGGTGTTCGGCGCGCCGCTGAACAGCGAGCAGGTCATTGCCCGGGCACATCTGGTGCTGGGCCGCATGAACCGCGCGCTGACAGGCCGCCAGTGGATTGCCGCCGATCAGCCGACGATTGCCGATGTGGCGCTGTACAGCTATACCGCCAGCGCGCCGGAAGGCTTTGTCGACCTGAGCGACTACACCCACGTGCGGCAATGGCTGGCGCGCGTGGAAACGCTGCCCGGCTTCGTGCCGTTCCAGAAGACCGCCGTCGGGCTCGCCGCCTGATTGCCGCCCCCGCCATCCACCCTACCGGAGCCCAACATGTCCTCCCACGCCGCCCTCCTCCCGGATCTGCCCTGGCATACCGGCGAACGCCTGCTGCAGGAGCGCGCCGGCGTGCAGGCGCGCATGGCAGAGGTCGGCCCGCGCGTGGTGCGGGACTACATGCCCGACCAGCATCGCGACTTCTTCCAACAGCTTCCGCTGGTCGTGCTCGGCACGGTGGCGCCGGATGGGCGCGTCTGGGCCACGCTGCGCGCCGGGGCGCCCGGCTTCCTCCACTCCCCGGACCCGCGCGTGCTGGACGTGGCAGTGGCGCGAGAGCCCGCCGACCCGGCCGACGCCGGCATGGACGACGGCAACGCCCTCGGCCTGCTCGGCATCGATCCCATGACGCGGCGCCGCAATCGCATGAACGGCCGGGTGGAGCGCACCGGCCCGGACGGCTTCCGGCTGGCCGTGGGCCAGAGCTTCGGCAACTGCCCGCAGTACATCCAGCAGCGCGCGTTCGATTTCACGCGCGACCCTGGGGTGGCGTCCGACCAGCCGCCGCAGGTCCTGCCGGCCCTGGACGAGCGGGCGCGCGCGCTGATCGCCGGCACGGATACCTTCTTCGTGGCGTCCTACGTGGATCTGGCCGATGGCAGCCGGCAGGTGGATGTATCCCATCGGGGCGGGCCGCGCGGCTTCGTCCGGCTCGATGCGGACGGCGGGCTGACGATTCCCGACTACTCGGGCAACCGCTTCTTCAATACGCTGGGAAATCTGGCCGCCAACCCGATTGCCGGACTGGCCTTCGTGGACTACACCACCGGCAACCTGCTCCAGCTTTCGGGCCGGGCCGAGGTGCTGACCGACTCCCCGGAGATCGCCAACTGGGAAGGCGCCGAACGGCTCTGGCGCGTGATACCGGACCGCGTGGTCTGGCGCGAGGCGGCGCTGCCGCTGGTCTGGCACGCCCCGGACGCTTTGCCCCGGCCATAGCCCTGTGACACAATCGCGCGACGCCTGGCCCCGGAGTCCGCGATCATGTCCCTGGAAGCGCTGCAAAACATCAATCCGCAATCGCTGCTCGATACGGCGATCAGCCTCGCCGCCGCGTTCGTGCTCGGCGGCATGATCGGCTACGAGCGCCAGTACCGCCAGCGCACGGCCGGGCTGCGCACCAATGTGCTGGTGGCCGTGGGCGCGGCGATCTTCGTCGATATGGCCAACCATCTCGCCGGCCACGATGGCGCGGTGCGCGTGGTGGCCTACGTGGTGTCCGGCATCGGTTTCCTGGGCGCCGGCGTGATCATGCGCGAGGAAGGCAATGTGCGCGGCCTCAACACGGCGGCCACGCTGTGGGGCTCGGCGGCGGTCGGCGCGTGCGCCGGGGCGGACCTGATCATGGAGGCGGCCATCGGCGCGCTGTTCGTGCTGGCCGCCAACACGCTGCTGCGGCCCGTGGTGGACCGCATCAACCGCCAGCCCATCGACACGCCCGCCGTGGAAGTCACCCATACCGTGCACGTGATTACTGCGCGCGAGCACCAGAAACTCGCCATGCGGCTGCTGGAGGAAGCGCTGGATGCGGCCGACTTCCCCACCCGTGACCTGGAGGTGCGGGCGTTCGGTGAACAGGATGTGGAGATCGAAGCGGTGCTGGCAGCCGCCTCGGTGGAGGGCGACGCGCTGGACGCGATGGTGGCCAGGCTGGGCGCCACGAGCGTGGTCAGCCAGGCCTTCTGGAGCGCCAGCACCACCGAGTAGCAGCGCCGGCGCCGGGGTTCAACGGCTTATGCGGCTTTAGCGGTTGGCGGCGAGCGCCGCCACGGCGGGCAGGGCCATCTGGCCAAGCACGCGCAGCACGGTGATCTGGTCACCGGTCCAGCTTTCCACGGCGGTCAGGTAGTTAAAGGTGCCGATCACCCGGCCGCCCTCGCAGAGCGGCACGTTGACCACGCCATTCAGACCCAGGCCACGGATCACGGCGATGTCGTCGAAGACGGCGGCCAGCGCCGCGTCGCCCTCGCCGACGAACACCTCGCCGCGCACCAGCAACTGGCGCGTCCAGGACGTGTCGCCCTTGACCTTCTTCCCACCCACCGGGTAGGCGGCCGGATCGGACGACCACAGCCGCCCGATCTCGCCGGTCTCGGCCTGCCACGTATTGATCGTCAGCAGGCCGGGGCCGAGCAGGTCCAGCGTGGCCTGCCCCACCGCATCCATCACGGCCACCGGCGTCGCCGCGTGGCGCAACTGGTCGCACAGCGTATTCAGCCGCGCCAGGTTGGCGAGTTCTACCATCGACGCTTACTCCGCCTTGATGCCGAGTTCGCGGATCAGCTTGCCGTAGCGGTCCGCGTCACGGCGCAGGATCTTGCCGAACGCCTGCGGCGTGGACGTGGTGGTCTCCACGCCGATGCTGTCCATCTTGGCCTTCACTTCCGGCAGCGTCATGATCCGGTTGATCTCGCTGTTCAGGCGCGTCACCAGCTCGGCCGGCATGTTCTTCGGGCCGAAGGCGCCGTACCACACGGACAGCTCATAGCCGGGCAGGGTCTCGCCCACCGTGGGCACGTCCGGCAGCAGCGGCGAGCGCTTGGCTTCGGTCACCGCCAGCAGGCGCAGCTTGCCGGCCTTCACGTGCGGCAGCGTCTGGGTGCCGGCGGAGAACAGCAGTTGCGTCTGGCCTGCCACGAGATCCACCACGGCCGGGGCGCCGCCCTTGTACGGCACGTGGAGCATGTCCACGCCGGCCATCTTGGCGAACAGCACCGCGCTCAGGTGGTTGGTGGAGCCGGAGCCGGCGCTGGCGTAGGCCAGCTTGCCCGGATTGGCCTTGGCGTAGGCAATCAGTTCCTTGACGTTCTTCGCCGGCACCGACGGATGCACCACCATGGTGTTCGTCACGTAGGCCAGCAGCCCCAGCGGGGTGAAGTCCTCCACGCCCTTGAACGGCATGTTGGGCATCAGCGAGGGGTTCATCGCGTGGGTGCTCATCGAGCCAATCAGCAGCGTGTAGCCGTCCGGCTGGGCCCGGGCGACCGTGGCCGAGCCGATATTGCCCGAGGCGCCGGGGCGGTTGTCGACGATGACCGGCTGGCCGAGCGACTTGGTCAGGTGTTCGGACAGCACGCGCGCCAGGATGTCCGTGGAGCCGCCGGCGGCCCAGGGCACGATCAGCGTGATCGGTTTTGTCGGATAGGCATCGGCGGCACCAGCCCCCGAAATGGCGGCGAACGACATTGCCAGCGCGGCGGCGCCGCACAGCAGGCTCTTGACTACGGACCTCATGACTGCAACTCCCTCTGTCTTCGTGCGGACCGCCCCGTGCGGGCCGACTGTTTGTGCGATACCGCTATCGCGATACCTTCCATGCCTGCCGCCCCGTCAGCGGCCCACGGCATAGCCTTGCATCCCACGCGCATTGGCGCCCGCGCGCAGCACCAGCCGGCCCTGGGCATCGCGCTCGCGCGAGCAGGCCGACATGCGGCCCTCGGACCAGTCGTCGCCCACGCGCACCTCGTGCCCGCGCGCGCGCAGCGCCTCCAGCGTGGCCGCCGGAAAGCGCGACTCGATGCTGATGCGGTTGAGCACGGTCTGGCGCGGCCAGAACGAACCCGGGAAATGATCGATATGCCAGGCCGGCGCGTCGATGGCCTCCTGGAGGTTCATGCCATGCACGGCATGACGCAGGAAGAATGCCAGGGACCACTGGTCCTGCTGGTCGCCACCAGGCGTGCCGAAGACCATGTACGGCTCCCCGTCGCGCAGCGCCATCGACGGCGACAGCGTGGTGCACGGGCGCTTGCCCGGTGCCAGCGTGTTCGGCAGGCCCGGCTCGAGCCAGGTCATCTGCAGGCGCGTGTTCAGCGCGAAGCCGAGCGACGGAATCGTCGGGCTCGACGACAGCCAGCCGCCGGACGGCGTGGCCGCCACCATGTTGCCGTGGCGGTCGATCACGTCGATATGGCAGGTATCGCCCACGAACAGCTCGCGCTCGGCCCATTCGGTCACGGGCGGCAGCGCGGCAAAGGTGGGCTCGCCCACGCCGAAGCGCACGTCGGCGGTGGCCAGCGTGCGCGTGGCGACGTCGAGGTCCGGCATGCGCGGCGCCTCGCCCTTCAGCGTGCCCGCCGTCATGGTCAGCGCGGCCTGCTCGCCGATGCCCGCCGCGCGCGCGGCCAGGTAGTGCGGATTGAGCAGCGCGCAGAGCTTGCTTTCGGTGAAGCGGGGGTCGCCGTACCAGGCGGTACGGTCGGCCATCGCCAGCTTGGCGGCCTCGGCAATCTTGTGGACGAATTCGGGGGACGTGGGCGCGTGGGCTTCCAGCCCGGCGTGGCGCAGCATGCCGAGCTGCTGCAGGAACATCGGACCCTGGCTCCAGATATCGCACTTGGCCACGGTATAGCGGCCGAAGTCCAGCGTCACCGGGGCTTCTACCGTGGGCGCCCACTGGGCGAGGTCGTCGTAGCGCAGCAGGCCGGTGTGCTTCTCGCCGGTGGTGTCGCGCACCGGGGTGTCGCGGCAGTAGGCGTCGATGGCCTTGGCCACGAAGCCGCGGTACCAGCAGTCCATGGCGGCATCGATCTGGCCCGTGCGGGAGTCGCTCGCGGACTGGGCCGTCTCGATAATGCGGGTATAGGTGTCGGCCAGCACCGGCAGCCGGTGGAGCGCGCCGGGGCGCGGCACCTTGCCGTCCGGCAGCCACGTATCAGCCGAGCTGTGCCATTCGTCGCGGAACAGCGACTGCACGGCCAGGATGGCCTGCGAGATACGCGGCACCAGCGGGAAGCCATCGCGCGCATAGCCGATGGCGGGCGCGAGCACGTCCGCCAGCGACCACGTGCCGTGGTCGCGCAACATGGTCAGCCACGCGCCGAACGCGCCGGGCACGGTGGCGGGCATCAGGCCGATGCCGGGCATCAGCTCCATACCCTGGGCGCGCAGCGCCTCGGGGTCCGCCAGCGCGGGCGCGGGGCCCTGGCCGCAGACCGAGCGCATCGCGCGCGTCTTTTCATCCCAATACAGGATCGGCACTTCGCCGCCCGGGCCGTTCAGGTGCGGTTCCACGACCTGGAGCACAAAGCCCCCGGCGACGGCCGCATCGTAGGCATTGCCGCCCCGCTCGAGCACGCCCATCGCGGTCTGCGTGGCAAGCCAGTGGGTGGAGGCGGCAACGCCGAAGGTGCCAACGATTTCCGGACGGGTGGTGAACATGGCCTAATGACTGGTATCGAATGCATTTGAGTATAGGAGCCCGGAATAACTGCAAACGGCGAAAAAATTATTGTTGCATTACCATTTGGTTATATCGCTCCTTCGCCATCATGCCCATTTCGTCCGACAAGCTGCTCCACAACGTGGTCTCGCGCCTGCGCCTGCGCCATCTGCCGCTGCTGCTGGCGCTCGAGCGCCAGCGCTCTGTCTCGCGCGTGGCCGCCGAACTCAATCTCTCCCAGCCGGCCGTGACCAAGGCGCTGCGCGAGATCGAGGACATCTTCCTGACGCCGCTGTTCACCCGCACCCGGCAGGGCCTGGAGCCGACACCGACCGGCGTGGCCGTGCTGGCCCACGCGCGCACGGCGCTGGCCGATGCCGAGGCGCTGGGGCGCGAGCTGACGGTGATCGAGGCCGGCCTGCGCGGGCGGCTGCGGATCGGCGTGATTCCCTACGTGGCGCGCGGCGTGCTCGATGCCGCGCTGGACTTCGGCCTGCGCCACACGCCGCGCATCTCGATGCTGGTACGGGAGGGGACCACCGACGAACTGGTCAACGCGCTGCGCCAGCACGAACTCGATTGCGTGATCGCGCGCTCGTTCTACCTGGCGGGCGAGGATATCGTCCAGCAGCCGCTGTATCGGGAGGAACCGGTGCTGGTGGTGCCGGCGGACGCCGCCGCGCGGCTCTCCCGGGCGGGGCTGGACTGGAAACGCCTGTCGGAGCGGGACTGGATCCTGCCGCCCCCGCACACGCCGGTGCGCCGCACCATCAATACGATGTTCGCGGTGGCCGGCGTGGCGCCGCCGCTGCCCACGGTCGAAACCTACTCGATCAAGCCGATGGCCACCCTGCTGCGCCGCCAGCCGGACGCCATCACCATCGTGCCGCGCTCGGTGGCCGCCGAACTGGTGGAACTGGGCGGTGCCGCCACCCTGCCCTTTGCGCTGAGCTGGGACTTGCCGCCCGTCGGCCTCATGTGGCGACGGGGGCTGGAAGATAACGAATTGATGACGTCGCTGGTGGAGGCGCTGCGAGAAGCGGCTCAATAGTCACTTCACTCAGAGTGCGTGCCCTCCGTGCGAGGGGACGCCATGTCTCATACATTCATGGACAATGTGCTTGTCGTGATTGACCCCTCGACATTTGTACCCGCACCCGCGACGGCTTCGTCGCGGGCTTTTTTTTGGTCAAAGCATCTTCCGCATCAGGGCGTTTTCCAGCGTCACGCCCCGACAGACTGGGAAATTCCGTTCGACCACGTGAAAACCGTGGCGCGCGAAAAAGGGCTCGGCCGTCTTGCTCACGTTTGAGGTGAGTGCCGTTATCCCCAGATTCACGGCCTCCTCGTGAATACGCGTCATCAGCAGGGTCCCGATTCCCTGCCGGGGATGGAAACCCGACACATAGAAGTGATCGATGTAGCCGTTGGGCTGAACGTCGGCATAACCGACGATCTCATTATCTAGTTCGACGACGAAGGGCCGGAGCTTTTGGACCCGCGGTGCCCATAGGGCCATGTCAAAGTCGGCTGGCGCCCAGGCTGCGATTTGCTCGGGGGAATAGTCCCTGGCGGCGATTTCGTGGATGGCGGTGAAGAACACGCGGAACAACGCTGGTTCATCGCCTGGTTGGAAGCTTCGGAGGTTCACGGGGGTCTTCGCAAGGCGACGTTGGAAAGCACCAGTCTGTCACACGTGAGCCGCGAGGCGGCGTGGATTGCTGTGGCGTACGGCGTGTGGATCGCGTCCCGATAAGAGCGATTCGCGTGCGCTGTCTTACCGCATCATGCGTACCCGCCTTTCCGCAAGGTCATAGGGTCCCCGCTTGAAATTGCATACATTGCCAGCCGTTTCTGAGATGACATCCAGGGCCCGCGAGAAACCGGATTGCCGATACACGGCCGAGTAGATGAGGGGAGGCGGCATTGGATCGGTCCGGACTACGCGCAGCAGGCCGTCATTGATATCCGAGGCGAAGTAGTCGACCGCTAATTGACTGACGCCCAGTCCCTCGATCGTTAACTCCCGCAACACCGTGAGGCTGTTGGTGGAAAAGACCTTCTTGAACTGGAATCCGTGTTCACGGTTCCAGGAACCATAGAACGCATTCTTTGCAGAGCCGGCCGCCTGTTGCAACACCGGATATTCGGCAAGCTCATTGGGCTTGAGTGGGCGATCGGGGATGTCCAGCTTTGGGCTGGCCATCCAGAGATCCTCCACCCGGCCAACTTCGACACACCGGTAGGCATCGCCCCAGTACGTCCCGGGCAAAATGGTCAGATCAATCGTATTGGCTTCCAGCGCGGCGAACAGGCTTAGGCCAGCATCGACCACGGGCTCGATCTCGAGTGCGGGGTGCGTCAACTTCAATTCGCGCAACAGGCGTGTCAGCCATGTCAGCGCCACGAGTTCGGTCACGCCGATGCGGAACGTGCCGCGCACTTCGTTGTCCAGGCCGACCTCTCGCGCAATTCGGTCCTTGAGCACCATCGACTCTTCGGCAATCGGCATGAGCCGCGCGCCAGCCTGCGTAGGGACGAGACCCTTGGGCATGCGGTGCACCAGTTGCACGCCCAGTGCCTGTTCGAGTTCGATCACGCGCTTCGAGACGGCTGATTGCGTCGTAAACAGCTTGGCGGCCGCGACGGTGAATGACGCGCTCGTGACGCTGAAATAGAAGGCTTCAAGTTGCTTTAATGTCACATTCACGGTTTTTTCACCCATTGAATGACGGATTAGGCACCACTATGAAGCAATCCAGGAATTTAAAGAATAGCAAAGCAATCTTATTACTCGTTTGTGGCATGCGGAGAGGGCTCACATACTGGTGTCCATCGATCCACCAGTGAACCGCCCATGCTGAAGCTTGCCGACAGACTCAACCGCATCAAACCATCCCCCAGTTCCATGGCAGGGCAGCGCGTCCGCGAGCTGCGGGCCGCCGGCCGTGATGTCATCGGCCTGACGGCCGGAGAGCCGGACTTTGCCACGCCCGCGCACATCTGCGAGGCCGCCCTGGTGACGATGCAGTCGGGCAAAACCGGTTACACCGATGTGGGCGGAACGTCCGAACTGCGAGAGGCGGTTGCGCGCAAGTTCTCACGCGAAAACGCGCTGAGCTACAGGCCCAGCGAGATCATCGTCAGCACTGGCGCAAAGCAAGTGATTTTCAACGCGATGCTATGCACGGTGCAGGCCGGCGATGAAGTCATCATTCCCGCGCCGTACTGGGTGTCCTATCCTGACATCACGCTGTTCGCGGGCGGTACGCCCGTATTCGTTCCCGGCTCGCCGGAAATGGGCTTCAAGCTAACGCCACAGTCGCTGGAGGGCGCCATCACGCCGCGTACCCGCTGGCTCATGCTGAACGCGCCGAACAATCCGAGCGGCGCGGCCTATAGCCGTGACGAACTGGTCGCGCTCGGCGAAGTCCTGAGCCGCCACCCCCATGTGTGGATCATGACCGACGACATCTACGAGCACCTGATGTACGACGGCACGGGGTTTTTCACCATCGCGCAGGTGTGCCCGCAACTGGCCGACCGGACGCTGACGATCAATGGCGTATCGAAAGCCTATGCCATGACCGGCTGGCGAATTGGCTATGCCGGCGGGCCGGCAGCGTTGATCAAGGCCATGACCAAGCTGCAATCGCAAAGCACTTCGTGCGCCAATGCCGTGGCGCAGGCCGCTGCGCTCGCCGCGCTGGAAGGGCCGCAAGACTTTATCGCGGCGAACCGCGACGTCTATCGGCAACGCCGCGACTTCGTGGTGGAAGCGCTGAACCGTATCGAGGGCATCGCGTGCAAACCGCCAGCCGGTGCCTTCTATCTCTTCGCGTCATGTGCCGGCCTTTTCGGACGCCGGACCAGCGAAGGCCTCGCCATCCGGAACAGTGACCAATGGGCAGCCTGGTCGCTTGACGCGGCCAACATCGCCTTCCTGCCTGGCTCTGCCTATGGGGTCGATACCCATTTCCGGCTCTCGTTCGCCACCAGCATGGAAGTGCTGGCAGAAGGCACCCGGCGCATTGCGCACGCGGCCGAAACCCTGCTTGCGTAGCGCCGCCACGAAGACACCTTACAAACATGCAGAGATCCGCAGAGATCCGCCGACAGTTCCGCCAGCGCAACACTTCCTCTACAACGACGAAACGAAACATCATGCGCAGCCTGCCCAGCCCCCTGATTCGCCCAGCTTTTCTGAAGCTCCTTGCCGTCTGTGTCTCGCTTGCCGCCACAAGCGTTGCGACGGCGGAGGAAGCCTGGCCAACCCGGCCGATCCGCATTCTTATCGGCTTCTCGCCGGGGGGCTCGAACGATATCGTCGCCCGCTTGATCGCGCCGAAACTTGCCGATGCGCTCGGGAAGCAAGTGCTGATCGACAACCGGCCGGGAGCGGGTGGCAACATCGCCGCCGACACCATGCTCAAGGCCCCCGCCGATGGCCATACGCTCATGATCTGCACCACAGGCATGTTGTCGATCCAGCCAAGCCTGCAAAAGATGAGCTATGACGCCCAGGCGGACATCGTGCCGGTGTCGCTGATTGCCAATACGCCATACGTGGCCCTGGTCAACGCGTCGCTGAACATCCACAACGTCAAGGAGCTGATCGCCTATGCCAAGGCGAACCCCGGCAAGCTCAACTACGCCTCTTCTGGCAATGGCACGGCGGGCCACCTCGCGGGCGAGATGCTCAAGCTGCGTACCGGGATTGATATCGTGCATGTGCCTTACAAGGGCACCGGCCAGGCCATGGCCGACCTGCTCGGTGGCCAGGTATCCCTCATATTTGACCAGCCGATCAGCTCCTTGCAGTACGCGAAGTCGGGCAAGTTGCGGGTACTCGGCGTCGCCGCCTCCCATCGGCTGGACGGATTGCCCGATGTGCCGACGTTTGCCGAAGCGGGCGTGAAGGACTTCGAGCCCGTGGCCTGGACCGGCCTGTGTGCGCCGAAGGGGACGCCGGCTCCGGTGGTCGCACGGCTGCAAAAAGAGGTGCAGCAGGTACTGCGGCAGCCCGATATCGCGCAGCGACTGCAACAGGATGGCATGGAGGTCGTGGGTAACTCGTCGGAGAAGTTCCGAGAATTCCTGAAGGCCGACAGACAGAAGTGGGCGGGCGTGATCAAGGCCGCCAACGTTACCGCAAACTGAGAATCCCGATGAAAGACAGCCAGGACTTCCGCGCCATCGTGACCGATATCGCGCGTGTATCACCGGACCTCGTAGCACGTGCTTCGCAATTCGCCTCCTCGCTGCTGGCGGATGTCAATGGCCGCCGCGGCGGCATGCACGGCCGCGTGGCGCCGCTGGATCCTCGATCCCGCTTGTGCGGGACGGCGCTCACCGTCGAGGTTCGCCCCGGAGACAACCTCATGATTCATGCCGCAATTGCGATGGCCAGACCCGGCGATGTCATCGTTGTCGATGGCAAGGCGGATCAGACGTGCGCCCTGATGGGCGCGATCATGGCGAACCAGTGCCGGGCCAAGGGCGTGGCAGGGGTCGTCCTGGACGCGGCCGCGCGGGATCGCGACGAGATTGGCGAACTGGGTTTCCCGATGTACGCCGTCGGGACGAATGCCAATGGCCCGACCAAGCTTGTCCCCGGCCTGATCAATCACCCGGTCCAATGCGGCGGCGTGACCGTACGCCCGGGCGATCTGATTGTGGGAGATGCCGACGGCGTGGTCGTGATCGAACGCGAGAAAGTCGCCACCATACTTGAACTTGCGGCGGATAAGCTGGAAGCAGAACGCAAACGGATTGCCAATATCCAATCCGGCGCGGAGACAAGCCCCGCCTGGCTTGCCTCTGCGCTATCGGCCTCGGGGGTGCTTGCGCCGGGGCAGGTGCTATAGAGCCCCACTACACAGGCCGCACCGTAAAAATAAAATCCACTTCTATCGACGCGCCTTTTGGCAATTGCAATACACCAACAGACGAGCGAGTGTGTATGCCGACGTCGCCAAGCACCGCATACAAGACGTCAGAGGCGCCGTCGGCGACTTCGCTTTGCATCGTGAAGTCTGGCGCGCTTCGCACAAATACGGTGATGCGCGGCACCGCCTGTATCGCGTCGAGCGTCCCGCAGCTTTTTTTGATGAGGGACAGGGCACGCAGCGTCGAAGTCCCTGCTGCACGACGCGCTTCGTCGAGCGAAATGGAGTCGCCCACTACGCCAACGAAGCGCACCGTTTCCCCAACTCGCGGGATTTGGCCAGCAACGTAGGCTACGTTCCCATCCACCAAAACAGGCGTGTACTTTCCACCGATCTTGATTTCCTCGTCCGGATCAAATCCGAATTCCGCCGCGATCTGCCGCAGCTTGTCGTCTCTTGTCATGAGCACCTTCACCAACGCTGTCGAAAGGGTAAAGCGTAATCGATTGCGCTGCGTTTGTCTGAGATGACGCCGGCCGTCTAATCGAATTCATCGTACTGTGGCAGTTGGTCAGTAATCGAATACCACGGCGCCTTGGAGCCCACGAAGATATGCGCACTGGGACGAATGCTGGGCGTGTCGGCGAGCGTGCCCAAGGTGACGTGGACGAAGGCGCCATCACGAACCACCGAGAACATCAGGCTTCCGCATCGCTTGCAACGGACATCGTGAGACGCCTTTGCGTCACCGAAAATCAATACCTCGTCCTCGCCTTGCGTGATCTGCAATTTTTCGCGCTCGATCCCTGCGAAGGGCTTGAACGCGGAGCCTGTCGAGCGACGACAATTTGAACAGTGGCAGTTCAACGCGTAGGCGAATTCGTCATTTACCGAGTAACGGACCGCACCGCACAGGCATCCGCCAGCGAGCAATGGTTTCATGGCTGCCTCCTGGCTTCCGCACCACCCCCAAACCCCAGCCACACCACATGCCCGCGCACGTCCTCCGGCCAGCCGGCGATCAGTTCGTCCATGCGTTGCCGGTCATCCGCGAACAGCGCGCGGGACGCTTCCTCGAAGCCCGGAAGATCCCCGGCGATGGCGGACATGAAGTGATACGCGCGCTCCCGCGCTACGCGGCGGTTATCGCCATGGGCATTGGCGCGGCGTGCCTCTTCCACGAGCTTGCGCAGCGCCACGGAGGCCCCGCCCGGCTGCTGGGCGAGCCAGTCCCAGTGGCGCGGCAGTAGCGTGACCTCGCGCGCCACGACGCCTAGTTTGGGGCGGCCCCTGCCGCGCGGCGCGTCCGGGGCGTCTTCCTGATCGGCGGCATCGGCACGCCCACCCTCCGGGCTAAAACGGGCGACGATGTCCGCATCGCTGCCGCGTGTGTCGATGTCGATGGTGCGCCCGGTGGCGTTGTCGAACACCAGCACCGGGTCGCTGGTGCCCCCCTCCATCGCCCGCCTGACCGCGAGCGCAACCACGCCGAGCGGGCCGGAGGCGAGGCGACGATGGCCTTCGAAGGCGGTATGGGACGGAAGATGATCGATTGGGCTCATGGTGGCTCCCCGTGATGACGTCCGCAATTTATACCCGGATAAAATTAAAGTCAATATTACCCGGGTATAAATTTACCCTGAGGTGGCGAGGGAATAACAGCAGGGTGTCCTGCGTTTACGGGGCATGCGGCCGCAACCAGGCCGCCACCCTTCACGAGGAGCCCCGTGCCCAGTCATCACCGATCCCCATCACCACCGCTTAGGCTCCTCCTGCCGTTATTGGCCGCCCTTGCGCTGCCCGCCGTCGCCGCCCCGCCCGCCAGCCCTGACAGCGCTGCGTTCCTGTCGGAAAGCGATACCGCCATGACAAAAATGATGGACGACATGGCGGTCAAGCCCGGCGGCAACGTCGACGAGGACTTCGTCGCGATGATGATTCCCCACCATCAGGGCGCCATCGACATGGCCATGGCCGAGCTGCGCCACGGCAAGAACGAGCAACTCCGACGCATCGCGCAGGAAATCATCGTCGACCAGTTGCAGGAGATTGCCGCGATGCGGCTCGCGCTCGGACAGCCCCTGCCCCCATCCGCGCCGGCGCCCACCCGCCCCGATCCGGCCCAATCGGCCAGCCAACCCACCACCCCCAGCCATTCCGCTCACGCGCACTGATGCGCCCACGACCATGACAAGACATTCCCTCAGGAACACCCTCTCCCTCATGCTGCTGCTCGGCGCGGCCAGCGCGGTTCTGGCCGGGCAGGCGCCGGGACCGTCGACGGCCCCTGACGTCCCCATCAGCCACCGCGACCGCCTCTATGCCGCCGAGCAGTTCTCCAACACGGTTTCCGTGACGGACCCGGCGGACAACCGGCTGCTGGGCGTCATCCGCCTGGGCGACCCTGCGCCGGGCAACTTCAGCCCGCTGTATCGCGGTCAGGTGCTGGTCCACGGGATGGGCTTCTCGCCGGATCACCGCACGCTTGCCATCGTGTCGATTGGGTCGAACTCGGTGTCGTTCATCGACACGGCTACCAACGCCGTCAAGCACGTCACCTACGTGGGACGGTCGCCGCACGAGGCGTTCTACACGCCGGACGGCAAGGAGGTCTGGGTCACCGTGCGCGGGGAGAACTACATCTCGGTGATCGACGCCGCCACGTTCCAGGAAAAGACCCGCATCACCGTGGCCGACGGCCCGGGCATGCAGATCTTCTCGCCCGATGGCAAGTACGGCTACATCTGCTCGTCGTTCAATCCGGAAACGGCCGTGGTCAGCGTGGCCGACCATCAGATCGTGGGGCGCGTGAAGCAGGAGAGCCCGTTCTGCCCGAACATCGCCGCCACGCCTGACGGCAAGCAGGTCTGGTTCACGCTCAAGGACGTCGGCAAGGCCCAGGTGTTCGAGGCCCGCCCGCCCTTCCGCCTGATCAAGACGCTGGAGACCGGCCCGATCACCAACCACGTGAACTTCGCCCACACGGCGGCGGGCGACTTCGCCTACATCACGGTCGGCGGGCTGAATCAGGTCAAGGTGTTCCGGACCGATGACTTCTCCCAGGTGGCCACGATTCCGGTGGGCAGCCTGCCGCACGGCATCTGGCCTTCGGGCGACGGCACGCGCATCTACGTGGGGCTGGAGAACGCCGACCAGCTGGCCGCCATCGACACCGCCACCAATCGGGTAGTCGCCAACGTGCCGGTCGGGCAGGCGCCGCAGGCCATCGCCTATGTGCCGAACGCCGTGCCCGAGGGCGACGGCACGCAGGGACTCCAGCCGCTGGGGGTGGCCGGGCAGACCACGCAGCTGAAGCTGCATGGCGTCGTGAACGGCAAGCCTGTGGCCACCGACCATGCGCCGACCAGCGTCACGCTGTTCGATCAGGGACTGCTCCAGGTCCTGCAGGCATCGGCCACCGGATTGCAGCCCAAGCGTCCCTACGTGCTGGCGCTCGCCACCCGCGCGGACGGCAGCGGCCCGCTGGAGCCGCTCGCCGCCTTCATGTCGAATCCGGCGGGCTCGGCCATCGTCAACGCGATTGGCCCGATCCGGCAGGTGGTGCGGGACGATGCGGGGGCCGGCGCGCGCCGCTATCTCGTGATCGCCCCGTCCGAGAACGGCAAACCCGGCGCGCCTGTGCAGGTGCAGGCGCTGTAGCCGGTCCGGGGGGCCGGGAAGGTACGGCGGATGATACAAATGGCACGACATTTGCGTAGTACCGGGCAAATGCGTAGTACCCATCCCGGCCGCGCCCACATTCCCAGAACAATGCCCCTTTCCGCCTCAACCCTCGTCCTTCGGGCCAAGCAGCTCGAAATCGAGGCCGTCCGCCTGATGGCAAGTCGCGTGGAGTTGGCCGACCTGATCGGCCAGCTGATCCACGCCTTGCAGCGTGAACGGGGGGCCAGCAGCATCTTCCTGGCCTCCGGTGGGCAACGGCTGGCGCAGGAGCGCCAGACGGCGATGGGCGAGGCGGTCCACATCGCCTCCCGGCTGGGCGAGCGCTTCGCCAGCCAGCTGGAAGCGGGCCATACGGGTACGGCGTCGATGGTGTCGTTGATGGCCTGGGTCCAGCTCGATCTGGCCACGCTGCCGGCGCTGCGCCAGTCCATCGATCAATGCCAGACCACCGCGCACGACGCCGTGGCGGCGTTCAGCCGCCTGATTGCCGCGCTGCTGGAGTTGATCTTCCATCTGGCCGATGTGGCGATGTATCCGGGCATCGCCCGGCCGCTGGTGGCCTTCGTCTACCTCGTGCAGGGCAAGGAAGCCGCCGGGCAGGAGCGGGCCGTCGGGGCGCAGATGTTCGCCTCCGGCACCTGTGCGGGCACCGCGCCGCAGCGCGTGCAGCAGTTGGTGGAAGCCCAGCAGCGCAGCTTCCAGATGTTCGAGCGCTTCGCCGACCCGTCGCTGCTCGCCGCATGGCGGCAACGGCAGGCCAGCGCCGCGGTCGCCGCGCAGGACGGCATGCGCCGCACGCTGCTGACCACGCCGCCGGGCACGGCGCTGGTGCACGACGACAGCGAGAAGTGGTTCGAAGTCTGCAGCGAGGTCATCACGGGCATGTGGACGCTGGAGATGCAGGTGGTGCAGGACCTGCGCAAGGCCTGCGAGGCGCAGATCCAGCGTTCCCAGGCCGATCTCCAGGATTCGGCCGGGCTGCTGCGCCAGCTACTGGACAACCCACCGCCCCATACCCATGCCGTCGAGCGCTTTTTCGATGTGGCCGAGCAACCCGCCGCCGCCCCTGTGCTGCCGGGCATGCCCGATGCCGGAAACGGACCCGCCGAGGTGCACGCCACCACCGTCACGTCGCTGGAGCGCCTGCTGCGCCAGCAGTCGGCGCGACTGGCCCAGACCGAAGTGGAACTCGATGCCGCCCGGCGCGCGCTCAAGGAGCGCAAGGTGATCGAGCGCGCCAAGAACGCGCTGATGGCCCGCATGGGGCTCAGCGAGGACGCCGCGTTCCGGGCCTTGCAGAAGGCGTCGATGGACAACAACCGCCGGCTGGCGGACATTGCCGAAGCCACCCTCTCGCTCACCGGCCTCGCCCTGCCCCCACAGGACGACGATCAGCACCAGGATTGAACCCGCCCGGCCGCGCGCACCAAAAGCGGGCAGCCCATGCACTACCAACGCCCCCTAGATCGTCACTTGCCCCAACCCGGCCCAACCCGGCCCCACCCGGCGGCGGGCATGGAACGTGCGTCAGCACTGACATCGGGCTGATGACGGCCCGGCAGTGCATCACCCTGTAAAGCATCAAGGATGACGGCGTCCTGTCACGTGCCGGCCAGAGGCCGGGCGGACGGACGCCGTTTGTCTTTTCTGAGCCAAACGAAGGAAACGGAGAGGAATACCCCATGGCCTATCTCGCCCCCACCGAGTTCGTCACCAAGATGGTCGATGCCGGAGAGTCCAAGCTGCTGATGTCCACGCGTGACACGCTGATCCGGTCCTATATGGCCGGCGCCATCCTGGCGCTGGCGGCAGCCTTCGCGGTGTCCATCACTGTCAACACCGGCAACGCGCTGGTTGGCGCGCTGCTGTTCCCGGTTGGCTTCTGCATGCTGTACCTGATGGGCTTCGACCTGCTGACCGGCGTCTTCACGCTCGCGCCGCTGGCCGTGCTGGACCGCCGCCCGGGCGCCACCTGGAGCGGCGTGCTGCGCAACTGGGGCCTGGTGTTCTGTGGCAACCTCGCCGGCGCCGTCACCGTGGCGTTCTTCATGGCCATCATCTTCACCTTCGGCTTCTCCGAAGCCCCGAACGCCATCGGCCAGAAGATCGGCCACATCGGCGAAGGCCGCACCGTGGGCTACGCCGCGCATGGCGCCGCCGGCATGCTGACGCTGTTCATCCGCGCCGTGATGTGCAACTGGATGGTCTCCACCGGCGTGGTGGCGGCCATGATGTCGACCTCGGTGTCCGGCAAGGTCATCGGCATGTGGATGCCCGTGCTCGTGTTCTTCTACATGGGCTTCGAGCACTCCATCGTGAACATGTTCCTGTTCCCGTCGGGCCTGATGCTGGGCGGCAACTTCACCCTCATGGACTACCTGATCTGGAATGAAATCCCGACTGTGCTGGGCAACCTGGTGGGTGGCCTGACCTTCGTGGGCATCACGCTCTACAGCACGCACTACAAGTCGGCCAGCAAGCGCGCGCTGGGCTGATCGGATCACTACCCGGTATCGAGGCGACCGCGCCATGTCCGGCGGGCTCCAGGTCAGCGTTGGCCAACACTCGGACGCTGGCCGGAAGGCGGTCAACCAGGACTTTCATGGCGTGACCCACCCCGCCGGCCACCACCGCGTGACCAAGGGCGTTGCGCTGGCGCTGGCGGACGGCATCAGCAGCAGCGCGGTCAGCCAGATCGCCAGCGCCGCCGCCGTCCGCACCTTCCTCGAGGACTACTACTGCACCTCCGAAGCCTGGACCGTGCGGCGGGCGGCGCAGTGCGTGCTGGCCGCCGTCAACTCCTGGCTCCACGCGCAGAGCCGTCACAGCGAAGCCCGCTTCGACCGCGACCGCGGCTACGTCTGCACATTCAGCGCGCTGATCTTCAAGGCGCGGGAGGCCCACCTGCTGCACGTGGGCGACGCGCGCGTCTATCGGCTGCATCGGCACACGCTGGAGCAGCTCACCGTCGATCATCGGGTCTGCGTGTCGGCCTCTGAGGCCTATCTGGGCCGAGCGCTGGGTGCGAGCCCGTCTGTCGAAATCGACTATCGGACGTGGGGCGTGGAGCCCGGCGAGATCTACCTGCTGGCCACCGACGGCGCCTACGAATACCTGGAAGCCGCCGATGTCCACCAGGCCCTGACCGCCAGCGACGACGACCTGGACCGCGCCGCGCAGACGCTGACGGCGCTGGCCCTGACGCGCGGCAGCGAGGACAACGTCACGCTGCTGCTGGCCCGTGTCGACGCCCTGCCCGAACCCGGCGCCCGCAACGCGATGGCGCAGACCGGGCACCTGACCCTGCCGCCGCCGCTCACGCCCCGCATGCAGTTCGAGGGCTACACCATCGTCCGGGCGCTGCATGGGAGCGCGCGCAGCCACGTCTATCTGGCGACGGACGACCACAGCGGACAACACGTGGCGCTGAAAACGCCTGCCGTCGATCAACGCGACGATGCGGCCCATCTGGAGGGCTTCCTGCTCGAGGAATGGGTCGCCCGACGCATCGACAACCAGCACGTGCTGCGCCCCCACGCGGCGGACCGGCCCCGCAAGCACCTGTTCGTGGCGATGGAGTACCTCGAAGGCCAGACGCTGGCGCAATGGATGATCGATCATCCCCAGCCCGACCTGGACGCCGTGCGCGGCATCATCGCCCAACTGGCCACCGGCCTGCAGGCGTTCCACCGGCGCGAGATGCTGCACCAGGACCTCCGCCCCGAGAACGTCATGATCGACCGCTCGGGCACCGTCAAGATCATCGATTTCGGCTCGGTCCACGTGGCAGGGCTGGCCGAGGCCACGCGGCCGCCCCACGCCGCCATGCCGGTCGGCACGCTGCAATACACCGCGCCGGAGTACTTCGTCGGCGATGACGGCACGGCGGCCTCCGACCTGTTCTCGCTGGCCACCCTCGCCTACCAGATGCTGACCGGCAAGCTGCCCTACGGCCTGCAAGTCACGCGCATCCGCGACCGCGCCGACGTCCGCCGCCTGCACTACACCAGCCTGCGCGAGCAGCGCCCCGAACTCCCGGCCTGGGTCGACGACACCCTGCGGCGCGCCCTGCACTCCAACGCGCTGAAGCGGCACGAAGCCCTGTCGGAATTCATCCAGGCATTGCGGGCGCCCACCGAGCCGCTCTGGCAACGCGCCACGCCCCCGCTGCTGGAGCGAAACCCGCTGCGGTTCTGGCAAGCGCTGGCGGCACTGCTGGGGGTGGCGGTGGTGGTCTTGCTGGGGCTGCGGGCAATGGGGGTGTAGCGGAATGGACGTAAAAAACCCGCCCAGCCTTGCGGCCGGACGGGAAATCGCTTCCACGGGAAGGTCGGCGAAAGCGTTAGCGCACGGGTTGGCGCACGGACTTGAATGCCGCGCGGAGTTCCTCGGCAAACAGTTGCGGCTGCTCCCAGGCGGCGAAATGCCCGCCCTTGGCAGCCTGGTGGTAGTACATCAGCGAGGGGTAGGCCTGCTTGCTCCAGCTTTCCGGCGCGCGGTAAATCTCGTGCGGGAATACGCTGATCGCCACCGGCACCTTGATCTCGCGCGTCTTCTGCGCGTCGGCGCTGAAGTTGTTGTTATTGTTTTCCCAATAGAAACGCGAGGACGAGGCGCCCGTATTCGTCAGCCAATAGAGGGTGATGTCATTCAGGATCGCGTCCCGGGACACCACGCGCTCGGGCACGCCGTCGCTGTCGCTCCATTGCACGATTTTCTCGTAGGTCCAGGCGGCCAGGCCCAGTGGCGAATCAGACAACGCGTAGCCAATGGTCTGCGGCCGGGTCACCATCATTCCGCCGTAGGCGGCATTGCGGCCGAAGAAGGTGCTCAGCGACTGGTAGGCATCGCGCTCCGGAGCGGTCAGTTCCGACGGCGGCGCATCGCCGCTGAGAATCGACTTCATCAGCGGACCCGGCACGGTGGCGGGCATATTCAGATGGATGGCCAGCAAGCCTTTCGGCGCCTGCCGCGCGAGGGCATCGGAAATGACCGAGCCATGGTCGCCACCCTGTGAAACATAGTGCGTATAACCAAGCCGCTTCATCAGGACATCCCACGCGCGCGCGGTGCGGTCCGGCCCCCAGCCCAGTTCGGTGGGCTTGCCCGAAAAGCCGTAGCCGGGAATCGACGGAATCACGACATCGAACGCGTCATCCGCCGAGCCGCCAAAGGCGGTGGGGTCGGTCAGCGGGCCAATCGTCTTGGTGAACTCGAAAATCGAGCCCGGCCAGCCGTGCGTCAGGATGACCGGCAGGGCCTTGGGGTTGCGCGATCGGACGTGGATGAAATGAATATCCACCCCGTCGATCGTCGTGACGAATTGGGGCAGCGCATTCAGTTCCTTCTCGGCCTTGCGCCAGTCATATTGGGATCCCCAATATTTGACGAGTTCCTGAACCTGCGCCGTCTGGATGCCCTGGGATTGATCGCTGACGATTTCCTTGTCGGGCCAGCGCGTGGCCGCAATCCGCTTGCGCAAATCGTCGAGCTGGCGCTGGGGCACATGCACCTTGAACGGACGAATACTCTCGTCGGTGCTGGCGCGCTGCGCGGCGGCAGCCTTCGGCGCCGAATCCGCGGCAAATGCCGGCTGCATGGCGCCGGCAAAGCCAAAAGCCGCGAGCACTGCCGCGCCAGAAATGGCCCGGCGGGCCAATGCGAATTGCCAAACGGATGGGGTCACTGCACGGGACATAAAGATTTCTCCTGGTTGATTCGCCCAATGCAAAGAAGTGGGCTTGTACGGGGCTTGTACGAACCCACGCAGTGTGACCGCCAAGTGCCCGCCCAACGTGTCGCCAATGCACGGTTTTGGCTCGCCATGTATCCTCACGCGGCCAGATACATTGCGATACAGAGTCGGATGGATGGCGCGCCGGCCGGCTGATATAAATGGCCCGAAATTCGGCACCGGTATTCCCTTCGTCCCCCTCCTCAAGACCAAGAAAAAAGTGATGAACTTCGAATCATTCGCCTCCCCCGCCTTTTTCACGAATCCGTATCCGCTGTACGACCAGATCCGCAGCGCGGGCGCCCTGCTGCCGCTCGGGCGCAACATCTTTGTCACCGGCCACTTCGCGGTCATCGATGCCCTGCTGCGCGACCGCCGCATGGGCAAGACCTACCTCCAGAGCGTGGAGGCGCGCTACGGCGAAGCCGCCACGCAGGACCCGGTGTTCCAGGCGCTGAGCCGCACCTTCCTGATGATGAATCCGCCGGCGCATACCCGGCTGCGCGCGCTGCTCATGCAGGCGTTCAACCGCAAGCAGGTGGAGGGGCTGCGAGAGATTGTCGAAACCACCACGCAGGCGCTGCTCGACCGTATCGGCGACAAACTCGGCGACAAACTCGGCGACAAACTCGGCGACAACCCCGGCGACAACCCCGAATTCGACCTGATTGCGGATTTCGCCTTGCCGCTGCCGGTGGAGATCATCTGCCGGCTGCTGAATATCCCTGCCGCCGATGGCGTCGCACTCGGCACGGCCGCCAGCCGGCTGGCCTCCGCGCTCGACCTCGCGCCGCTCAACGCCACCCAGCTCGCGGCGGCGAACCAAGCCGCGCTCGAGCTGGAGGCCTACTTCCAGACCGTGGTGGCGCAGCGGCGCGCGCATCCCGGGGAGGATCTGATCTCCAGCCTGCTCGGCGCGGAGGACGACGGCGCCACCCTGAGCGAGGCCGAGATCATCTCGAACGTGATCCTGCTGTTCGTGGCCGGCCATGAAACCACCTCGAACATGATCGGCAACAGCATGATTGCGTTGTTCCGGGCGCCCGCCGAGCTGGCGCGCCTGAAGTCGCAGTTGTCTGACGCCACGGCGGTCTCGCAAGCCGTGGCGGAATGCCTGCGCTACGACGGTGCGGTGCAGATGGTGGTGCGCACGGCGTTCGAGGACGTCACGGTCGAAGACGTGACCGTACCGCGCGGCAGCATCGTCTTTATGCTGATCGGCGCCGCCAACCGCGATCCGGCCGTGTACACCGACCCCGACCGCCTCGACCTCGCCCGCGACGCCACGCCCTCGCTCGCCTTCGGCGGCGGCATTCACTACTGCCTCGGCACCCGGCTGGCCACGCTCGAACTCGAATCGGCGATTGCCGGCGTGCTCGCCCGCTTCCCAGCCCTCCAGCCGGTTGACCTCGATCAACTGTCCTGGCACCGCCGCAACAACCTGCGCGGCGTGGAGACGCTGCGGGTTCGCACGCGGTAACGCGGGCGGCGGCTCCCCGGGGCTGGGGTATCCTTGCGTGTCCCTTCCGCACCTACCCCAGCCACCATGACCACCCCCACGCCCAGCACGCCCCCCGATATCCGCCTGACCAGCTTTTCCCATGGGGGCGGGTGCGGGTGCAAGATCGCGCCGGGGGTGCTGTCCGAGATCCTGCGGAGTAGTGGCGGGTTGCCGATGCCGCCGGAGTTGCTGGTCGGCATCGAGACCGCCGATGACGCGGCGGTCTACCAGTTGAACGACGACCAGGCGCTGATCGCGACCACCGATTTCTTCATGCCGATTGTCGACGACCCGTTCGACTTCGGCCGCATTGCCGCCACCAATGCCATCAGCGACGTCTACGCCATGGGCGGGCGGCCGATCATGGCGCTGGCGCTGGTGGCGATGCCGGTGAACCAGTTGCCGTTGGAGGTGATCGGCCGGGTGATGGAAGGTGGGCAGGCGGTGTGCCGGGCGGCCGGCATTCCGATTGCCGGCGGACACACCATCGACTCGGTCGAGCCGATCTACGGGCTGGTGGTGATGGGTCTCGCGCATCCGTCGAAGATCCGCCGCAACCGCGACGCCCGCGCCGGCGACGTGCTCGTGCTCGGCAAGCCGCTCGGCGTGGGCGTGCTGTCCGCCGCGCTGAAGAAAGGCCAGCTTGCCGATGACGGCTACGCGCGGCTGATTGACACCACCACGCGCCTGAACACCCCCGGCATGGCCCTCGCGGCGTTGGACGGCGTGCATGCGCTGACCGACGTCACCGGCTTCGGCATCGCCGGCCACACGCTGGAGCTGGCGCGCGGCGCCGGGCTGCGCGCGGTGCTGGACTGGTCCGCCCTGCCCCTGCTGCCCGAGGTGGCGGCGCTGGCCGGGCAAGGCCATGTCACCGGGGCGTCGCGCCGGAACTGGGAGGGCTATGGCGCCGAGGTGCAACTCGATGCCGGCCTGCCTGCCATCGCCCAGGCTCTGCTGACCGACCCGCAGACCAGCGGCGGCCTGCTGGTCAGTTGCGCGCCGCAGGCGGTGGATGCCGTGCTGCGCATCTTCCGGGAACAGGGTTTCGGCGAGGCCGCCGTGGTCGGCCGCATGGAGGCCGGCACCCCCGGCCTGACGGTCCGCGCATGAAGCCCGTCGTCCGTGTGGAGGATCGGCACGCCTTCGATACGCTGATCGATGCCCGCTCGCCCGCCGAGTTCGCCATCGATCACATTCCCGGGGCCGTGAACTACCCGGTGCTGGACAACGAGGAGCGCCGCATCGTCGGCACGCTCTACAAGCAGGCCGGCGCCTTCGAGGCCCGGCGGGTAGGCGGCGCGATGGTGGCGGCCAACCTCGCCCGCCATCTGCGTGAAGCCTTCGCGGATCGCCCGGCGAACTGGAAGCCGCTGATTTATTGCTGGCGCGGCGGGCTGCGCAGCGGGTCGATGACGACGTGGCTGCGCCTGGTCGGCTGGGATGCCCAGCAACTGGCCGGCGGCTACAAGTCCTGGCGCCGGCATGTCATCGACACCCTCGCCGTGCAGGCCCCGCTGCTGCCGCTGGTGGTGGTGTGCGGCGCCACGGGCAGTGCCAAGACGCGGCTGCTGCATGCGCTGGCCGCGCAGGGCGAGCAAACCCTGGACCTGGAGGGGATGGCGCGGCACAAGGGATCGCTGCTGGGCGCCCTGCCGGATCACCCCCAGCCCTCGCAGACCGCCTTCGAAACCGCCCTCGCGGCGGGGGTCGAAGGGCTGGATTTTTCGCGCCCTCTATATATAGAGGGCGAAGGCCCGCGGATCGGCCAGCTGAACCTGCCGGTGCCGCTGGTCGCCCGGATGCGCGCCGCCCCCTGCGTGGAGATCCAGGCGGCGCTGCCGGCGCGGCTGGACTTCCTGCTGCGGGACTACGCCTACCTCGGCGAGCGGCCCCAATGGCTGGCCGACCAGCTCGCGCATCTCAAGCCGCTGCATGGCAAGGACACCATCACCGCCTGGCAGGCCATGGCCCACGCCGGCAACCTGCCCCAGTTGTTCGCCGAACTGGCGACGCGGCACTACGACCCGGCCTACGCGCGCTCCCAGCGCAAGCACTTCTATGCGTGGGATGCGCGCACCGTGATCACGGCGGACGACCTGTCCCCCGAGGGGATCGTGGCCCTGGCACGGGAGATTGCAGCAAGAGAAGCGGCAAAGCGAGCAAAACAGGGCGGATAAGCCACCGCCAGCAAGCCGGGCGAACTTCCTTCACAATAGCGCCCTGACGCCACACCGGAGCACGCTGGCAGCCCCGAGGCAGGACACAGATCCCGCCCGCCAGTGCGTGGTGATCCATAAATGCTTGCGATCTCTCTCCTTATGTCCGCGCCCTCCGGAAACTTCGACACCCTACCCGACCTCTCCTCCGACTCCGACGCCTCCACCCCCCGCAACCGCTCGGCCGACCGCCGCGCGCTGCTGGCATTGGGCGTGGGCAGCTTCGCCATCGGCACCGGCGAATTCGTCATCATGGGCCTGCTGCCCGATGCCGCCCGCGACCTGGCCATCTCCATTCCCGAAGCCGGCCACCTGATCAGCGCCTACGCGCTGGGCGTGGTCGTCGGCGCCCCGCTGCTGGCCGTGCTCGGCGCGCGCTGGCCGCGCCGCAACCTGCTGATCGCGCTGATGGCGTTCTTCGCCGTCGGCAACTTCGCCAGCGCGCTGGCGCCGTCCTATGCGTCGATGATCGTCGCGCGGCTGGTGACCGGTTTCCCGCATGGCACCTACTTCGGGGTGGCCGCGCTGGTGGCCGCCGGCCTGGTCCCGCGCGAGAAACGCGCGCAGGCCGTGGGGCTGGTCATGCTCGGGCTGACCATCGCCACACTGATCGGGGTGCCGATTGCCGCCGCCATCGGCACATGGCTCGGCTGGCGCGCGGCTTTTGTGATCGTGGGCGCCATCGGCGTGCTGACGGTGCTGCTGGTGCTGGCCTGGGTGCCCTTCGTGCCGGCTGACCGCCACGCCAGCCCGCTGCGGGAGCTGGGCGCGCTGGCGCGCAAGCAGGTCTGGCTGACGCTCGGCATCGGCGCCATCGGCTTCGGCGGCCTGTTCGCCGTGTTCAGCTATATCAAACCGACCATGCTCGAAGTCGCCCACCTGCCCGCCGGCGGCATCCCCGTGGTACTGGCGCTGTTCGGCGTGGGCATGGTGGCGGGCAACCTCGCCGGCGCCAAGCTGGCGGACAAGGCGCTGATGCCGACCATCGGCGGCGTGCTGGTCTGGTCGGCGCTGGTGCTGGCGGCCTTTGTCTTCACCGCGCCGCATCCGTGGCTGGCGTCGATCAACGTGCTGCTGATCGGCACGGGCGTCGCGCTGGGACCGGCCTTGCAGATCCGGCTGATGGATGTGGCGGGGGATGCACAAACCCTGGCCGCCGCGCTCAATCACTCTGCCTTCAACCTGGCCAACGCGCTGGGCGCATGGCTCGGCGGCGTGACGATTGCCGCAGGCTACGGCTGGACCTCCACCGGCTGGGTGGGCCTGCTGCTGGCACTGGGCGGGCTGCTGGTCTTCGGGTGGTCGCTGCGCAGCACGTCCCGCCGGGGCGTTACGGCCGCTGCATAGCGGCGTCTTCCACCACGCGGTGGACGAATTCCAGCTTGGCCACCACCTGCGGGGACAGCGTGAACGGGTAGCTGTCCGGCACGCCCAGGCTCCGGTTCAGGCTGTTCAGCGCGTAGGTGAGCGGAAACCAGCGGTTCATCAGGCTGCGGAAGGACGAATCCTCCACCGGCGTCTGATCGGTCAGCGTCGGCTCCTGCGCCCCCTCGGGCCGCAGCACTAGCCCGCAGGACACGGCGGTATCGAGCGTATCGACGATATGGAGGTAGTGGGCCCAGGTTTCGGCCCAGTCCTCCCACGGATGCATGGTGGCGTAAGCGCTGATGAAGGCGTCCTGCCAGTCTGGCGGCAGGTTGCCCTCGTAGTAGTGCTGCAGGGCCGTGTTGTAGTCCACCCGCTCGTCGCCGAAGCGCGCGCGGAACGGCTCAACCCAGCGCGTGCCCACCACCAGCCGCGTGAAGTAGTAGTGCCCCACCTCGTGCCGGAAGTGGCCCAGCAGCGTGCGATAAGGCTCGTGCATGGCGGTGCGGGTCTGCTCGCGATGGGCGTCATCGGCCTCGGCGATGTTGATCGTGATGCGGCCGTTGTCGTGGCCAGTCAGGACCCTGCTGTGGTCGTCGGCGTCCTGGAGGAAGTCGAACTGCAGGCCGCCATCGGGGTCATCGTCGCGCGAGTCGATCGGCAGGTTCAGGGCCAGCAGGGTATAGAGCAGGCGCCGCTTGGCCACCTCCAGCCGGTACCAGTAGAGCCGGTTGTCCGGCACATCGAGGTTGGGGATGGTATCGGTCAGCACGCAGGACTGGCACAGGGTCTCCTCGTTGTTCGCCGGCACCATCCAGTTGCAGACCGCCTCCACGCGATAGTTATGGCAACGCCGGTAGATCGTGCCGGCCGTGTCCGGTTGCAGGCTGCGCCAACCGGCGTCGTCATCGCCCTCGAACGCGGCGATCTGGGAAATATCCGGCAGGAAACCGAGCGTGGCGTTGCAGCGCTCGCAGGTAACGTTTTCAAAAAAGACGAGGTTGCCGCAGCGATTGCAGTGGAATGTCTTCATGGTCAGAGAGTGTTGGCCAGTCGGACCCGGCCCCGGGTCAGCATATCGCAAGAGCCATGCCGGAGCGGCATGATCGACGCAAGATGACCGAAAAAGCCGTGTGATCCATTCGCTTGCGTATAATCCGGGCTTCCGTGGCCAACGCGCCACGGACCGGCCCCGGGCCATTTCAATACCGGTCGGCGCGCAGCGCCGCCCACCTTCGCGGAAGTGCATCAGCCCCCCCGGCGGCCGTCACTTCTTGTTGTTCCCCTTGTTGCTCCCCTTCGTGCCCCCGACATGCGCAAACTTCCCAGGCTCGCCCTCAGCCTTGTGCTGGTTGCTCTGATCCAGCTACTCCCGTTCTCGTACTCGTCAGCCTTCGCCGCCGAATCGGCGTCGGCCGCCGAGGCCCCCGCAGCCGTCACCCTGACCCACGTCGAGGCGATGGCCGAACTGAAGCGCCTGCAGATTGCGCAGGACGAGATCAAGCAGCAGGCCTCCGGCAATTCGAACAACCCCAAGCTCGACGGGCTGGACGACGCCCTGCGCCAGCTGGCCGCCGATGTGGACAAACTGACCGCCACGCTGACCGCCCAGCGCGCGGCGCTGCAGGCCCAGCTCGATGTGCTGGGTCCGCCACCTGACGCGGGCACAGCCAAGGAAGCGCCCGCCGTGGCGCGGCAGCGTGCCGAGCTGAACGCGCGCAAGGCGCAGCTCGACGAGGAACGCAAGCAGACCGCCGACAGCCAGGAAAACATCGCCAACCTGAAGGATCAGGTGGCCAAGCTGCACCGCAGCCAGTTGCGCGACCAGCTCGCGCTGCGCTCGGACAGCATCCTCAATCCGCAGTTCTGGGCGCCGCTGGTCAAGCGCTCCGCCGAAGACCGCGAGCGGCTGGGCGCGCTGCGGGACGATGTGGTGCCGCTGCTGGCGCTGGCGTGGGAGCCCGCACAGCGCGTGGGCACGGTGCTGTGGCTGGTGTTCGCGCTGGCGGTGTGGTCGCTCGGTCGCCGGCTTTTGGAGCGCGGCGCGGCGTGGTTCTGCCTCACCCAGTTGCCCGAGACCCGGCTGCGGCGCAGCGCGCTGGCGCTGGCCACGGCCCTGACCACGGTGCTGACGACAGCGCTCGCGGCGCAGATCGTCTTCTCTACCTTCACGCGCGGCTACGAACTGACGCCGGAATTCCAGGAACTGATCGCCCAACTGGGCAAGCTGATGATGACCAGCGCGCTGATCGCCGGCCTGGGCCGGGCGCTGCTGTGCACCAAGCATCCGTCCTGGCGCCTGCCGGCGCTGGCCGACCCCGTCGCGCTGGCCATGAAGCCCTTCCCGACCGTGCTGGCCGGGCTGTTGCTGGTCTCGGGCACGCTCGAACTGCTGAGCCGCATGGCCGATACCAGCGTGCAGGTCACGCTGCTGGGCCGGGGGCTGGTCTCGCTGGTGGTGGTGCTGACCATCGGCGCCGCGCTGCTGCGCGCCAACCGCGTGCGGACCGAACTGGCCGCCGCCGGGGAGCGCCCCGAGGCGCGCGCCACGCTGGCCGGCCTGATCCACGCCGCCGTGACCGTGGTGGTGATCGTGTCGATGGTGGCGCTGCTGATCGGCTATATCAGCGTGGCCCGCTTCCTGACCTACGAACTGGTCTGGTTCGACATCGTCCTGTGCACGCTCTACCTGCTCACCCAACTGACGCGCGATGTCTGCGAGACGATGTTCTCGTCGGCGCACCGCAGCGGGCGCGTGATCAAGCAGCTGTTTGGGGTGGATGACAGCCATCTGGACCAGGTATCGACGGTGCTCTCCGGCATCGGCGCCAGCCTGCTGTTGCTGGTGGCCGTGCTGGCGCTGCTCACAGGTGGCTTTGGCACCACACCGGCGGATCTGCTCAACACGCTGCTGACCGTGCTCGGCGGCGAGAAGCTGCGCAGCCTGAACATCATGCCGGACCGCATCCTGAACGCGGTGATCGCGCTCGTGGTGGGGATCTGGCTGATGCGCGCCGTGCGCCGCTGGCTGGACCAGGAACTGCTGCCCAAGGTATGTGGCGAGCCGGGCCTGCGCGCCTCCCTGATCACGCTGTTCAGCAACGTCGGCTACGTGCTGCTGGTGCTGCTCATGCTGTCGCTGCTGGGGGTGAAGTGGGAGAACCTGGCCTGGATCGTCAGCGCGCTGTCGGTGGGTATCGGTTTCGGCCTGCAGGAGATCGTGAAGAACTTCGTCTCGGGCCTGATCCTGCTGACCGAGCGGCCGGTAAAGGTGGGCGACATGGTCAGCCTGGCCGGCGTGGAGGGCGATATCCGCCGCATCAACGTGCGCGCCACCGAGATCCAGCTGGGCGACCGCTCGACGGTGATCGTGCCGAACTCGCAGCTGATCTCCCAGAACCTGCGCAACGTGACGATGAGCAACAGCACGCAGGGGGTGGCCACGCTCCAGCTGACCTTCCCGCTGAACATCGACCCCGAGGAGGTACGCGACCTGCTGCTGGACGCCTACCGCGGGAACGAGGCCATCCTCGACATTCCCGCTCCCTCGGTCACCTTCAGCCAGCTCGCGCCGAACGGCATCACGCTGAGCGTGACGGGCTACGTGAACAGCCCGCGCATCGCCGCCAACACCAAGAGCGACCTGCTGTTCGAGATCCTCAAGCGGCTGCGCGCGGCCGATATCGCCCTGTCGGTGCCGCAGACGCTGCGGCTGGAGAACACCGCCGCCGCGCTGGGCACCTAGCCTGCGGTCCGGGTCGGACACGGTGTAGAGTGCGGGAGGCCGCCAGCCGGCTGCCCTCCCCTCCCCCCCTTCGACAAGGAACCGGACATGACGCTGCAAATCGACCGCCTCGACCATCTCGTCCTCAACGTGAAAGACGTGGAAGCCAGCGCCGCCTGGTACGAGCAGGTGCTCGGCATGCAGCGCGAGGATTTCGCGTCGCGCACGGGCACGCGGGTGGCGGTGAAGTTCGGCCAGCAGAAGATCAACCTGCGCCCGGTGGGCGAAGACACCGTGGCGTGGTTCACCGGCGTGCACCCCACCGCCGGCAGCGACGACCTCTGCTTCATCACGCATATGCCGCCGGCCGAGGTCATGGCCCACTTCCTGGCCCACCGGGTGCCGGTGGAGGTGGGGCCGGTGCAGCGCTCGGGCGCGCTCGGGCCGATGACCTCGGTCTACTGCCGCGACCCGGATGGGAATCTGGTCGAGGTGGCCAGCTATCCGGCTGCGACCTGATTGCGACCTGGCCGGCTTTTAAGTCTGTCTTAAGCTTCCGTACCTACAGTGGGGCCATCCCACCCACCACCACACAGGTGACGCGATGACCCCTCAAGATACCCAGGCACTCGACAACTTCCTGACCCAGCTGACGCAGGCCCGCCTGCAGGCCAAGGACCCGCAGGCCGCCGCGATGATCGCCGACGCCGTGGCGCGGCAGCCAGACGCCGCCTACCTGCTGGTACAGCGCGCCATGCTGCTCGACCACGCGCTGGCCGACGCCCGCGCGCAGATCGCCGGGCTGCAACAGCAAGTCCAGCAACTCCAGCAGGCGCAGGCCGCGCAGGGCTACGGCGCGCGCGGCTTTGCCGATGGCGACGTGGCCTGGGGCAACAGCGTCGGGCGCGGCGTGGCGCCGGCCGCTCCGGTCCAGCCGGTTTCCGTCGCCCCCGCAGCTCCGATGCAGCCGGCCCCGCCCGCGCGCGGCGGTTTCCTCAGTGGCGGGTTCGGCAGCGCGCTGGGCAGCATCGCCACCACCGCGGCCGGCGTGGCCGGCGGCGCGTTCCTGTTCCAGGGGATCGAACACCTGTTTAACGGCAGTGGCAGCGGCGCCGGTAACAGTGGCAACGGCTTCCTCGGAGGCCAGCCGTCGGAAACCGTCGTCAACAATTACTTCGACGATGGGCAGGGCTTCGGCAGCGGCACGGCCGACAGCGGCAACCTCGATGCCGGGCTGGACGACTACCTGGACGACTCGTCGCAGGTCTGAGGGCGGAGGAAGGTGGCGCTACACTGGCGCCACCGCCCACCTTCGCGAGCCCCTCATGTCCGAACAGCGCCTGCTCTATCCCCCGATCGAACCCTACGCCACTGGCATGCTGGATGTGGGCGACGGGCACGTGGTGTATTACGAACGCGTGGGCACGCCCGGCGCCAAGCCGGCCGTGTTCCTCCATGGCGGCCCCGGCGGCGGGATCTCGCCCGACCATCGCCGCCTGTTCGACCCGGCGCGCTACGACGTGCTGCTGTTCGACCAGCGCGGCTGCGGGCGCTCCACCCCGCATGCCGGGCTGGAAGCCAACACCACCTGGCACCTCGTGGACGACATCGAACGGCTGCGCGAACTGGCCGGCGTGGAGCGCTGGCTCGTGTTTGGTGGCTCGTGGGGGTCCTCGCTGGCGCTGGCCTATGCCGAGACGCATCCCGAACGGACCAGCGCGCTGGTGCTGCGCGGCGTGTACACGGTCTCGCAGGCGGAGCTGGACTGGTATTACCAGTACGGCGTCTCCGAGATGTTCCCGGACAAGTGGGCGCGCTTTCAGGCGCCTGTGCCGGAAGCCGAGCGCGGCAACATGATGGCCGCCTACCGCAAGCTGCTGACCGGCGCCGACGAGGCGAAGCAGCTCGAGGCCGCGCAGGCGTGGAGCGTCTGGGAAGGGGAAACCATCACGCTGCTGCCCAGCCCGGACAACAGCGCCAAGCATGCCGACGCGCATTTCGCGCTGGCCTTCGCCCGGCTCGAGAATCATTACTTCACGCACCGCTGCTGGTTCGAGGACGGCCAACTGTTGCGCGATGCGCATCGGCTGGCCGGCATCCCCGGCGTGATCGTGCATGGCCGCTACGACATGCCGTGCCCGGCGCGCTACGCGTTCGCGCTGCACGCCGCGTGGCCCGAGGCGGAGTTCCATCTGATCGAGGGTGCCGGGCATGCCTGGACCGAGCCGGCCATCATGGACCAACTGATCGCCGCCACCGACAAGTTCGCCGTGCAGCCCTGACGACTGCCGGTTTCCGATGACTGCAAGGGCGTCGCCGCACGCCCGTGTTGGGTAGCTCACAGACCCCTCGCGCGCGTGTCCGGCGCGAGCTTTCCCCCCCCACGGCAGCGACCTATCCTGAACTCACGGGCGCCCCCGGCACCATGCGGCACCATGCGGCACCAAGCGGCGGCAGCCCGGATTCATCGAATGCGGGAGCGGTCATGACGCTGCGTAGCCTGTTGTTCATCGCCTCCATCGGACTCGCCTGGGCATCGCCCGCCCCGGCCGCCGGATGCCAGTACGACATGCAGTGCAAAGGGGAACGGATCTGCCAGATGGGGCAGTGCGTCTCCCCCGATGCCGAGGAGGCCGCCGAGCCCGCGCCCAAACCACCCGCCGCGCCCGCCGCCCGCGCCACCCCTGCCCCCGCGCCCGCCGCTGCCCCGCGCCTGTGCTGCACCGTCGCCGGCAAGCTCAAGCTGGCCCCCGGCACCGACAACGGCCTCGCGGCCGGCGAGGCCTGCCAGGGCATGACCAGCTCGGGCAAGCCCGTGCCGGGGTCGATCTGCTAAGGATTGGCGGAGCGACGCGCGGCGGCACGGGCTGGCCCTCGGCGCTCAGCTCGTCGTGGCGGTACAGCTGAAGTTTGCCGCGTCGTTCTGCTGCGCCTGCGTCGGATTGGCCGGCCCCGTGTACTTCGGATAGCTGCCGTAGACGCACACCGGCCGCGTGCGACCGTTGGTCGCCGTGGTGCTGGCGCCCTTGTTGCCGTCCGTCGCCACCAGGCCCGCCGGCGCCGCGCCGTTGACCACCCATCCGTCCAGCGCCGCGAGCCAGTCCACCGTGCTCTGGAACTGCCCGCTGCCGTGCCCAAAGCCCGGAATCAGGTAGAAGCGCGAGAACGTGTCCGCCGTGGCTTGCGTGTAGCGCTGCACGAGCCGCGTGTAGTAGTCGATCGAGTTATACGGCGTGATCGACGAATCGTTGGTGCCGTGGAACATCAGCACCTTGCCGCCCTTGGCGCGGAACGCGTCGAGGTCCACGTAGCTCGCGTCCAGCATGTCGCTGACCTGTGTGATGCGATTCTTCCAGTCGGCCGGATCGAAGCCCTGGATCGAATCGATCGACAGATTCCTGGTGATGATGTACCGCACCGTCGTGTCCGAGATGGTGTACTGGAACGCGTCGCCGCTGGGCGGGGTGCTATAGGCCGGCTTGCTGCCGAAGCCTTGCTCGGTGAACGTCGTGCCGTCCAGGATCGGCCACTTGCCGTAACTGCTGATGCCGCCAGGCAGCGTGAAGCCGAGGTTGAAGCGCGAGTTCAGGTGCGCCACCGTGGCGATCTGCGCGTCGGAGAGGCAGGTGTCCCCGGTGTCGGTGCCGCCGGCGCAGCGCAGCGGGTTGCTGACATCGGTCAGGACGAACTTGCTGGTGAGTGCGGTGCAGGCCGCGCCGTTGGGGTTGCTCACGACGCCGTCGGCCACGCCATCCAGCGTGTCGCAGGCATTCATCGCCGCCGTGAACAGCGTCTTCATCTTCGCCGCACTGATCCAGCCGGCACCGCCATTGAGATACAGCGCCTTGGCGAAGTCGTTGCTGGCCACGTGCATCATCGTCACGTTGTAGGCGGGATAGCCGGCCACCACGCCGTCGTAGTCCTCGGGGTAGAACTGCGCCGCAATCAGCGCCTCATGCCCGCCCTGCGAGCCGCCGACGAAGTAGCTGCGTGCAGGGGCAGCGCCATAGCGCGCCTTGACGATGGCCGCCACGGCGTCGTGCGTCTTCTTGATCTGCAGGCGCCCGAAGTTGGCGAGCGCCTCGTCGTTGAGCGCAAATGCGCCACCGCCCGAAGCATCGTGGCCGCTGTCGCTGCCGTAGGTGACGTAGCCCTGCCGGATGGCATTGGCCACGCTGGCCGGCTGCGCCGTGAACGCACCGTCGCCGGTGACGACAGTGCCGTCGAGCCCGCCACCGCCCATCTGCAGCGTCTTGCTGTTCCAACTGGTGGGCAGGTTGACCTGGAAGTTGATGTCGGGCRCCGTCACGTCGACGGGGCGGATCGCGCCGAGCACCTTGCAGTACTCGCCATTGACGTTGCCCGCGGCGTCGGCCGCGATCCATTGCGCCGACTGGACCACCGCGCCGCTGGTGCTCAGGCCGATGTCCGGCGCACCAATCCTCATCGTCGCCAAGGCGTTGCACTTCTCGGCGGCGCTGGCGTTGGTGGGTGTACTGGGGACGGTGGTCGTCGTGCTCTGGGAGGGGGTGGCGGCGTCATCGCCGCCACATGCGGCCAGCGACGCCGCGACTGCCGTGGCCAGCGAGAACGCGCCGACCGAGAAAACCTTTCGGGAATACGCCATGCTCAAGTCTCCTTCTCATCTCTTTTTGGACGACAACAGGCCACACCGTGCGCGCGGGGCGCACAGTGCAGTGGAAACCGTGAAGAGGGATGACGGGCCGCGCACGCGTCGTGGGCGACGCGGCGGGCCGGCTAGGTGGCGATCTACCTGGGCGTCGGGCCGCCGGCAGCCTGCCCGGCCCAGTCGGCGCCCTGGCCTGCCCCGCCGCTCACCGAGTAGAGCGCGCCGGGCGCGTTGCGGGTCATCTGAAAGTCTTCGAGCGATTGCCCGCGCATCGCCGCGTAGATGTGGAGGTTCGAGACCCCGCTGACGGCGCCGAGCTTCTCCAGCAGGAAGAAGATCACGCCGTAGTGGATCATGCCGCGCCAGTCGCGCCGGGTGATGAGGTCGCGCTCCTCGGCGGTGAGGTCGGCTTCGTCGAACGTGGCCGCCGGATCGGCCCGGAAACGCTCGCGGAACGCCGGCAGCACCAGCTGGTGCAGGTAGCGGTTGATGCGGTAGGCGCGCACGCTGGTTTCCAGCGAGAACGGGTAGGTGCCTTCCAGCTGCTCGATGCCGCGTAGCTGGTGGCCGATGCGTTCGCGCTGGCGCTCGGCCCGGGCTTCCTGCATCGCGCGGTCGTCGGCGGCATGGTTTTCGTAGACGGCTACGGCGATGCCAGTCATCGACGGCAGGTAGTAGTCGCGATGCTTGCATTCGATGCGGGCCGCCATCGCGCCGCGCATCACCATCCACATCACCACCTCGGCGCTCTCGAAACCGCCCAGGCGCGCGTAGTCGGCATGGGTCAGCTCAAGCAGCGCCTCCGGGTCGGACTCGAACAGGTCCAGGAACTTGTGGTCCCACGCGGTGTTGTTAAAGCCGCAGCGCTCGCCATGCACCTGGTGCGACAGCCCGCCGGTGGCCACCACGGCCACGCGCAGGTCTTCCGGATAGCTCTCCACCGCCCGGCGGATGGCCTGACCAAGCTTGTAGCAGCGGCGCGCGGACGGCGCCGGGGCCTGCAGCACGCCCACCTGCAGCGGAATCACGCTGACCGGCCAGCCGGCCTCCGCGTCGTGCGGCACCATCACGGACAGCGGCGAGAAGCAGCCGTGATCCAGCGCCTTGTGCTGGAAGAACGACATGTCGAACTCGTCCGCCATCAGCGACGCGCCAACGTGCCGCGCCAGCGCCGGATGCCCGCTGACCGGCGGCAGCGCGCGCGGCCCGCCGCCCTCGTCGGCCGGCGACCACGACTCCCCCACGCCCAGCGCGAACGCCGAGTAGTGATCGAAGAAGAACGACGTGACGTGGTCGTTGTAGATGACCAGCAGGACGTCGGGCCTGGCTTCGGCCAGCCACGTGCTCACCGGCGCGTACGCCGCGAAAATGGGCGCCCAGGCGGGGTCCTGTTGCTTGCCTGCATCCAGGGCGAAGCCGATGGTCGGTGTATGGGAGGACGCAATCGCGCCGATGATGGTGGCCATATCAAGCTGTCAGGCAGTCACGGCGCGAGGCTGCGCCTTGGTCGAAACAATGGAGATCGCCGCCATGGTGGCGGGAATCGCCAGGATGGCGATCACCGCGCTGAAGCCCCAGCCCATGGACAGCAGCACGCCGCCCGCCATGGAGCCGGTAATGCTGCCGAAGCGGCCGATACCGAGCATCCAGCTTACGCCGGTTGCCCGCACCGGGGTCGGGTAGCAGGACGGGGCGAAGGCGTTCAGGCCGGTCTGCGCGCCGCTCATGCAGAAGCCGGCCATCAGCACGTAGAACGCGAACATGGCCGAGGTCACAGAGCCGGAGGCCAGCATCAGGATGAACACGGCGCCCAGCACGTAGGCGGTGCCGATCACGCGGCTCGGCGTGATGCGGTCCATCAGGAAGCCCACCACCAGCGCGCCAACGGTGCCGCCGAGCTGGAACAGCGCGGTGAGGTTGGCGGCACGGTCGATCGGCAGGCCGGCGTCCTTGATCAGCGTGGGCAGCCAGCCGCTCAGCAGGTAGATCACCAGCAGGCCCATGAAGTAGGTGATCCACAGCGACAGCGTCATGCCACGGAACGCGTTGGAGAGCAGCGTGCGCACCGGCTGCTTGCCCGAGACCTGGACCTCGCTGATGGTGAACGTCGTGTCCGGGGCGATGGTGCTGCCGCAGACGCGGCGCAGCGTGCGCGCAATCCGCTCCGGCGACATGTTCTTCACGACCATGAAGCGCGCCGACTCCGGAATCAGCAGCAGGTAGATCGGCAGGCAGGCCAGCGGAATCGCGCCGCCCACCATCAGCACCGTGCGCCAGCCGTAGTGCGGCAGCAGCGCGGCGGCGCCGAAGCCCACCAGCGCCGAGCCGAGGTTGAAGCCCGTGAACATGGTGGCCAGCAGCATGCTGCGCGAGCGCTCCGGCACATACTCGGAGAGCAGCGTGGTGGTGCTCGGCATGGCGGCACCCAGGCCCAGGCCGGTCAGGAAGCGCAGGAAGGACAGCATCGCCACGCTGTCGGCAAACCCGCTCAGCAGGTTGAAGGTCCCGAACAGCGCGATGGAGCCAATCAGCAGCTTCTTGCGGCCGAAGCGGTCCGACATCGGCCCCACCAGCAGCGCGCCGATGGCCAGGCCGATCGGGGCGGCGCTCATCACCATGCCGAAGGCGGCCTTGGAGATGCCCCACTCCCGGGTGATGTCCGGGGCCAGGAAGCCCATGATGGCCACGTCCATGCCATCGGTGGCCACGATCATGAAGCACAGCACCAGCAACAGCCACTGGTACCCCGACATTTTTCGCTCGTTGATATGGGCCCGGATATCGAGCCGTTGTCTGGTTGTCATGCCGTCTCCTGCAGCAAACCGCTCAGCGGTTCTTGTTATCGAGATGTCTAATCGCCGCGGGCGCGGCCCGCCGTGACGCAGCGGCTCACGGCAACGGCAGTCTACGTTTGGGGCGGCCGGGCAGTATTGCTTTCTGACTTGGGCCGCGTTGCCGTTTGCTTATCGAGACGGGAAAACGGGGGTGTGGGAAACCCTGATGTTGGCGGGCGAGGTGCCAGGGGTGTGCCGGGCGCCTCAGCGCCAGACGGCGCTGGACGCCCGCAGCTGGGCGATCAGCGCGTCGGCGCCAGGCGAGAGCCGCGCCCCCATCCGCGTGGTGATGCCGATGTTCCGGGAGGTGCCCGGCATCGGCAGGTCCAGCACGCGCAGCCAGCCGGCCTCGATCTCGTAGTGCAACTGGAGCGCGGACAGCGCGGTGACCATGTCGCCACGCAGCAGCAGGCCGCGCACCAGGGCGAGGTCGCCGGTTTCCACCAGCGGCTGCGGCAGGGGGTGGCCGTGGGCGGCGAAGACGTCGTCCAGCGCCTGGCGCGAGGGCGAGCCGCCGCGCGAGACCACCCACGGGTACGGCGCCAGATCGTCGAGCGAAAGCCGCTTGCGGCTGGCCAGCGGATGCGCGGCGCGCGCGATCAGCGAGATGCGATCCTCGAACAGCACTTCCGTGGCCAGCCCCTGCGACGGGTCCGGACGCAGCGCGCCGAGGATGAAATCGATGCGGCCGCTGAGCAGGCCGGCCGTCAACTCCTCATAGGGGCTTTCCAGCGACTGGAAGCGCAGCTTCGGATGCCGCCCGTGGACCTCGGCAATCGCCATCGGCAGCAGCTGGGTCCGCCCCAGCGGCAGCGCGCCGATGGTCACCGCGCCTTCCAGCACGCCCTGCAGCGCCGCCATGTCCGCGCGGATATGGCGCAGATCGGCCAGCGCGCGCTCGAAGCGCACCACCCAGCGCGCGCCGTGGTCGGTCGGCACCATGCCGCGCGCCGTGCGCGTGAAGATCTGCTGGCCCAGCGCGTCCTCAAGCCGGGCAATCGCCTGGCTCACCGCCGACTGCGACACCCCGATGGCCGCCGCCACGCTGGGCATGTGATGCACCTCCGCCAGCAGCGCGGCCACCTCCAGGCGCCGTTCATTGTGCAGCGCTTCCAGGCTGGCCACGGGGGCGCCCTGCCGGCCCCGCATGCGCATGGCGTCGTCCCGCACCTCGCGCAGCGCGGCCTCGATATGCTGCGCCCGCACCAGCACGATCTCCCCCGCCCGCGTCAGCAGCATGCCGCGCCCCTTGCGCTCGAACAGCGCCACGCCCAACGCCGATTCCAGCGCGGCCACGGAGCGGGCGATGGCCGACGAGGCCCGGTGCAGCGATTCCGACGAACGGCGCACGCCCCCTGCCGCCGCGACTCCGGCGAAGACGTGGAGGTGATGCAGGCTGACGGTATCGGTGGAGAGCATGGGGGCGGATCGGGGCGGAGGGCTGGGGCGGTTGGCCGGTTGGCACCCGGCGCGATAAGCAGATTAGAACAGTTGTCATGCGACATCGCAACCAAGCCCGCCGGGTGCGCGCCGATACTCGCTGCACCTTGTCGTACCCGGAAACCCGCCGCCCATGACGCACGCTTTCACCCTGGATTCGGATCTGCGCGCCGTGCCCTGCATGCTGATGCGGGGCGGCACCTCGCGCGGCCCGTTCTTCCTCGCCAGCGACCTGCCGGCCGACATCGCCGCGCGCAACCGCGCCCTGCTGGCCGCCATGGGCAGCCCCGACCCGCGCCAGATCGACGGCCTGGGCGGCGCACATCCGCTGACCAGCAAGGCCGGCATCGTCACGCGCGGCAAGCCCGGCCAGGCCGACCTCGATTTCACGTTCGCCCAGTTGCAGCCGGCCAACGACACCGTGGACACCACGCCGAACTGCGGCAACATGCTCGCGGCGGTGCTCCCGTTCGCGCTGGAGAGCGGCCTGCTGGTCGCCGAAGGCGACGTGACCCGCGCGCGTGTGCTGACGCGCAACACCGGCATGCTGTGCGACATCACCATGCAGACGCCCGGCCGCAGGCCGCGCTATGCCGGCGACGCCCATATCGATGGTGTGCCGGGCACCGCCGCGCCCATCGTGATCGACTTCCTCGATACCGCCGGCTCGGTGTGCAGCGCGCTGCTGCCCACCGGCAACGCCATCGACACCCTCGCCATCCGCGACCCGCAGACCGGCGAGCCGCTTCGCGTGGCCGCCACGCTGATCGACAACGGCATGCCGATGGTGCTGCTGCGCGCCGCCGATCTCCAGCGCACCGCCTACGAGTCCGTTGCCGAACTGAACGCCGACAGCGCGCTCAAGGCGGTGATCGAGGCGCTGCGGCTGGTGGCCGGCGAGAGGATGGGCCTGGGGGACGTGTCGGCCAAGAGCTATCCGAAGATGTGCCTGATCGCGCCACCGCGCGACGCCGCCGCGAGCATCGCCACGCGCTGCTTTATCCCCCGCGTCTGCCACGAGGCGATTGGCGTGCTGGCCGCGATCACTGTCGGCACCGCCTGCGTGCTGCCGGGCACCGTCGCGGCGGGCGTAGCCGTGCTGCGCGGCGCCGGGCCGGTCCACACCATCAGCGTGGCGCACCCGACCGGCGAATTCACCGTAGAACTCGAGACCGACCCGGCACGCCCGGGGTCGATCGTCAGAAGCGCGCTGGTGCGTACCGCGCGTCCCATCATGCGCGGCGAGGTGCTGATTCCCGCCAGCGCGTGGCCCCTCCCCTGACTGGATTTCGGACTGGACCTGTAACGCATGATCATCGACTGCCACGGCCATTTCACCACGGCACCCAAAGCCCTCGAAGCCTGGCGCCAGCGCCAGATCGCCAGCCTGACCGCGCCGGCGCTGGCGCCCTCGCCGGACGCCCTGCACATCAGCGACGACGAACTGGCCGAGGCCATCGCCCAGAACCAGCTGCGGCTGATGCGCGAGCGCGGCTTGGACCTGACGATCTTCTCCCCGCGCGCCTCGTTCATGGCGCACCACATCGGCACCTTCGAGACCAGCGCCACCTGGGCGGCCATCTGCAACACGCTCTGTTACCGGGTCAGCCAGCTGTTTCCCGATCACTTCGTCGGCGCGGCCATGCTGCCGCAGTCGCCGGGCGTGGACATCGCCACCTGCATTCCCGAGCTGGAACGCTGCGTGCGCGACTACAACTTCGTCGGCGTGAACCTGAACCCGGATCCCTCGGGCGGCCACTGGACCTCGCCGCCGCTGTCGGACCCGTACTGGTTCCCGATCTACGAGAAGCTGGTCGAGTACGACCTGCCGGCGATGATCCACGTCAGCACGAGCTGCAACGCCTGCTTCCACACCACCGGCGCGCACTACCTCAACGCCGACACCACGGCCTTCATGCAGGTGCTGACCAGCGACCTGTTCCGGCGCTTCCCGACCCTGAAGTTCGTGATTCCGCACGGCGGCGGCGCGGTGCCCTACCACTGGGGGCGCTTCCGGGGGCTGGCGCAGGAGATGAAGCTGCCACCGCTGCGCGAGCACCTGCTCAACAACGTGTTCTTCGATACCTGCGTCTACCACCAGCCCGGCATCGACCTGCTGACGCGGGTGATGCCGGTCGAGAACGTGCTGTTTGCCTCCGAGATGATCGGCGCCGTGCGCGGCATCGATCCGGAGACCGGCCACTACTACGACGACACGCGCCGCTACATCGACCAGGCCGCGCTGACCGACGCCGAGCGCCAGCTGATCTACGAAGGCAACGCGCGGCGGGTCTACGGGCGGCTGGATGCCCAACTCAAGGCCAAAGAGCAGGCCAGGGAGCAGCGCACGGCCAGCTAGAACGATCTTTCACACGAGCCTTAAAAAAACCATAAGGAGGAGAAGCATGAAACTGGGAAAACTGGGAAAACGAGGAACGGCGGCAGCGGCGCTTGCGCTGGCGGCCGGCGTGCCGGCGGTGACGAGTGCACAATCCGTCACCTTGTACGGGGTGGTCGACACCGGGGTCGAGTACATCAACCACGTCGGCGCGGCCGGCAACTCCGTCGTCAAGATGGCCAACCTGAGCGGCACGGTGCCGTCCCGCTGGGGCCTGCGCGGCACGGAGGACCTCGGCAGCGGCATGAAGGCCAACTTCGTGCTGGAGTCCGGCTTCGCGCCGGACAGCGGCACCTCCAACCAGGGCGGCCGCCTGTTCGGCCGGCAGGCGTGGGTGGGTCTCTCCAGCAACTGGGGGCAGGTCAGCTTCGGCCGCCAGTACACCATGCTGTTCTGGGCCACGCTGGACTCGGACATCCTCGGGCCGAACGCCTACGGCTCCAGCTCGCTCGACAACTATCTCCCCAATACGCGCGCCGATAATTCGATCGCCTACAAGGGCAAGTTCGGCGGCTTCACGGTGGGCGCCACCTACAGTTTCGGGCGCGATACGGTGAACGCCGGCCCGAGCCCCTCCGGCGCCAACTGCGCCGGCGAGAACGCGGCGGACAGCAAGGCGTGCCGCGAATGGTCGGCGCTGCTGATGTACGAGACCAACTGGTGGTCGGTGCACGCCGCATACGATTCCCTGCGCGGCGGCCCCGGCGCCTTTGCCGGGCTGACCTCGAGCGGCCTCAAGGACGACCGCCTCTCGCTGGGCGGCTACATGCTGGTCGGCAAGGCCAAGGCCGGCCTCGGCTGGATCGGCCGCCGCAACGAGGCGCTGGCCGCCCCGCGCAGCAACCTGTTCTACGCGGGCGTGGCGTACGACATCGCACCGGCCGTCACGCTGGCGGCGGAGGGCTACTATCTCCAGTACCGCCACAGCAACGACAAGGCCTGGCTGGGCGCGCTGCGCGCCAGTTACGCGTTCTCCAAGCGCACGTCCGTCTATGCCACCGGCGGCTATATCGACAATCATGGTTCGCTGTCGCTGTCCGTCGACAGCGCGTCTACCGGGGCCAACCCGGTGGCGGGCGGCAACCAGCTCGGGGCAATGGTGGGGGTCAAGCACACATTCTGATGTGCAAGAGCGGTAGCAAATAGCAGCCACAGTGGTAGCGGCATGCGGGCCCCGCCCCCCTTGGGCGGGGTTCCGTAGCCTGGTCCCGGCCAAAGTGCAGCAAAAAGCCAATGAATACTTTGGCGGGCCGATGTGACTGTTTTCGCGGAGGGTGACGCACTGGTTGTACCTGCCGGATCGCTGGTCTAGACTGCACTCGGCGGCCTGTCAGGAGACCAACGATGCTGCCTACGCCCCTCTCGGAACGGATGCTCTCCCGCGGCATGCTCGACGTGCTGATACGGGCCGGCCTGATCGCCGTGCTCTCGGTGTTCTGCTTCCGGATCTTCTACCCCTTCCTCGACCTCGTCCTGTGGTCGGTCATCCTCGCCATCACGATCTATCCGCTACACGTCCGGCTACGCGCCCGCATGGGCAACCGCAGCGGCCGTGCGGCCACGCTCATCGTCCTGCTCTCGCTGGCGTTGATCATGGTGCCGGCCTACCTGCTCGGGATCGCGCTGCTCCAGTCAGCGGAGGAGGCCATGAACGCCGTGCGCGGCGGCAACATGCGCATTCCGCAGCCGCCGGACTTCGTGGCCGGCTGGCCGCTGATCGGTCAGCGCCTGCACGATGTCTGGATGCAGGCCGCCACCGACATGACCAGCCTGGTGCAGAAGTTCCTGCCCGAGTTGCGCGACACGAGCCTGCTGCTGCTGGGCAAGCTGGCCGGGCTGGGTGTGGCCATGCTGGTGTTCATCTTCGCGCTGATCATTGCCGGCGTGATCATGGCCTATGGCGAGACAGGACACCGCAGCTCGGAGCAGATCGCCTCGCGCATCTTCGGGCTGGACCGTGGGCCGCGCATCGCCGCGCTGTGCACCGCCACCATCCGCGCCGTGGCGCAGGGCGTGGTGGGCATCGCCTTCATCCAGATGCTGCTGATCGGCATCGGCTTCATCATGAAGGGCGTGCCGGGCGCCGGGGTGCTGGCGCTGGTGGTGCTGCTCCTGGGCATCATGCAGCTGCCGGCCACGCTGATCACCCTGCCCGTGATCGCCTACGTGCTCTACAAGGAAGGGCCGAACGTGGCGACCATTACCTTCGCGATCTACGAGTTCATCGCCGGGCTGGCCGACAACGTGCTCAAGCCACTGATGCTCGGGCGTGGCGTGGATGTGCCGATGCCCGTGGTGCTGATCGGCGCCCTGGGCGGCATGGTCACCGGAGGCGTCATCGGCCTGTTCATCGGCCCCGTGATGCTGTCCGTGGGCTATCGACTGTTCTGGCTGTGGGTAGAAGAGCCGCCCGTGGCCAGCGAGCCCGTGGCCATCGAGGTGGTGTCCGGCGCGCCCCTGCCCGGCGCACCTGGCACACCCACCGTTGCCCCCGTAGAGATCCCGCGGGCCTGACGCGGACGTGCGCGTCCATGCCCGGCCCGCTCCGCACAAGGCATCTGGTGCTGCTTGGCGTCTGTTGCCTGCACGGCTGCGCGCGGCTGGGCCCCGACATGACGCCACAGCGCGAGGACTGGACCGCGACTTGGCGCAGCGAGGCCATCGACACGGTCACGGAAACCGGCGCGCAGCCTGACCTCCGCGAGTGGTGGCAGGTCTTTGCCGACCCGGCGCTCGAACGGCTTATGGCCGAGGCCGATGCCCACAATGCCGGGCTTCAGATTGCCGGCCTGCGCGTGCTGGAGGCGCGCGCCCAGCTTGGCATCGCGCAGGCTGGCCGCTTTCCGCAGGTGCAGCAGGTGGGCGCCGACGTGCTGTACACGGACCGCCGCCAGTCCGGCGGCCGAAATCCCGCCAACAGCCGCTTCTGGCAGTACAGCGCCAACTTCGATATCGGCTGGGAACTGGACTTCTGGGGACGCTTCGCGCGCGCCATCGAGTCCGCCGATGCCGCCTACTTCGCCGCGCAGGCCAATCGTGACGATGTGCTGGTCCTGCTCCACGCGCAGATGGCCGAGACCTACTACGCGCTGCGCACGGCCGAAGCGCGCCTGCGCATCGCGCGGGACAACGCGGCGCTGCAGCATCGCAGCTTCGAGATCACCGAGAAGCTGTTCCGCAGCGGCCAGACCGACGAACTGGACCTGCAGCAGGCGCGCACCCAGTACCTCGGCACCCTGAGCACCATTCCCGAATTCGAAGGCCAGATCCTGCGCACGCGCAACGCGCTGGCCGTGCTGATCGGCCGCCCGCCCGGCACGCTGCCGAACCTGCCGGAGCTGGCCGCGCACGAGGGCGAGCTGCCGCTGATCGGCCGTGCCGTGCTGCAGGACGTGCCCGCCAACCTGCTGCTGCGCCGGCCCGACGTGCGCGCCGCCGAATGGCAGATCGCCGCGCAGTCGGCGCTGATTGGCGTGGCGCTGGCGGACCTCTATCCGTCGCTGACGCTGATCGGCAGCATCGGCTGGTCCGCCAGCACGCTCGGCGGCACGCCCAACAACTTCACGCTACTGGGTGGGCCGAGCCTGCGCTGGAACGTATTCGACTACGGACGCATCCGCAACAACGTGCGGATGCAGGACGCGCGGCTCCAGCAGCTGATCGTGGCCTACCAGGAGAGCGTGCGGCAGGCCGCGCGCGAGGCCGACGACGCGGCGAGCGGGCTGATCAAGGCGTTCGAGCGGGACGTGATCCTGCGCGATGCGGCCATTTCGGCGCGGCGCTCGCTGACGCTGGCCAATGCGCTGTACCGCGAGGGCTATTCCGATTTCCAGCGCGTGCTCGACGCGCAGCGCGCGCTGTCGGCCCAGCAGGACACCTATCTGGTCAACCGCGGCAGCGCCGTGTCGAACCTGATCGCGCTGTACAAGGCGCTCGGCGGCGGCTGGCACACGGACCAGATGCTCGTGGACGCCGCCACGCGCACCCAGATGCAGCAGCGCACCGACTGGGGCGTGCTGCTCGACGAACCGCGCCGCGTACCCACCGGTGCCGCCCCATGACAGACACCACGCAGGCCCCACCCCCGCCGACCTCGCCAACCGCTCCGCCTCCGCCCGCCGATCCGGCGCGCAAGGGCATCCGCTGGGTCGTCGTGCTGATCGTGATCAGCCTGGTCTGGTACCTGCTCGCCGACCGGCTCACTCCCTACACCCAGCAGGCGCGGATCCAGGCGTTCATCGTGCCGGTGGCCTCGGAGGTGTCCGGCCGCGTCACGCGCGTGCATGTGCGCAACAACCAGGACGTGCAGGCCGGCGCCATGCTGTTCGAGGTGGACCCGGGGCAATATCGGATTGCCGTGGACCGCGCCCGTGCGGACCTGGAGGCCACGCGCCGGCAGATCGGGGCCAGCACGGCCGGCATCGAATCGGCACGCGCCTCGCTGCGCGCCGCGCAGGCGCTGGAGGTCAAGGCGCGGCAGGACAGCGACCGGCTCGAACGGCTCTATCGGGAGGACGCCGGCACCATCTCGCTGCGCCGGCTCGAAATCGCCCGTGCCGATCTGGAACAGGCCACCAGCAAGGTGGCGGCGTCCCGCGCCGAGGTGCAGCGCGCCATCGAGCAGGAAGGCGGCAGCGCGGAAGACAACGCCAAGCTGCGCAGCGCGGCGGGCGCGGTGGAGAAGGCCGAACTCGACCTGTCGAACACCCAGGTGCGCGCGCGTTCCGCCGGGCTGGTGACGGACCTGCGCACCGATACCGGCCAGTTCGCCGCCGCCGGCAACCCGGTGATGACGCTGATCACGATCCACGACATCTGGGTCACGGCCGAGATGACCGAGAACAACCTCGGCCATGTGCAGCCGGGCACGCCGGTGTCGGTGGTGCTCGACGCCCTGCCGGGGCGCATCTTCGAAGGCCGCGTGCGCAGCGTCGGCTATGGCGTCAGTGTCGGGCAGCCCGCCCCGCCCGGCACCCTGCCCACGGTGCAGAACAGCCGCGACTGGCTGCGTCCGGCGCAGCGCTTCCCGGTGATCATCGAACTGGATACGGCGGAGCTGCGTGGACTGACCGGCATCCGCATCGGCGGCCAGGCCGAAGTCATGGCCTTCCCCACGCAGGGCAATCCGCTCAATCCGCTGGGCCGCGCGTTCCTCTACGTGATGAGCTGGCTGTCCTACATCTATTGATCGCCCACGCGCCGCCATGCCTCTCGCCCGCCCACCCCGGCAGCAACGTCCCATCCGGCTGGCGTTCGGCACGGCGCTGTGCATGGCGATCAGCTTCGGGCTGGCGCTGCCCGTGCCGATGCTCGCGCCCGTGCTGTGCGCCTTCCTGCTGGCGATGGTCAACCAGCCGCTGTCCTGGAAGGCCGGCGTGGCGCTGACGCTACTGGTCATGCTGACCACCGGCGTGGGCCTGCTGCTGATTCCCCTGTTGCAGTACGCGCCGTTCAGCGGCGTGCTGGTGGTCGCGCTGGGGCTGTTCGTCACCTTCCGCTATGGCCTGCGCGGCGGGAGCAACCTCGTGGGGACCTTCCTCGCCGTCGGCCTCACCTTGATTCCCTCCGCCGGCGTATTCGAGTTCAGCCTGGCGCTGGAGGTGGTCAGCGCGCTGGCCAAGGGCATGCTGATGGCGGTGGCGGTGCTGGCGCTCTGCCACTGGCTGTTTCCGGAGGCCGGCGGCGCGGCGGCGCCCAAGCCCGCTGCGCTGCCCGAACTACAGGCCACGTGGATTGCCCTGCGCGCCGCGCTGGTGGTGATGCCCGCGTTCCTGCTGGCGCTGACCGACCCGTCTGGCTATACCCCGGTGTTGATGAAGGCCGTGAGCCTGGGCCGGCAGACCTGCACGACCACCGCGCGCGACGCCGGGCGCGAACTGCTCGGCTCCACGCTGCTCGGCGGCGTGCTGGCCATCCTGTTCTGGTGCGCGCTGAGCCTGTTCGTGCACCTGTGGATGCTCTTCCTGTGGATGCTGCTGTTCGCGCTGCTGCTGGCGCGCAAGCTCTACCGGCTCAGCCCCACGCGGCTGACGCCCGGGTTCTGGCTCAACACCCTCGTGACGCTGATCATCCTGCTGGGCCAGTCGATCCAGGACAGCGCCGCCGGCAAGGACGTCTACACGGCCTTTGCCGTGCGGATGGCGCTGTTCATCGGCATCACGCTGTATGCGTGGGGGATGGTTTACTGGCTCGAACGCAGCCGCTGGGCGCAGGCCGAGGCGCACCCCTCCGCCACGCCGCCACCCGGGTAAACACGGGCGATCTGGCACCCCGGACTTGCGAGCCATTTAGTTATACTCCATAACAATTTCGGCATCGCAGATAACGGCCACCGGCGCGCCACGCCCGGACAAAAGGCCGCGGAGGAGACCATGAAGACCCCGAAGATCGCCATCGCCGGCGGCGGCATTGGCGGGCTGACGCTCGCCTTGCTCTGCCATCGGCACGGCATGGATGTGGAAGTCTGGGAAGCCAGCGAGCAGATCCGCCCGCTTGGCGTCGGCATCAACCTGCTGCCGCATGCGGTGCGGGAACTCGCCGCGCTGGGGCTGCAGGACGCGCTGGCCGAGATCGCCATCGAGACATCCTCCCTTTCCTACTACAACAAGCTCGGGCAGCAGATCTGGCACGAGCCGCGCGGCATGGCCGCTGGCTATGCCTGGCCGCAGTTCTCGGTGCATCGCGGGCAGTTCCAGATGTTGCTGTACGAGACGGCGGTGCAGCGGCTGGGCGCGGACCGGGTGCATACCGGCCATGCGATCGAGTCCATCGCCTCGGTGGGCGGCGGCAAGGCGGGCGAGCGCGCGCGCTTCGTGCTGCGGCGCCGCAGCGACGGCGCCACCGTCGAGGCCGACGCCGACGTGCTGGTGGGCGCCGACGGCATCCACTCGGCCGTGCGCCGGCACTTCTATCCGACCGGCGACGCACCGCGCTTCTCCCGCCGCCTGCTCTGGCGCGCCACCACCGAGGCCGCGCCCTACCTCGATGGGCGTTCGATGTTCATGGCCGGCCATCAGGACCAGAAGTTCGTCGCCTATCCGATCTCCGCGCCGCTGCACCGGCAGGGCCGCTCGCTGATCAACTGGATTGCCGAGCTGCGCGTGCCGGACAGCTACCCGGACGAGCCGCCGCGCAGCGACTGGAACCGTGAGGTGGACAAATCCGTGTTCCGCGACGCCTTTGCCGACTGGCGCTGGGACTGGATCGACATTCCCGCGCTGATCGACGGCGCGCCGGCCATCTACGAGTTCCCGATGGTGGACAAGGACTGCCTGCCGCGCTGGACCTTCGGCCGCGTGACGCTGCTGGGTGATGCGGCGCATCCGATGTACCCGATCGGCTCCAACGGCAGCGCCCAGGCGATTGTCGATGCCCGCTACCTGACCGACTGCCTGCTCGGCCACGCCGACCTGGACTACGCGCTGCGCGAGTACGAGGCGGAACGGCTGCCGCGCACCGCCGGCATCGTGCTGCGCAACCGGATGAACGGCCCCGAGCAGGTCATGCAGATGGCCGAGGAGCGCGCGCCGCAGGGGTTTTCCCAGATCGATGCGGTGATTCCGCGCGCCGAGCTGGAGGCCATCGCCCAGCGCTACAAGAACCTGGCCGGCTTCGGCCAGCAGCAACTCCAGGCCGACGCCCCGCGCGCCTGACATCACAACAAAACAGGGAGACAACATGAAGCCGCACCCCATCCGCCTCAGCCTGAATGCCCTGCCGGCCCTGCTGCTGGCCGCCGGCCTCGCCCATGCCGAGGTCACCGTCGGCGTCAGCATTTCCTCGACCGGCCCGTCCGCCTCGCTCGGCATTCCGCAGAAGAACACCATGCCGTTCCTGCCCGAGACCATCGGCGGCGAGAAGATCCGCTACATCCTCATGGACGACGCCTCGGACCCCACGCAGGGCACCAAGGTGGCGCGGCGCTTTGTGACCGAGGACAAGGTCGACATCATCCTGGGCTCGTCGTCGGTGGCGCCGTCCATCGCCATCTCGGAAGTGGCGGACGAGAGCCAGACCGTACAGCTCGCCTTCTCGCCCATCGAACTGAAGCCCGGGCGCGGCGCGTGGACCTACCGGCTGGCCCAGCCAGTGAAGCTGATGGCCGACGCAGTGGCCGCCCGGGCGCAGGCCAATGGCGTCAAGAGCGTCGCCTTTATCGGCTTTGCCGACGCCTACGGCGAAACGTGGCTCAAGGAGTTCACCAGCGCCGCGTCGGCCAAGGGCATCCGCATCCTGGCCACCGAGCGCTACGCGCGCTCCGACACCAGCGTGACCGCCCAGGTGCTCAAGATGATGGCTGCCAAGCCTGACGCGATGCTGATTGCCGGCGCCGGCACCGGCGCGGCGCTGCCGCACACCACGCTGCGCGAGCGCGGCTACACCGGCCCGGTCTACCAGACGCACGGCGCGGCCACGCGCGACCTGATCCGCATCGGCGGCAAGGCTGTCAACGGGGCGATCCTGCCGGCGGGGCCGGTGATCGTGGCCGAGCAGCTGCCGGCGGACAGCGCGCCGCGCAAACCGGGCCTCGACTACGTCACGCGCTACGAGAAGCAGTACGGGCCGGAAACCCGCACACAGTTCGGCGCCCATCCGTATGACGCGGGGCTGGTGCTGCAGCGCATCGTGCCTGTGGCGCTCAAGCACGCCAAGCCGGGCACGCCCGAGTTCCGCAAGGCGCTGCGCGACGCCCTGGAAAGCGAGCGCGACATCGTCGTCTCCCACGGCGTACTGAACTACACGGCGCAGGACCATTTCGGCTTCGACAATCGCGGCCGGGTGATGCTGACCATCGACAACGGCAACTGGAAGCTGCTGAAATGACGCTCGCCCTGCCCACGCCGGCGCTGGAACTGGTGGCGGACTTTGAGATCGCGGTGGCACCCGCCACGGATCTCGGCGCCGGGCCGCTCGGCCAGCGCCGCGTGATCCCGATCCTGTCCGGCACGGCGTCCGGGCCGTTGCTCAATGGCCGCATCCTGCCCGGCGGCGCTGACTTCCAGCTGATCCGCCCCGGCAGCGGCGACGGCTGGACCACGGCCGACATCGAAGCGCGCTATGTGCTGGAAACCGACGACGGCGCGCGCATCTATATCGTCAACGCCGGCGTGCGCAGCGGCACGGAGGCCGATATCGCCCAGCTCAACGCGGGCGGCACGGTGGACCCGTCCCGCCTCTATTTCCGCACCGCACCACGCTTCGAAACCGCCGCGCCCGCCTACCTCTGGCTGGTGCGCCACACCTTCGTGGCCACTGGCGCGCGCTACCCGGACCGCGTGGTGCTGCGCTATTTCGTCGTGCGCTGACGATGACGGCAACAGGTAAGGGGTCTAGCACGCGCAAGACGCGCGAGCCGCTGGCGCCGGATCCGGCCCTCGGCGAGGGCGCAGACGGCGAGGGGCACTTCAACCCCCATCTGCCCGACGTGGACTACGGCGTGCTGGACACGCTGACCGGCTACGCCATCCGCCGCGCGCAGATCCGCATCTACGAGGATTTCGTCCGTTCGCTCGCGGCGTGGCAGATCACGCCGCCGCGTTTCTCGGCGTTGCAGATCATCGCGCGGAATCCCGGCGTGCGGCTGACGGACCTCGCGCGCATCCTCGGCATCGCCCGCTCCGGGGCGGTGATGCTGTTCGATGCGCTCGAAGCCATGCAGCTGGTCGCGCGCGAGCCTTCGCCCACGGACCGGCGTGCGTACGCGCTGGCGCTGACGGCCACGGGCCGCCAGACGCTGGCCGCCGTGACCGAGGCGGTCTGCGACCACGACGCCCGCATCGGCGCGCAGCTCTCCGAGGCAGAGCGGCAGACGCTGCTGCGCCTGCTGGACAAGCTGGCGCCGGGCGAACCCTAGCCGTCTTACGTGGCCGCGATGGCCCCGACAGCCGCCGCCAGCATCAGCATCAACGCCGCCGCGCGCTTGCGCGTGATGGCGCCGGTGACCTGGCCCCTGGCGCGCAGGCGGCGCAGCAGCCGCCCATCGAGGTTGATCCGCGCCAGCAAGCGCGTGGCCAGGCGCAGGCCGACAGGCACCTCGCGCCGGCAGATCGCCACCTTGCGTACGTACTGGTCTACCTCCCAGTACCACGTGGTATGCGCCGGAAAGTAGCCAATCGAGCCAGCCCGCAGCGTGTGGGTGCGCCCGTGGGCATCCGTCACGCGGGTCTCCCCTTCGAGGATGTAGACGATCTCGTCGAGCGCGTAGTGCCACTCGAAGGCGCCTTGTGTGCAGTCCCACACAGAGGTCCAGGCAAGTTCATCCGCCGCGGTCGAATGCTCGCTGTAGTGCGTCACGGGTTGGCCGCTGCGCACCCAGCCGGGCTGGATCTCGCAGGGCTTCATCGGGAGGGCACTGGCCTTGCTGAAGGCCCCGGTTTCGCGAATGGATGCAGGTGCCTGGTCAGCTCCGTGGGCCGCCATATGCTCGTCTTTCATCGGCAATCATTCCTGTTTGAGGTTGCTGACCGACGAAAGATAAGCCAGCGTGACACCCACGCTCCGTGCGGGGCCGCACCATCGGTGACATTTGGAACAACAGTTTGGAACGGGGGTCCGAATCCGGCGAGCGCGGCGCCCGCCGGTGGCTTAAGGTATGCGGATGCGGACATCTTCCTACCAGCACGATCCGGCGCAGCGCGTGAGCGCGCTCGACTGGGACGCCATCACGCAAGACCTCGACGCGCAGGGCTGCGCGACCATCCCGGGCCTGCTCTCGGCCGCCGAATGCGACGCCCTGGCGGCGCGCTACGACGAAGACGCCCTGTACCGGTCGCACATCGTCATGGGCCGGCACGGCTTCGGGCTGGGCGAGTACAAGTACTTCCGCTACCCGCTGCCGCCGCTGGTCGAAGGGCTGCGCACGGCGCTCTATCCGCATCTGGTGCCCGTGGCCAACCGCTGGCACGCGGCCATGGGCATCGAACGGCAATTTCCGCCCGAGCACGCCGTCTTTCTCGACGCGTGCCACCGCGCCGGCCAGCGCCGGCCCACGCCGCTGCTGCTGGCCTATGGAGAGGGGGACTACAACTGCCTGCACCAGGACCTGTACGGCGCACAGGTGTTCCCGCTCCAGGTGGCGATCCTGCTGTCGGCGCCCGGCACCGGCTTCACCGGCGGCGAGTTCGTGATGACGGAGCAGCGCCCGCGCATGCAGTCGCGCGCGGAAGTGGTGGCGCTGGCGCAGGGCGACGCGGTGGTCTTCGCGGTCAGCCAGCGGCCCGTGCAGGGCACGCGCGGGCCCTACAGGGTGAACATGCGTCACGGCGTGAGCCGCCTGCGCTCGGGCATGCGCCACACGCTCGGCATCATCTTCCACGACGCCGAGTGACCGGCGGCGGCGCTACAATGCCCGCTTTCCCGACCCAACCGATAGCCGCCCATGCTTCCCGACGCCGAAGCCCTGCGCCTGCTCGTCACGCGCACCATGCCGTTTGGCAAGCACAAGGGCACGCTGATTGCCGACCTGCCCGGCAACTACCTGAACTGGTTCGCGCGCGAGGGCTTCCCGCCCGGCGAGATTGGCCGCCTGCTGGCGCTGATGCACGAACTCGACCACAACGGGCTGTCGGACCTGCTCAAGCCGCTGCGGGAAGGCGCCGGGCGCATCCCCCTCCCCAAGAAAAACGGGCCGCGCTAAGGCGGCCCGCTCGGGTGCATCGCCGTACGGCGATCCGTGATCAGTTGGCCGGCATCGAATCCGGCGGCAGTTGGTAGCTCCACGTCTCGCTGAGCACCTTGTCGCCGGAAACCAGCGCCTCGCGCATCTCCACCACCTTCTTCGGGTCCTTGACCTTGATCCGCAGCGTCACCCGGTAGCCCTTGGTCACCGGGTTCGGCTGCAGGATGTTCTCGATGACCTCGGCGTTGTCGCTGACGCTGAACGACGCGCGCACCGGCGCGTTCGGCGGCAGCTTGGCCAGTGCGCCGCCCTCGAAGTCGACCACGAAGCCCAGACTGCCATCCAGATGGCGGATCAGGTTGGCCTGCATGATCTCGCCCGCGCTGCGCAGCGTCTGCTTGACCCAGGCGAGGTCCTTGTCGACCATCGCGCGCTCGTCCATGGTCCAGTGCATGGTGTAGTCGGCCCTGATCGGCTGGCCCTTCGGCGGCAGCTGGTCAGGCGTCCAGAACGCGACGATGTTGTCGTTGGTCTCGTCCGGCGTGGGAATCTCCACCAGCTCGACCTTGCCGCGGCCCCAGTCGCCCTGCGGCTCGATCCACGCGCTCGGGCGCAGGTCGTAGCGGTCCTTGAGGTCCTCGTAGGCCGAGAACTCACGGCCGCGCTGCATCAGGCCAAACCCACGCGGGTTGTTCACCTGGAAGGTGCTGATCGCCAGATGCTTGGGGTTGTTCAGCGGGCGCCACAGCCATTCGCCGTCGCCGGTGTGGATGGAGAGCCCGTTCGAGTCATGCAGCGCCGGGCGGAAGTTGTTGGCGTCGCGCTGCTGGTTCGGGCCGAACAGGAACATGCTGGTCAGCGGCGCAATGCCGAGCTTGGTCACCGCGCCGCGCATGAACACGCGCGCCTGGACCTTAAGCGTTGCGTCCGTGCCCGGCATCAGCTCGAAGCGGTAGGCGCCCGTGGCGCGCTGGGAATCCATCAGCGCGAAGAACACCAGCGGCTTGCCCGGCGCCGTAGGCCGCTCGATCCAGAATTCGCGGAAGGCCGGGAACTCCTCGGCCACGGGCAGGCCGGTATCGATCGCCAGCCCGCGCGCGGAGAGCCCGTAGACCTGGCCCTTGCCGATCACGCGGAAGTAGCTCGCGCCCAGGATGCTCATCACTTCATCGAGCTTGTCTGGCCGGTTCAGCGGGTAGAGCACGCGGAAACCCGCGTAGCCGAGGTTGTTGGTCGCGGCCTTGTCGAGCTTGAGGTCGCCGAAATCGAAACGAGTGGGCGAGTAGCGGATCTCCTGCACGTTCCTGCCGACGATCTCGTTGATCTTGACCGGCGTGCTGAAGTGCATGCCCTGATGGTAGAAGCCCAGCCGGTACGGCGTGGGCTGGTCTTTCCACTCCACCGCATCCATCTTCGGCTGGATCTTGATGTAGTCGGCAAACTGCATCTTCGAGAAGGCCGGCGGCAGGTTGCTGACCGGGGCCACATAGGGCTGGTCCGCCATCGATCTGGCGCGGGTGGTCACGTCGTCGAGCGAGAAGGCGGCGGCTGGCGTGCTGGCCACGAACGCGCCCGCGAGCGCGATGGCCGGCAAGGCAAGTTGCATCTTGTTACGTAATGACGCGGCAAAGACGGCAAGAACCACGAATCCCTCCAGAAAAATCGAATCGAAAACAGGCTGACAGCGCCCGGGAGGCAAAGTTGCCGTCCTATTTGGGTAAACTGCCGACGCAGTCCACAAAAATAACCGATTTCGCCCGACGTGCCGATCAGACGTTGGACGACAGCCGGCCAGCGCCGCTTCCTGCACCCTTGTGCACACTTTCAGGGCACTTCGGGGCATGATTGCGGGCCTGGCTCATTGGGGAAGACTCACCACATGCGATTGCTTTCGACGCTGGCCCTTGCGGCCAGCCTGGTTTGTACGCCGGCGCTGGCCGGCGCCGCACCGGTCGCCGCCGGCGACAAGAACGCGTTCATCGCCGACCTGATCGGCAAGATGACCCTGGAGGAGAAGATCGGCCAGCTGCGGCTCATCAGCATCGGCCAGGACATGCCGCAGCCGCAGTTGATCAAGGAAATCGCCGCCGGCCGCGTGGGGGGCACCTTCAACTCGGTGACCCGCGCCGACAACCGCCCGCTCCAGGACGCCGCCGCGCAGCAGAGCCGCCTGAAGATTCCCATTTTCTTCGCCTATGACGTGGTGCACGGCCATCGCACGGTGTTCCCGATCAGCCTCGGCCTGGCGTCGAGCTGGGACATGGCCGTGGTCGAGCAGGCCGCGCGCATCTCGGGCAAGGAAGCCAGCGCCGACGGCCTGGATGCCACCTTCGCGCCGATGGTCGATATCTCCCGCGATCCGCGCTGGGGGCGCACCTCCGAGGGCTTTGGCGAAGACCCGTACCTCGTCTCCCAATGCGCGCGCGCCAGCGTGCGCGGCTTCCAGGGCGCCACGCCGGCCAACCCGGACAGCGTGATGGCCTTCGTCAAGCACTTCGCGCTGTATGGCGCCGTGGAGGGCGGGCGCGATTACAACACCGTGGACATGAGCCCGCAGCGTATGTACCAGGACTACCTGCCGCCCTACCGCGCCGGGCTGGATGCGGGTGCCGGCGGGGTGATGATCGCGCTGAACTCGGTGAACGGCGTGCCGGCCACGTCGAACAAATGGCTGCTGCGCGACCTCCTCCGCAAGGAATGGGGCTTCAAGGGCGTGACCGTGAGCGACCACGGTGCCATCGACGAGTTGCTGCGCCACGGCGTGGCCGACAACGGCCGCCAGGCCGCCCGCCTCGCCATCGAGGCCGGCGTGGACATGAGCATGGCGGATTCGCGCTACCTGGAGCAGTTGCCCGACCTCGTGAAGACAGGCGAGGTGCCGGTGCGGCTGATCGACGAGGCCGTGCGCGAGGTGCTGGGCGCCAAGTACGACATGGGCCTGTTCCAGGACCCGTATCGCCGCATCGGCACGGCGGCACAGGACCCGGCCGACGTGAACGCCGAGAGCCGCCTGCACCGCGCGGAGGCCCGCACCGCGGCGCGCAAGTCGCTCGTGCTGCTGGAAAACCGCAACCAGACGCTGCCGCTGAAGAAGGGCGGCACGGTGGCCGTGATCGGCCCGCTGGCTGACGCGCCCATCGACATCATGGGTAGCTGGTCGGCGGCAGGCAAGGCCACCCAGTCCGTGACGCTGCTGCAGGGCATGCGCGACGCGCTGGCCGGAAGCGGCCAGGTGCGGTACGCGCGCGGCGCCAACATGACCGACGACGAACGCGTGGTCGGCTACCTGAACTTCCTGAACTGGGATAACCCCGAGGTGGTGCAGGACAAGCGCTCGCCGGGCGAGATGATTGCCGAGGCCGTGGAGACGGCGCGGCAGGCCGATACCATCGTGGTGGCCGTGGGCGAGTCGCGCGGGATGTCGCACGAGGCTTCCAGCCGCACCACGCTGTCCCTGCCGGGCAGCCAGCAGACGCTGCTGCGGGCGCTGCGCACCACCGGCAAGCCGCTGGTGGTGGTGCTGATGAACGGCCGCCCGCTGACCATCAACTGGGAGCGCGACAACGCCGACGCGCTGCTGGAAGCCTGGTATCCGGGCACCGAGGGCGGCCACGCCATCGCCGATGTGCTGTTTGGCGACGAAAACCCGTCCGGCAAGCTGCCGATCTCGTTCCCGCGCTCGCTCGGCCAGATTCCCACGTACTACAACCACCTGCGCATTGGACGGCCGTTCACGCCGGGCAAGCCGCCGAACTACACCTCCCAGTACTTCGAGGAGGAATCCGGCCCGCTGTATCCGTTCGGCTATGGCCTGAGCTACACCACGTTCAGTCTCTCCGACGTGGCGCTCTCGGGCCAGGCGCTGCCGCGCAACGGCCAGATCACCGCCAGCGTGACCGTGAAGAATACCGGCACGCGCGAAGGCGAGACCGTGGTGCAGCTCTACATTCAGGACGTGACCGCCTCGGTGGTACGGCCGGTGAAGGAGCTGAAGGACTTCCGCAAGGTGATGCTCAAGCCGGGCGAGTCCCGCGTGGTGAGCTTCCCGATCGGCGAAGACAAGCTGCGCTTCTACAACGGCAAGCTGGAGTACGTGGCCGAGCCGGGCGATTTCAACGTGCAGGTCGGCCTGGATTCGGCCTCGGTGCGGCAGCAGCGGTTCACGCTGCAACCGTAGATGACGCGTGACCGGGAGTCAGCGGTTGCCGTCGAGCAGTTCGTTCAGCAGATCGTCGAAGCCGGCCTGTGCGTCTTCGAGCGCCTGGAGCGCGGCGTCGAAGGTCTGGAGCGCCATCTTCGACGGCTTGCCGCTGCCCTGCGGCGGATACTGGCTCTGCAGCGCGGCAAACGCCACCTGTACCTGGCGCGTGGCGTTGACCACGCGTTCCATCGCCTCGTTTTCTTCCGCGCGCTTCTGTTCGTCGTTCATGCCAAGGTTCCTTCCATGTTTGTGAGGCGTATCGTACAAGAACTCGGCGGCGCCTCTGGCGGTCGAACGCCCTCATCCTTCAAAATCAGGTAGCTTCGTCGCCACCTGCCGCCGCGCCTGCCCCATCGCCCCATGTCTGCCCTCGACGCCCCCCGCCTCACCACGCTGCTCCGCCGCTCGGTCGCCGCCACGCTGCTGACCGCCGGCGGCTTTGTCTGCTACTGGACCTACCTGGCCGTGAACCAGGAAAAGCTGCTGTTCGATGCCCGCCGGCGCCCGCCGCGCGACCTGCCCGAAGGCATCGTCGCCTATTCGCACACCGTGCCGGGCGGCCTGTTCCGGGGCTACGTCTACCACGCGGACCACGAAGGCGTGCGGGACCTGCTGTTCTACCTGCCGGGCCGTGGCGAGGACGTGCTGGAAACCCTGCAATACGTGAAGTGGCTGGCGCCGGGCATGGGCTTCGCCACATTCGACTATCGCGGCCTGGGCCATTCTGACGGCATGCCTTCAGAGGCCGCCGCCGTGGCCGATGCCAGCCAGTTCCTGCTCCATATCCGCCGCGCCTTTCCCGGCGTGCGCGTGCACGTGGTGGGCCGCTCGCTCGGGACCGGGGTGGCCATCCAGCTCGCCGATCTGCAGGATTTCGAAAGCCTGCAGCTGATCACCCCCTACGACTCGCTGCTGGAAATCGTCCGCAAGCGCTTTCCGCTGGTGCCGCTGCGCCAGCTCATGCGTCACCATTTCGACTCGATTTCGCACTGCAAGAAGGTCGTGCAGAGCACCAAGGTGCTGCTGGCCGAGACGGACGACGTGGTCCCGCACGAGTGCTCGGAACGGCTGATGGCGGCCTGGCCGGGGCCGGTTTCGCTCCAGACCATTCCCGGCGTGGACCACTTCACCATCGTCGAACGGCCCGAGACGTGGCAGGCCCTCTGCGAATTCGCGCAACAAGTGCCTCATAATCCACACGAACGACCGACCGTCCGTGTGGATAAGGTGCCACCCACCGATCATTCAGATACCGGAGTGGCGTTGCCGCTACCTGCAGCACGGTAGAATGCGCGCCATGAAAAGATTTGCAGTCAAGGCTGCCGCCGTCACCGCGGCGCTGGCAGCGAGCGGCGTGTTGCTCGCCGGTTTTGCCGCGGTCATCAGCCTGCGGCAGCTCCCCAATGTCGATGCCTTGCGCGACTACCGCCCCGACGTGCCGCTGCGTGTCTACACCAGCGACGACGTGCTGATCGGCGAGTTCGGCACCGAGCACCGCGAGTTCATCCCGATCGAGCACGTGCCGCAGCGCATGTCCAATGCACTGCTCGCCGCCGAGGACGACCAGTTCTTCCATCATGTGGGCGTGGACGTGCCGGGCCTGTTCCGCGCCGCGCTGGCCAATCTGGGCGAAGGCTACGCGCAGGGCGCCTCCACCATCACCATGCAGGTGGCGCGCAATTTCTACCTCTCGCGCGAGAAAACGCTGTCCCGCAAGTGGTACGAGATCCTGCTGGCCTGGCAGATCGACCGCACGCTGCCCAAGGCGCGCATCCTCGAGCTGTACATGAACCAGGTCTACCTGGGCGAGCACGCCTACGGCTTTGGCAGTGCCGCGCAGACCTACTTCGGCAAGCCGCTCGCGGCGTTGTCGCTGGCGGAGTCCGCGATGCTGGCCGGGCTGCCCAAGGCGCCCTCCACGATGAATCCGGTGGTCAACTTCCCGCGCGCCAAGCGGCGGCAGGAGTACGTGCTGGGGCGCATGCTGGCGCTCGGCATGATCAACCAGGATGAATACCGCGAGGCGCGCGCCGCCCGGCTGGTGGTCAGCAACGCCGGCAATGGCCGCTTCGCGGGCCATGCCGAGTACGTGGCCGAACTCGCCCGGCAACTGGCGCACGACCGCTTTGGCGACGACGCCTATACACGCGGGCTGAATGTCTACACCACGGTGTCGTCGATGCGCCAGACGCTGGCCTACGACGCCGTGCAGGCCGGCCTGGAGCGCTATGGCAAGCGCCACGGCGCCAAGCCTGCCGATGCCCCTAACGCCGCCCTGCCCCAGGCCGCGCTGGTCTCGCTGGACAGCCGCACCGGCGCCATCGAGGCCATGATCGGCGGCGCGGACTTCGCCACCAATCGCTTCAACCACGCCACGCAGGCCCAGCGCCAGCCCGGCTCGACCTTCAAGCCCTTTATCTATTCCGCGGCGCTGGAGCGCGGCATCTCGCCGGCCACGCTGATCAACGACGCGCCGCTGGACAATCCGCGCTGGCAGCCGTCGAACGACGACAACCGCTTCGTGGGCCCGATCACGGTGCGCCAGGCGCTGGCCGAGTCGCGCAACCTGCCGGCCATCCGCACCTTGCAGGCCGTGGGCGTGCCGTACGCCATCGAGCATGCCGGCAAGTTCGGTTTCGCCACCAAGCGGCTGCCGCCCTACCTGCCGCTGGCGCTGGGTACCGGCAGCACCTCCCCGCTGCGGCTGGCGGCCGCCTATGGCGTGTTTGCCAACCACGGCCATCGCGTGGAGCCGTACCTGATCGACAAGATCACCGATGGCGAAGGCAACGTGCTGTTTACCGCCGGCACGGGCGATGCAGGTGCGGAACCGCCGCAAGTGATTTCCGCGCGCAACGCTTTCGTGATGGACAGCCTGTTGCAGAGCGTGGTCGATGCCGGCACCGGCAACGGCGTGCGGCGCTACCTGCGGCGCGGCGACATCGCCGGCAAGACCGGTACGACCAACGATGCCGTGGACGGCTGGTTCGCCGGCTATGCGGCCGACGTGGTCACGGTGACGTGGATGGGCTTCGACGACAACCACAGCCTGGGCCGGCACGAGTTCGGCGCCACCACGGCGCTGCCGATCTGGGCCGCCTATATGGAAGGCCGGCTGGCCGGCGTGCCGGAAGCCCCCTTCCCCCCGCCTGCGGACCTCGCCAAGTTCAACGGCGACTGGGCCTATGCCGAGAACGCGGACGGCGCGCACGGCATCGCGGCGCTGGGCTTCCCGCCCCCGCCAGCGGTGGCGGACCTGCCTGCCGATGCCGGCGTGCCGGTGACGCCGGGCCCGGCCGGCCCCACGCCCGCCGCGACCAGTTTGCCGCCCGCTGCCCTGGCCAGCCCCGCCGCGCCGCTCTGAACCGACGACACGCTCCCTCCCATGCCCGGTGAACATGCCTCGATGATCTGGACGGTGGCCGCGGCGGCCACCGCCGGCGTGCTGCTGCGTCCGTTCCGTCTGCCCGAAGCCTTCTGGGCCATGGCCGGCGCGCTGCTGCTCTGCGTGGCGGGCCTGCTGCCCTGGCGCGAGGCGCTGGCCGCCGTGGCGCGCGGCAACGACGTCTACCTGTTCCTGGCCGGGATGATGCTGATCTCGGAACTGGCCCGCAAGACCGGCCTGTTCGACCATGTGGCCGCGCTGGCCGTGCGCGGCGCGAGGGGCTCGGCGCGCCGGCTGTTCCTGCTGGTCTACGGCTTCGGCACGGCGGTCACGGTGTTCATGTCGAACGACGCCACCGCCGTGGTGCTGACGCCGGCGGTGCTGGCGGCCACGCGCGCCGCGCGGGTCAAGCATCCGCTGCCCTACCTCTACGCCTGCGCATTCATCGCCAACGCGGCGAGCTTCGTGCTGCCGATCTCGAACCCGGCCAATCTCGTGCTGTTCGGCGAGCGGATGCCGCCGCTGGCGGGCTGGCTCGCACGCTTCACACTGCCGTCCGTGGTCGCCATCGTCATGACCTTCGTCGTCCTGTACTGGACGCAGCGCCATGCGCTGGCGGAACGCATCGATTCAGACGTACCCGTGCCGCCGCTGACGCCGCAGGCATGGCTGACCACGCTCGGCATCGTCGGTACCGGGCTGGCGCTGCTGGTGGCCTCGCTGCGCGGCCAGGACCTGGGCTGGCCGAGTTGCCTCGGCGGGCTGGCCACGCTGGCCGCCGTCTGCGCCACGCGGCCCCGCCTGCTGGTGCCGGCGCTGAAAGAGGTTTCCTGGGGCGTGCTGCCGCTGGTGGCGGGGCTGTTCGTGCTGGTGGCGGGCCTGGAGCGCACCGGGCTGGTCGATACGCTGGCGCACTGGGTGCGCGATCTTTCCACGATGTCCGCGCAGGGTGGCCCGGCCGGCCTGCTCGGTGCCGGGCTGGCCGGCGTGATGGTGGGCGTAATCAGCAATATCGTGAACAACCTGCCGGCGGGGCTGCTGTCGGCCTCGGCGCTGGCGGCCGGCCACGCCTCGGACACCGTGACGGCAGCGGTGCTGATCGGCGTGGATCTGGGCCCGAACCTCTCCGTTACCGGCTCGCTGGCCACGCTGCTGTGGCTGACCGCCCTACGGCGTGAGGGCCATGCCGTGGGCGCCGGCACATTCCTGAAGACTGGCGCCCTTGTCATGCCGCTGGCGCTGCTGCCGGCATTGGCCGTGCTGCGCTAGCCGGTTTGCCCACGCGGATGGGGCCGGTTGTGGCGCCCTGCCATCTGCCATATAGTGAAGCACCGCGCACCACTGCCCCAGCACCCGCTCATGCCACACAAGGATCATTCCGGGGATTCCCTCCCCGCGCCCGCCTCCACACCAGTCTCGGAACGCATCCGGGGCCGCCTGCAAGCCGCCGGCGAGCGTTTCCACGCCAACGACAACATCGCCCGCTATATCGAGCACGGCGAGCTGGACGCGTTGCAGGCCGAAGTCGAGGCGCGCATGGAAGAGGTGCTGCGCACGCTCGTCATCGACGTGGACCAGGATCACAACACGCGCGAGACCGCGCGCCGCGTGGCCAAGATGTACCTGAAGGAGATTTTCGCGGGCCGCTACGCCAAGGCGCCGGAGGTCACCGAGTTTCCGAACGTCGAGCAGCTCAACGAACTGATGATCGTGGGCCCGATCCGCGTGCGCAGCGCGTGCTCGCACCACCTGTGCCCGATCATCGGCAGTCTCTGGGTCGGCGTGATGCCGAACCGCCATTCCAACCTGATCGGCCTGTCCAAGTACGCGCGCATGGCCGAATGGATCATGTGCCGTCCGCAGATCCAGGAGGAAGCGGTGGCGCAGATCGCCGATCTGCTCCAGGAGAAGATGAACCCTGATGGCCTGGCCATCGTCATGGAGGCCGAGCATTTCTGCATGCACTGGCGCGGCGTGCGCGACACCGACGCCAAGATGACCAACAGCGTCATGCGCGGCTCGTTCCTCAAGGACGACAAGCTGCGCCGTGAGTTCCTGACGCTGCTCAACCTGAATCGCCGCTGAGGATTTGCCGATGCTAGTCCGCCTGATCTACGCCAGCCGCGCCAGCGCGCCGATGGAACCGGCCATGCTGGACGATATTCTCGAAACCAGCCTCGCGCAGAACCTGCGCCATGGCATTACCGGGGTGCTCTGCCACGGCAACGGGGTGTTCCTGCAGGCGCTCGAAGGCGACCGCGAGGCGGTTTCGCGCCTGTACCTCAGCATTGGCCGGGACAAGCGCCACCACGACGTGGTGCTGCTGCACTACGAGGAAATCGCCGAGCGGGCCTTCGCGGGCTGGTCGATGGGCCGCGTCAACGCGAGCAAGATCAACGCCGCCACGCTGCTGCGCTACTCCGCCCAGGGCGAGCTGGACCCGTGCCGGATGCCCGGCGCGTCGTCGCTGGCGCTGCTGAAGGAGTTGATCGCGGGCGCCGCCATTGTCGGCCGCGCGCCGGAACGCGGGCGGCACACATCCTAGCGTCGGTCAGGACGCTGGCAGGCTGGCACTCCTGGGTGCCTGATCATGCACCGCCAGCGCCGTCAGACCGAGACCTGGCCGAACAGGCCGCACTCGAGATCGCTCTCGAACTCCTCGACCCATACGTTGCCGGGGCTGGCGTCGTAGACGCTTTCGGCCCCGGTGCGCTGCCTTCGCACGGTGACCTGCCGGGCCGACGTGCCATTGACGTCTGAGATCTCGAACTCTTGTGACGCAAGACCGACTTGCCGGAACACGGCCTCGACGTCTTGCCGTTCATGGGCGGGAAACTCGGAGAATGGGCGGTTTGCCATGGCACACCTCACCGTGGAAGAGCGTCGCGCCAGGATTGCGCGAGCGCCGCCACAGCATGCCACCAATCTGCCCGGCACGTGATGGCGGGCCAATGACCCCAATGGCGGTAGATGTATTCCCGGCGGGCCCTGGCGGGCGCCGCCCGGCACCGCCCCCTTCGCCAGCACCATCCCAGCCCCTTTCCAGCCCCACGCCAGACTGCGAACAGCGTCGAGTAGAAATCGATGATGCAATCAATTTTTCGCCAAATTACGATTCTCTTCGTATCGAATTTATTGCGAAAATATCTTATCTTTCCGAATCTGAAATCGCCGGCGTCAACAATCTGCAAAGGGTCGATCATCGCGTTCCACGCCGCGGCATTGCAACAACACTGTTGCAATTGTCATGGACTTCGCAGATACGTCATCGATATCGGACTGGTCCTAATTCATCGGAAATTCAAGATAGACATCATCGATATCCAGCAGGCATTTTCCTAAGCATTGCGAAAGCACTACACTTCACGCAACGCGCTGTCATTTCACTGTTTTATACCGAATGCGCTGCCAGTCAGCGAGAGGAAATCGAGGCATGTCCGGAAGAATCATTCGAGTTGCACTGGCCGATGATCACCCACTCGTGGTGGCAGCCCTGCGAGACTGCTTCCAGCGCACGCCTGGCTTTGTCATTGCGTGCGAATGCACGAATGGCAGCGAGCTGACCAGCGCCCTGAGCCACACCCCGGCGGACGTCGCCGTGACCGATTTCAGCATGGGCCACGGCGACCGCTCGCTGGACGGCTTCAACCTGCTGCGCCGGCTGGTGCGGCTGCATCCGAAGACGCCGGTCGTCGTGATCAGCGCCCAGACCAATACCGGTGTCATTCATCGCTCGATGAAACTCGGCGCGCGCGCCTTCGTGAGCAAGGAGGACGATCCGCACGAGGTGATCCGCGCGTGCATCCAGGTCACGTCCACCAGCGGCGATTTCTTTTCCCCCTCCATCCGCGCCGTGCTGGAGGCCGCGAGCACCGCCGCGCCATCCACCGAACTGACCGTGCGCGAACTGGAGATCGTGCGGCTCTACGCGCAGGGGCTGCAGCTCAACGAGATTGCCAGCAAGCTCGGCCGCTCGGTCAGCACGGTCTCGAGCCAGAAGACCGTGGCCATGCGCAAGCTCAGCATCCAGACCAACACGGACCTCATCCGGTATGCCTACGAGCACGGGTTGATCTGATCCTTCATGCAGCAGATTCTCGACCGCACGCAAGAATCGCTCGCCCAGGCCTTCGCCTCGCTCGCGCGCAATGCCCGGCGGCAGCAGCACCTCTACTACACCACCATCGGCCTGCTGATCGCCATTGTCGTCGTCTCCGCGGTGCTGCTTGCCGTGCTGGCGGCGGCGCGGGAGATCGACTACCGTCGCGGGCATGTCGCCCAGTATGTCAGCGCAATCTCGCTGCAATTGCAGGGCGAGGCGACCTTCCTGCGGCGCACCGCCCTGACCGTGGTGAATGTGCAGCGGTACCGGCCGGCCCCCAACCCGGCGCACGCCGATGCCGACCTGCCCCGGGCGCTGCTCCAGCAGGTCCACGCCAGCGGGATTGCCTCGCCGCCCGACGGCCGCTACACCCTGCTGATTCCCCCCGAGACGCGCGCCGCCTGGGGTGCGGCGCTGCCTGATCGACTCTGGCAACTGCAGCAGGTAGCCAATGCCGCGCTGACCACCCAACAGGCGCTCGATCTCCATCACCCGGCCTATATCGTCGATGCCGACGCGGCCTACGCGATCGTCCTGTCGCCGGGCAGTACCTCGGCCACGGCCCTTGCGCTGCAACCGGGGCTTGTGACGACGTTGCGCGACAGCTTCGCCGAGGCGCTGCGGGCTTTGCCCGCCGGCCCGGCGCCGGGCACGCGAGGGGAGCCCCGCTGGATCGGCCCGACCGTCGACCCCATGCTCCAGTTGCCAGCGATGACGGCCCTCATGTCCGTTAGCGACGGGGAACGACCCGTCGCCTTCGTCGCCGCGAGCGTCCCGGTGGGCGCTTTCCTTGCCCAGTTGCAGCGGCCCAGCGACCCCGCCACCTTGATGCTGGTGAACCACGCGCAGGCGCAGATCGACGTGTCACCGCCGTCCCCGCCCGCCCCGCCGGCGGTGGTTCGGCGCATCTTGACTGACGCGCGCGATCGCTCGTCCGACGCCTTTGCCTTCACCCGCGCCGGTATGGTGCTGATCCAGCCGCTGGGTCACGGCTTCGGCGCGCTGGTCTATCTGCTCTCGTACGGCCTCCTGTTCAGCGCCGTGGCGCAGGCGCTGGGGCTGATCGGTCTGATCGGGGCGCTGCTGATCGCTGCCATTGTCGTGACGGCGCGATATTGGGATGTCCACCTGCTGCGCCGCAGCCACGCGGAAGCCGCCCGTGCGCTGGAGAGCGAGACGATCAACCATATCCTGGTCAGCGCCACGCCGATCGGGCTGTGCATCGTCCGGCTCCAGGACGACGTGGTGCTGACGTCGAATCAGGTCGCCGATTCGCTGTTGAGCCTGAACAAGGGCGGCCGGCTGCCCGCGCACGTGGTGCAGGCGCTGCGGCATGGCGCACGCCGTGACACGCCGGGCGATATCGTGTCGGTCGCGCAGGTGGTGGTACCCGCCCGGGAGCCGGACGACGCCCCCAAGCCGCACGACGAAGCACAGCAGTTCCTCCAGATCACGCACGCGCGCGCCCGGTATCAGGAGGAGGACGTGCTGTTCTGTGCGATTCAGGACGTGACGGCGCAACAGCAGATCGAGCACGAACTGCGCGCGGCACAGCAGACCTCCGAGGCGATGATGCGGGCCCGCTCGAACTTCTTCGCGTCGATGAGCCACGAGATCCGCACGCCGCTGAATGCGCTGCTCGGCAACCTCGAACTGCTGGCGCGCGACGAGGGCCTGGAAGCCCACGCGCCGCGCCTGCGCGCGCTGAATGCGGCGTCGGAGGGCTTGCGGCGCATCGTCAACGACATCCTCGATTTCTCCAAGATCGACGCCGGCGAGATGACGCTGGCCGCAGCGCCGTTCCGGCCCATCGACGAACTGGAAAGCGTGGCGCTGGCCTTCGCCCCGCTGGCGGCGGACCGGCCGATCCGCTTCCATGCCAACCTGATGCCGTCGCTCGATACCGTGCTCGTGGGCGATCGGACCCGGCTGGCGCAGATCGCCAACAACCTGCTCAGCAACGCGTTCAAGTTCACGTCCTGCGGCAAGATCACGCTGGCCGCCGAGGTCGGCACCGATCCCCGGGGCAGGACGACGCTGGTGTGCCGCGTGCTGGATTCCGGCGTCGGCATGCCGCCCGAACTGGTCGCGCGGGTGTTCCAGCCATTCGTGCAAGGGGACGCCGGAGCGACCAGCCGCCATGGCGGGACGGGCCTCGGGCTGTCCATCTGCGCCCGGCTTTGCGAACTGATGGACGGCCGCATCGCCGTGGAGAGCGTGGAGGGCGTCGGCACGGCGTTCACCGTGGCGATTCCGCTCGAACGGGCCGCCGGCTGGGCCGCCCAGCCCCCGCCCGCGCCGGGCGGCCGCGCCATGGTCCTGTGCCAAGAAGCCGAGTCCGGCGAGGCCATCGACGCCTGGCTGCAATCGGCCGGATGGCAAACCCATGTCGCGTACACCCTGGGCGGCGCGCTGGCATACCTGCGCGGGAACCGGCCCCATGTACTGGTCGCAACCGGGGACTACGGCCTGCCGGAGCTCGCGGCCCTGCGCGAGATCCGCCCTGCCGGCGTGGCGTGGCTCACGCGCAACGGTCCTGATCGTCCCGCGCGCCGTGCACCGGGCGTGCATGAGGCGATGGTTTACAGCCACAGCGCGATCTTCGCAGCCATCGAGGCGGCGCTGGGCGATTCCGGCGAGGATGAGGGCGACGCCGACAATGCAGAGGACGAAGCCTCGGCAGCCCTCGCCAACGATGACAACCCCGCCCCGGGCCGGACGATCCTGGTCGTGGAGGACAACGCGCTGAACCAGACGCTGGTCGCCGAACAGTTGCAGACGCTGGGCTGGCATCCGGTGGTGGTGGGCGACGGGCGTCAGGCGCTGGCGATGCTGGAGCAGATGTCCGCCGAGCCCGACCTCGTGCTGACCGACATCCACATGCCGGTGATGGATGGCTACGCGCTGCTCGAGTCCCTGCGGCGCACGCGGCCCGCCCTGCCCGTGCTCGCCTTCAGCGCCGTGACCCAGACCGGACAGGCCGTGGATTGGGATACGCTGGGCTTCGCTGGCCATATCGGCAAACCTGCCTCGCTGCGGGAGATGGAACAGGTGCTGCGGACGTTCGCGATGCCGCTCCCCTCGGCACCGGCCGCGCCACCGGCCCCGCCCGTGCTGCCGCCCGCCGACATCTCGCGCTACCAGTCGCTGCTGCGCGAACACCTGCAGACCGATCTGCCCGACCTCACCCGGATCATCGCCGCGCACGACCCCGCCGGGTTGCGGCACTGGGCGCACCGGTCGGCGGGCGCGTTCCAGATCGTCCAGGCCCACGATATCGTGGGCGTGTGCCGAAACGTCGAACACCTGTGCGAGGCCGCTGCCACGTGGACGCCCGAGGTGGCTGGCCTCGCCGACCAGCTCCATACCGTGGTGCAGCACTATGCCGAGGGCGACACCGCGCCGCAGGTCTGAGGCCACCCGCGCCTACCACAAAAGCGCGATTTGCGGGGACGGCGGCACCGGACGATAATGGCGCGGCCGCGCCGGTCCGGTTCCCCCGGGGCCGGGGCGCGGCACGAATACGCCAGTCGCCCCCCTTTCATGCCGCCCGATCAAGGTCTTCCCCAGCCCCAGCGCACCTGGGCCATCCTCACGGTTTTCTGCGGCCTGATCATGGCCGTGCTGGACGGCTCCATCGCCAATATCGCGCTGCCGTCCATCTCGCGGGCGCTCGATTCCGATCCCGCCCGGACCATCTGGGTCGTCAACGCCTACCAGCTCACGGTCACCGTCTGCCTGCTGCCGCTGTCGTCGCTGGGCGACATCCTCGGCTACAAGCGCGTGTACCGGGTCGGGCTGGCCACCTTCCTGGTCGGCTCGGTGCTCTGCGCACTGGCCACCAACCTGCCGATGCTGGTGGCGGCGCGGGTGCTGCAGGGCATTGGCGGCGCCGGCATCATGAGTGTGAACACCGCGCTGGTACGGTTCATCTACCCGCCGACCAAGCTCGGGCGCGGTATCGGGCTCAACGCGCTGGTCGTGGGGGTGACGATTGCGGTGGGCCCGTCGCTCGGCGCGCTGATCCTCGCCGTGGGCAGCTGGCCATGGCTGTTCGCCGTGAATATTCCCGTGGCGTTCGCCGCGCTGGCGATCTCGCGTACCGCGCTGCCGGAGACGCCCGCCCAGCCGCGCGAATTCGACTACCCCAGCGCCGTGCTGTCAGCCATCGTGTTCGGGATGTTTGTGCTGGGCGTGGACGCGCTCGGGCATGCCCCGCTGCGGCTGGCCGGCGCGGCGGGCCTGGTCGCGGCGATCGGGCTCGGCTGGCTGCTGGTGCGGCGCCAGCGCGGGCGCCTCGCGCCGCTCGTGCCGGTGGACCTGTTCGCCAGCCGGGCCTTCACGCTGGCGGTGGGCACGTCGTTCTGCTCGTTCATGACCCAGATGCTGGCGTTTGTGTCGCTGCCGTTCTATCTGGAATACCAGCTTGCACGCAGTCTCCAGGAGACCGGACTGCTGATCACGCCCTGGCCGCTGATGGTGGCCGCGATGGCGCTGGTATCGGGACGCCTCTCCGAGCGGTATCCGGCGTCGATCCTGGCCGGTGCCGGCCTGATCTGCCTGTCCGGCGGCCTGATCGGACTGGCCCTGCTCGGCAAGGATGCCTCCAGCCTCGACATCGCCTGGCGCACGGCGCTCTGCGGCATCGGCTTCGGGTTCTTCCAGTCGCCGAACAATCGCGCGATGATCACCGCCACGCCGCCCGAGCGCAGCGGCGGCGCGAGCGGCGCGCAAGCTACAACGCGACTGCTGGGACAGACCACCGGCACGGCCGTGGTGGCGCTGCTGTTCGGGCTCGATCCGACCGGCGCCGCGCGCGGCGCGCTGTGCGTGGCCGCGGCAGTCGCCGCCATCGGCGCCGCCATCAGCCTGAGCCGCCTGCGCAGCCAGGACGACGCGCGACCCGCGGTTGCCCGCCCGGAACCGCCGGAACCCGACGCGTAGGCGATAGCCTAGGGCCCCCGGCCGCCCTCACGATGGCGCGCCTGACCGTCAGGTTGATGGCGGGTCGGGCTGTCATCGTGCCGAAGGTCGGGCAGCATGATCTTGCCGTGCCCGCCGGCATCCTGCACGCGGTTGTGGTCGCCACGGATGCAGATCATCGTGCAGCCGGAGAGCGCCAGGAGGCATGCCGCGCACGCCCACCGGCTCCATCCCACCCACCACCTCCGCCGCCGCCGCAGTCTGGCCATGGCGCCTCGCCCCACATCAGGTAGCCCGAAACAAAAAGCCGGGTGGGCGTCATCCTGCCGATGACCCGCCACCCGGAACCGCTACCGGGTCTTCACCCGGCCGTCTTCCCGGTTTGTCAGACCGGTCCCATGTCGTACCAGACCTTGGCGTCGCCCTCCGCATGGGTGGTCGTCACGTCAGGATCGCCCGGCTCCTGATCGGCGCCCGCCCACCACTTGGCCTTGTACTGATGCAGCCCCTGGCCCTGGTAGTTGTTGGTCACGATGGCATCGCCCGGATAGCCCTCGGGACGCCACGTGCCCTCGTCGCCGCTACTGCCGCCGGCCAGCACCAGGAGTTCCACGGTATCCGAGTCCCGGTCGCCGCTGCCGCCCGCGCCAGTCACCGTCACCGTCACCTGGATGGTGGTGTCGCGGTCGACGATCGGCGCGTTCCCGGTCACGGAGATCGTGTCGGCGCCATCGAACGACAGGCCGTTCGCGTCCCACGCATACAGCAGCGGCGCGGGGCCGGTCGAGTCGACGGCCGACAGCGAAATCGGCGCGCCCGCCTCCACCTGCAAGCGACCCGTGATCTTGGCCACCACCCCGCCGGACGGCGTCTCGCCAGGCACCACGGAGAGGAAGATCGCGCTCTGGTCGGTCTGCGTGCCATCGTTCACGGTCAGCTTGACCCAGTAGTCGGTCTGCTCGTCCACCGACGGTGCCGTACCCTCCACCAGCTCCTCGGTACTCCCGGAGAACGGCAGGCCCGGCGCGTCCCAGAGGTAGGTCAGCGGATCGTTGTCGGGATCGAACGACGCTTCCCCGGAGAGCGCGAAGGGCGTGCCGGCCTCCAGCACCACCGAAATGCGCGACGTGGGCGGCGCCGCGGTGCGCGCCTTGACCTTCAGCGTCTGTGTCGCCGTGCTGGTGCGGTTGCTCCCGTCACGCACGGTCAGCGTGATGGTGTACGAACGGGCCACGGTGGGCAGCAGGCCACCCACCGTCGACGTGGTCTTGTCGTCGATGAAGGTCAGGCCCGGCGCGCTCCAGCTGTACGTCAGGTCAGAGCCCACCGAACGCAGCGCCGTGAATTCCACGTCGTCGCCCTCGAACGCCTCCGTGGGGCCGTCGATCACCGCTACCGGTGCCCTGCCGCCGTCCTGCACGTTGATACCGGAGAAGTAGAACGGGTCCATGTCGACGACGCGCGTCTGCACGGGTGCGCCCAACCCCTCACGCGCGGCGTTGACCAGCACGCCGCTGTCCATGTCGATGGTCCACGTGAACAGGCCGCCGAGGTTGTGCTTGCGCACGTACTCGCCCTTGGCGTACACCGAGCGCGGGGTATCGACGGACAGGAACAGGCCGCTCTCCGGGCTGTACAGATAGTCCGCGTCGGCCACCTCGTCCGTATAGACGTTGAAGCCGTTGATGCCGGTCTGGTGCTCCAGGTCGAGGTAGTTGTAGAGCAGGTCGAAGAATTCCGTGGTGCCCGACTCGAACGTGCCGGTGGTGGTGCCGGAGCCCGGGTTGTACGTACCCTGCAGCGGCGACCAGCTGTCGATCACGGCGTTGCGCCCGCTACGGCTGTAGGCGGCGAAGCCAATGTTGATATTGGTCGACGGCACGCCCTGTCCGAGCAGGTACTTCACGGCACGGTCAATGCTGTGGCCTTCGGGGTCCGCCGGATCGACATCGAACAAGTTCGAGTGATGGGCGAGCTTGGGCGCCCACGGCGTGCCGAAGTAATCGTAGGTCATCAGGTTGATGCCTTCCACGCCCGACGCGATCATCCCCTTGATATCGGACGTCAGCAGCGTCGACATGGACGCGCCCGCGGCAATGCTGACCCGGATGCTTGGCAGGCGCTGCTTGAGTTCGCGCACCAGCGTCTGGAAGTTGCCAGCGTCCTCGGGGCCGTGCGGATTGCCGGCGCCCGCGTTGCCCGGATACTCCCAGTCCAGGTCGATCTCGGTGAACATCGGAAAACGCTGGACGATGAACGCCAGGCTGTCGATCAGCGTCTTGCGCTGGCTCGGATTCGCCGCCACTGCGTGGAACGCCTCGCTCATCGTCCAGCCGCCCAGACTGAGCGACAACTTCAGGTTGGGGTTCTTGTCCTTCAGCTTTTTCAGGCCGCCGAGCACGCCCTGGGCCTTGCTCTGGATGAAGAGATCCTGGTAGTCATTGCTGACCCAGCTGGTGAACCCCACGTTCAGGAACGACGCCACATCGCCCCAGGGATCAACGAAGGTGGCTTCGTGCAGCTTCTTGCCGAAGTCCACGGCGGCGTTGTCGATCACGTACTGCTTCTCGCCCTTGTCGCCGACGATGCCGGCGAAGCCGATGATGATCTTGTCGTAGGCGGCCGCGTTCACCAGCATCATGTCCAGGCCGCGCCCGGCCGATGCATTGTTGAAGTTGCCCTCGAGGCGACCGTCGTACTGCGACCAATCCGTGAAATACCCAAACACCTTCCTGCCTTGGGGCACGGCCCCGTAGGTGTTGTAGACACGCTTGACCACGCGCGTCGCCGTGTACGAATAGTCCTCGGTCTCCGTGGCCGGATCGAACTTGTTTTGCTGGTAAGTGCGCTCCGTGGCACCTACCGATTGCGGCTTGGCGGGATCGCCAGGGTCGCCGTTGTACACCAGCGCACTGCCGGCGCGCCCGCCCTTCAATGCTTGCCTGCGGCCCTTGAAGCGCGACAGCGGCGTTTTCGGCGGCGCCTGCTCATCGGGAGCCCCATTCCGATATCCCGTGGATGCGAATCCTGTCCGCCCTTGCTGGCCCGGGGTGCTGTTGTCCGATACTTTTGCCATGACTATCTGTCCTTGCAGAATTGGATGAATGCCGCCGGTTCCCTTCGCGTTGACAAAACCCTCGCCAGGCGGCCATGCCATCTTTCTCTCGGGCCAGACTTAATGACATGGAATGGGGATGGAATATTCTGTGTCAGGATTAATCGCAGGCTATAAAAAAAATCGATGCGAAGAATCATGTTTCTACGCCAAAGAAATGGATGACGTGGATTTCCGGGAATCCATCCGGTTATGCACTGGCAGTTTTGAGTGTGCGGACGCACAAGGATGCCGGACCCGAATGGGTTATGATCGCCGCCATAAGCGGGAACGCGCGATGTTAGAGAGTTCGCGCGCGGCGCTGGGTTACGCCGCGTGGACAACGTGAATTCCTGAAAAGAATGACGACAACCATTGCGCGTCCGGCCGCATTGTTTCAACCCCGTGTGATATTGCGCGTGCCCGGTGCGATGGCGTCACCCGCTCGGGGCACATCGCCGCGAAAATATCTTCCATGGGAGCCGGTGAATCGCGCCCGTACGCTTGTCGTCCATCGCAGACGACATGAGGGTTGCGAAATGATCCGTAATGGCGATTCGGTATTTTTTGACTGGGACAATGACCGCGTGATTCGCGGCGGCGTGGAGACAACGATAACCGGCCAGCAAAAGCGATTGCTGCGGTTATTGGTAGAGGAAAAACCAGCGGTTAAGCCGAAGGATTATTTACTGAATGGCGTCTGGGGCAAGCGTGCCGAACTGGTGGACGAGCTTTACCTCGTGCAACTGGTCTACCGGCTGCGCAAGGCACTGAGCGCCGTCGGTCTGGACGGGCACATCGTGACCGTGCCGCGCGAGGGCTACCGTTTCATCCCGGTGCCGCACACCGTGCTGGCGCCCGATCCCGCCGGCCAGGCCCGTGCGGAACTCGAACAGGCGCGCGGCCTGGCGCATGTGCTGGCCCGGCTGGGCATGCCGCCCGCCACCCAGCCCTTGCCGGCCACGGAGGACGACCTCCATGTCGATGAGACACAGGGCGTCATTTCCTACGGCGGGGTGGTCGCCAAGGTCACGCGCTTTGAGTTACGCCTGCTGGCCGCCTTGATCGAGCACCGCGACACCGTGATGTCGCGGCAGCAGATTATCGAGGCGGTGTGGGGCGCCGAGGCGATGGTCGATGAGAATTGCCTCACGCAGCTGGTGTCGCGGTTGCGGCGGGCGTTGCACCCGCTCGGCCTCGACAACTGCGTGGCGGCGGTGCCCAAGGTGGGCTACCGCTTCCGCCAGCAGGGGTATGGCGGGGCGCGCCCGCCCGCCATGTAGCGCCGCGCCTTACTCCGCCTTGGCGCCCGAGTCCTTCACCACCTTGGCCCATTTGGCGATTTCGCTACGCTGGTACGTGGCCAGCGCCTCGGGCGTTCCGAGCACGGGATCGAGCCCCAGCGTCTTCAGCTTGGCCTGCACGTCGGGCAGCTTGAAGATGCGGTTCAGCTCGGTGTTGAGCTTGGCCACCACGTCCTTGGGCGTGTTGGCTGGCGCGAAGACGGCGAACCAGGACTCGGCCTCGTAGCCGGGCAGGCCCTGCTCGGCAATGGTGGGGATGTCCGGCGCGGACGGCGAGCGCTTGGCGCTGGTCACGCCGAGCGCGCGCAGCTTGCCCTCCTTCACCACCGGCAGCGCCGAGGGCAGGTTGTCAAACATCATGGGAATGTGTCCGCCCAGCAGGTCCGGGATGGCCATCGCCCGGCCCTTGTACGGCACGTGGGTGATCTTGACTTGCGCCATCGTGTTGAACAGTTCCCCGGCCACGTGCAGTGACGTGCCGACACCGGGCGTGCCGAACTGCAGCGCGCCGGGCTTGGACTTGGCCAGCGCAATCAGCTCCTGCACGTTCTTGGCCGGCACGGACGGATTGACCACCAGCACATTGGGCGTGGACGCCAGCAGGATCACCGGCGCGAAGTCCTTGACCATGTCGTACGGCATCTTGCTGTACAGCGCGCCGTTGATCGAGTGCGTGCCGACAGTGCCGAGCGCCAGCGTGTAGCCGTCCGGCGCCGCATGGGCCACGGCCTCGCCGCCGATGTTGCCGCCCGCGCCGGGCTTGTTGTCCACCACCACGGGCTGGCCCCACGACGGGGAGATCTTCTCGGAAAAAATCCGCGCGAGGATGTCCGGCGCGCCACCGCTCGGAAATCCCACCACCATGCGGATCGGCTTGTTCGGATAGTTCTGGGCCTGGGCCTGGGCCGCCCCCGGCACCGCGGAGAACGCCGCCGTCACTGCCACGCCCGCCATCGTGGCCATGGCGGCCATAAAGCGGCGGCGCGGGTATACACGTACTCGCATGAAGTTGTCTCCTGATTGTCTTGTCTTTTTTTGGGATGGGCGGCGATCTTCTGCCGCCTGTCATCTTATACGGCGATATTTCCGAATTCCTTAGACACCTGGTCGTGCAGGCGGCGCATGCCGCGCAGCCAGCGGTCGTAATCCTGGCCCTTGCGGCGGTAGTACTCGAGCACCTCCGGGTGCGGCAAAATCAGGAAACTCTCATTGGCCACGCCTTCGAGCGTCTTCTCGGCAACATGCTCCGGCGTGACGGAACCTGCCTGCAGGAAGCCCTTGCGCTCGCCGCCCTCGCCAAACAGCATTTTGGTCTGCACGCCCTGCGGGCAGATGCAGCTGACCCGGATGCCCTGCTCTCCATAGGTAATCGACAGCCATTCCGCAAAGCCGATGGCCGCGTGCTTGGTCACCGCATAGGGCGCCGAGCCGATCTGCGACAGCAAACCCGCCGCCGACACCGTGTTGACGAAGTAGCCCTCGCCGCGCTCGAGCATCTGCGGCAGTACCGCCTTGGCCGCGTGGATATGGGCCATGACGTTGATCTCCCAGATGCGCTGCCATTCGGCGTCAGTGGCGTCCAGCCCCTTGCGCAGGATGATGCCGGCGTTCGAGCAGAAGATGTCTACCTGACCAAAGCGCTCCGTGGCCGTATCGACAAGCCCCTGCACGGCGGCCGCATCGGCCACATCCACGCGCTGGGCGAAGATCTGGCAGTCGGGCGCCGCCGCCGCGGCCTCGGCGGCCACCTGGGCAGCGCCGGCGTGGTCGATGTCCGCCACGGCCACGCCGCGCGCGCCGGCCTGTGCGAACGCCAGCACCAGCGCCCGGCCGATGCCCGTGCCGCCGCCCGTCACGATGACGGTCTTGTTACGAATCTCCATGCTTGTCTCCTCTTGGTGTTCGAATGTTCGAGCGTTCGCGTGTTCGGTCGTCAGGCCGCCTGCCAGAGCCGTGCGGCCAGCGTATCGGCCAGTTCGCGGATGCGCGGGCCGAGATTGGTTTCGAGAATTTCGGGCGAAAGACGCGTGGACGCCCCGCCGATATTGATCGACAGTACCTCCGCGCCATCCTGCAGGCGCACCGGCGCGGCCACGCCGCTGACCGTGCGGTCCCACTCCGCATGGGCCAGGCAGAAGCCGCGCCGCGCGTGGTCGCGCAAGGCGCGATCCAGCTTGGCGCGCAGACCCGGCCAGCGCGGGCCGTGGTGCCGCTCCAGTTCCGCCAGCACCGCCGTGCGGCGTGCCGGGGCCAGCCCGGCCAGCCACGCACGCCCGATGGCGGACGTGGCCATGGGCAGCCGCGAGCCCGGCGTCAGGCGCATAACCAGCGCGCCGCGCGGCTGGCAGACTTCCAGGTACAGCATGTCGTGGCGGTCCGGGGCCGCCAGCGCCACGGTGCAGTCGGTCGCGAAGGCCAGCGACTGCATCAGCGGCTGGGCAATGTCACGGATGCCTGCGCCGGAAAGGTAACGCTGTCCGGGCAGCATCGCGCCCTGCCCGATGCGGTACTTCTCCTGTCCCTCCACATAGACCAGATAGCCGAGACTCGCCAGCGTGTAGGTCAGCCGCGACACCGTGGGACGCGGAATGCCGGTCCGGCGCGACAGCTCCGCATTCCCGAGGAAATCGTCATTCGGGCCGAACGCGCGCAGCAGCTCCAGCCCGCGCGCCAGCGCCGTCACGAAATTGCGGTCCTCGCCGTCAGCGGGATGGGCCGCGTCGCCGGACAGGAGTCCGGCATCGGCCGGTTGCGGAATCGAGGTGGTGCGCTTCATGGCAGATTCATAACAGTTTCCGCGCGGCGGCACGCCCGCTATGCAGCGAAAACATGTGACCCGGAAACGGCGCTTATGACAACCGGACAGTCAACGCGACGTGTCTTATAGATAGCTTTTAGCTGAGTGATTACGCGTTCCAGACCCCTCACCCCTTCAAATTAGCCAGCAACTGTTCGGCCAGGAAATCGCATGGCGGGCGGGCGGAGCCGGCGCTTCGGGCGAGGATCACTTCGAGCGGCGGCAGTTCCGGCAGCCCTTCCGCCGCCCCGAGGGCATCTAGCTGCGCCGGGATGCTGCAACGGGCGAGCGGGGCGACGGCCAGGCCGGCGTCGACCATGCTGATCAGGCCAAGCAGGCTCGGGCTCTCGTAGGACATGCGAAACGGGATGCCGGCCTGCTGCAGCGCGTGGATGGCGCTGGCGCGCCCCGCGCTGCCCTGCGGAAAGACGGCGATCGGCAATGGCCGCTCCTTCCAGATCTGGGTTGCCCCTCGCGCGGCCACCCAGTCCATCGGCTCATATCGGAGGAACTCGCCGCTCACGCCATGCGACCTGGTCATGCAGGCGAGGTCGAGCGTGTTGTCCTTCAGGAGGGGAACCAGCGCGTGGCTGGGCATGCCGATGACGCGGATCTCCACGCGCGGATGGGCGGCTGCGAACTTGCGCAGGACGGAAGGCAGCAGGGACGACGCGTAGTCGTCCGGCACGCCAATCGTCACGCGGCCGCGAATCTCCGGCCGCACCACCGCCGACCAGGCCTCCTCGCGCAGGGCCAGCATCTGCCGGCCGTAGTCGGTGAGCATCCGGCCGTCGTCGGTCAGCGCGACGTTGCGGGTATTCCGCACGAACAGCGGCTTGCCCAGGACATCCTCGATCGCCTTGATCTGCATGCTGACGGCCGAGGGCGAGCGGTGCAGCGCCTCCGCCGCGCGAGCGAAGGAGCCCGCATCCGCCACGGCAACGATCATTTCCAGCACATCGAGGTCGAGCTTGCGCATGCGATTCAGATAATCTGATGAATCGCTTCAGTATATTCCGTTTTACTTAGGGATCGGTCCCCCCGACACTGTCTTCATCTCTCGGACGGTGGCAGACATGAAAGCAATGGTGGATTTCCTGGTGGTGGGCGGGCTGCTCGCCGTGACCCCGGGGCCGAACATGGTCTATGTGATGGCGCGCTCGATTTCGCAAGGCACCCGGGCGGGCCTGATCTCGCTGGCGGGCGTCATGCTCGGTTATCTCTCGTACATGTTCGGCGCGGCCTTTGGCATCAGCGCGCTGTTCCTGGCGATACCCGGCGCCGCGCGCCTGCTGACGCTGTTCGGCAGCGGCTATCTGCTTTACATGGCGTGGCGGATCCTGCGCCCCGGCGGCCGTTCCCCGCTCCAGGTGGCGCAGGCGGATGCGCAGCCGACACGCAGGCTGCTGGCGATGGGGGCCGTGACCAGCCTGCTCAACCCCAAGCTCGCCCTGGTCTTCATCTCCGTGCTGCCGCAATTCATCGACTACCAGGCCGGCGACGTGCTGAGGCAATCGCTCACGCTGGGATTGGCGCTCACGGCCGCCTTTGCCTCGGTGAATGCCTGCGTGGCGATTGCTTCGGGAAGTGCGGCCACGGCGATGGCCGGCCGTCCGGGCCTGCTCACCGCCCAGCGCTGGATCGTTGGCGTGTTGCTGGTTGGCCTGGGCGTGAAGCTGGGCGTCCAGGCCTGGTAGGCAGCCGCACTCAGCCCCTCATTCGAAATCCGACATCTCGTACAGCGGCCGGATTTCGATCTCGCTCGGCCCTGGCATGGGGTTGGGGCAGCGTTTCACCCAGGCGACGGCTTCGTCCATGTCCTTGACTTCCCAGAGCCAGAAGCCGGCCACCAGTTCACGGGTCTGGGCGAACGGTCCGTCGATGACCGTACGACCGGCACCATCGAACGCCACACGCCTGCCGTGCGACGAGGGCTTGAGGCCATCGGCCGCGCGCAGGATGCCGGCCTTTGCCAGCTCCTCGTTGAACCTGTGCATCGCCTCGAACATCTCGGTTTTGGGCAGGTCGCCCCTTTCGCTGTCTTCGGTCGCTTTCACCAACACCATGACACGCATCGTCTGTCTCCTTGTCTTTCGATTTCACGGCGCCACGGCCTGCCCGTGGCGCAGCCCATCTTCAGCCCGTGGCCGTGGTCTTCGTCGCTGCGCGCCCCGCAGGCGTCCTGGATGACGATGACCTGATAGTCCCGGTCATGCGCGTCGCGCGCGGTGGACTCCACCGACGTTGCGCAGCAGGTCTTGCGAACGCGCATGGGCTGCGGTGCCGCCGCCGGCAAGCTTGCCTTGGGCATCCACAATGTCATTGATCAGGTCGAGCACGAGCAAGGCGGTTCTCATGATGGCTCCCGTGCTCAGTCGTCGCTCTTGTACCGGGCGTCAAGCTCGTCGTAGAGCGGCTTCCTGACCAGGCGCTGGCGCTCGCTGAACGGTGCCACGATCGCGGGGTCCTCGTTCATCTGGCCGTTCGACTGCAACTGGCCCAGTGCCTGCTGCATGCCGCGTACCGCGCCCTGCAGCGCCGCGTTCGCGTAGAGGACCAGCCCGTAGCCGAGCCGCTGAAGCGCGTCTCGATCCTGAACGGGCGTCTTGCCGCCGATGACGATATTGATCAGCAACGGAATCTGGAAGAGTCCGGGCAGGCGCTCGATGTCGGGCAAGTCTTCAATCGCCTCGAGAAACAGGATATCGGCGCCCGCCTCCGCAAAGCGGTGCCCCCGGTCGATGGCGTCCTCGACGCCGTGCACCGCCGCAGCGTCCGTACGGGCGATGATCTGGAACGCGTCATCCTGCCGGGCGTCGGCCGCCGCGCGGATCTTGGCGACCATCTCGCTCGTGCTGACGACGTGCTTGCCCGCGAAATGCCCGCATTTCTTGGGCATCACCTGATCCTCGAGCTGGATCGCATCCGCCCCGGCGCGCTCGAGCGTACGCACCGCGTGCTGAACATTCAGTGCGTTGCCAAACCCTGTATCGGCATCGACGATCATCGGCAACGCCACGGCATCCCGGATGCGCGCGGTATGTTCGGCGATGTCGCTCAGGCCGATGAAGCCAAGGTCAGGCAGGCCGAATGACATGTTGGTGACGCCCGCGCCGGTCAGGTAGACCGCCTGGAAGCCCAGGTCCTCGATCACGCGCGCACTCATGGCGTTGAACGCGCCGGGCACCAGCAGCGCCTGTTTCGCCGCCACCTGTTTTCGGAATGCCTGTCGGCGGGAGGATGAAAGGGAGGTCATGGTGTCTCCGGTAGTGAGGTTCGATCGCCAGCCGGCAGATAGCGCTGCGACCACGCTTCAATCAGGTTCGCCGCGTAGGCCGCCGACGCCCGGTCCTGCAACAGATGATCGGCGCCATCGAGCGACACATAGCTCTTCGGCTGCGCCGCCGCGGTGAAGATATCGAGACCGTTCTGCACGCCCACGGTAATCGCATCACGGTATCACCGTTGGCGTTCAAGTCCCCGACGAATGCCAGTAAATGCCCTCCCCGCCACCTGCCTCCAACCCCAAAAAGTGACATTCATTTGAAATGTCTTTACTTTCAAACGGTCGCTTCGTATGGATTTGGTCACATCATTGACATATCAAGAAGACAGACTCCACGTCTCGCCCACCGGCACCCCACCTGAGTAGGGTGATCCTTGTCCATCAAGACATTGGCAGACAAAGGCGGCGTGGAATCCGTACGGAATGCGGGCGATTGCGACCCGATCCGTCACCTGAACTTCTCTGACCTAGAACCCATGACAACCACAAAACCTGTTCATTCGCGCATATACAGGCCGGTGCTCGGTGCCGGTGCACTGTGTCTGGCCCTGCTGTTGAGCGCCTGCGGCGGCGACGACAACAACACCCCGCCGCCCGCCCCGGGTGGCGGCGACGGTGGCAACGGCGGCCCCGGCACCACGCCCGCTGCCTGCACCACGGCGCACTGCGCGCCCGCTCCCTGACCGCTAACCCCGCGCCGCCCGCGCCCTCCCCATCCAACCGACACCGACCCGGCATGACATTCAACCCGTCCAAGCGCAGCTTCCTGCGCAACACGCTCGGCACCGCGGCTGCGGCTGCCACGCTCGCATCGTTCCCGCCCAGCATCCGCCGCGCCCTGGCCATCGAGGCGAACAACGCCACTGGCACGATCCAGGACGTCAAGCACGTGGTGCTGCTGATGCTCGAGAACCGCTCCTTCGACAGCTATTTCGGCACGTTCAAGGGCGTGCGCGGCTACGGCGACCGCTTCGCGATCCCTCTGGCGAACGGCAAGAACGCGTTCTTCCAGACCGACGCCACGAACAACACGATCACGCCCTATCGGCTTGACGCCACGCTGGGCAACGCGCAGCGCGCGGGCAGCACCCCGCATACCTGGCCCGATGGGCAGGCGGCGTGGGACCACGGGCGCATGAATCGCTGGCCCGTGGCCAAGAACCGGCTGTCGATGTCGTACTACGACACCGCCGAGGTGCCGTTCCAGCGCGCGCTGGCCGATGCGTTCACGCTGTGCGACGCCTACCACTGCTCGATGCACACCGGCACGATCCCGAACCGCCTGTTCTACTGGACCGGCACGAACGGCCCGAGCGGCGCCAACGTGGCGGCCATGGTCAACGAGTTCAATGGCGGCAATGACGTGGGACCGTCGACCCAGGGCTGGACGTGGAAGACCTACGCCGACCGCCTGGTGGATGCGGGGGTGAGCTGGAAGGTGTATCAGAGCCTGGCCGACAACTACGGCTGCAACGAGATGATGAGCTTCCAGCACTGGCGCACGGCGATGGAGTCGATGCCGGTGGCACGGCGCCCGGTGGCGCTGCCCGGCACCTCGCCCGCCTACGATCCGACGATCGACGACGCGCTGAGCCCGCTCGCCAAGGGCTTTGGCAACACCATGCCCGACGGCCTGCTCCAGTCCTTCCGTGACGACGTGCAGAACGGCACGCTGCCGGAAATCTCGTGGATCATCCCGCCGTCGCTCTATAGCGAACACCCGGGGCCGTCGAGCCCGGCGCAGGGCGGCTGGTACGTGCAGCAGGTGCTGGACGCGCTGACCGCCAACCCCGAGGTCTTCAGCAAGACCGTGCTGCTGATCAACTACGACGAGAACGACGGCTTCTTCGACCACCTGCCGCCGCCCTCGGCCCCGTCGCGCAATGCCGATGCCACGCTCGCCGGCGGCAGCACGCTCAGCGATGCCGACATGGCCTTCGAGTATCACAACTACGCGCCCGCCACGACGAACCAGTCGGCCAGCGATGGCAAGCCTTACGGTCCGGGCCCGCGCGTGCCGATGTGGATCGTCTCGCCGTGGAGCCGCGGTGGTTTCGTCAACTCGCAGGTCTTCGACCATACGTCCACGCTGCTCTTCCTGGAAAAACGCTTCGGCGTGAAGGAGCCGCAGATCGGCGCCTATCGCCGCGCCGTGTGCGGTGACCTGACCTCGGCCTTCAACTTCGTCAGCCCGAACAAGGACGCCCTGCCGACGCTGGCGGGCCGCAGCACCAAGGTCACGGTCGACAACCTTGCGCTGACGCAAAAGGCTTCGGTCGCGATTCCCGTGCCGGCCACGCCCGTGTTGCCGCCGCAGGTGGCCGGCACGCGTCCCTCGCGCGCGCTGCCGTACGAGCTGCACACCACGTCCCGCATCGACGCCGGCGCCAAGACCGTCACGCTGATGTTCTCGAACACCGGAACGGCTGGCACGGTCTTCCACGTCTACGACAAGCTGCACCTCGACGCCATTCCGCGCCGCTACGTGGTGGAGGCGGGCAAGAGTCTGGACGGCCTGTGGAACGTGGCGGCCGACAACGGCAAGTACGATCTGTGGGTGCTGGGCCCGAACGGCTATCACCGCGAATTCGTGGGCGACCTGAACGAGCAGTCGGCTGCCGGCGGCACGGAAATCCAGGTCTGCTACGAACCGTGCGATCCGCCCGTGCTGCAGGTCAAGCTGTACAACCGCAGCGACAAGGCCTGCACGTTCAGCGCGAGCGCCAAGGCCTATCGCACGGACGGCCCGTGGGGCCAGAAGGTCGAGGCCGGCAAGGTGGGCGAGCTGACCTGGACGCTCGGTGACAGCGGCAACTGGTACGACTTCGAGATCAGTTGCGATCTGGCACCGTCGCTCCGCCGCCGTATCGCGGGCCGTATCGAGACCGGCAAGGATACGGTGAGCGATCCGGCCATGGCTCAGCTGTCGTAACCTGCCTTGGCTTGACCCGTCCGCCTTCTACGGCTGGCGGGTCATGCGCCACGGCGGCCTGGGCCCCAGCGCGTTGCGCAGCATCTCGACGAATCGTTGCGTGCGCATGGACGACTGGCGCGACTGCGGCACCAGCGCCATCACATCCGCATCGGGCAGCCGGTACGCTGGCAGCAGCGCCACCAGCCGCCCGGCGGCCAGTTCATCGGCCACATCCCATTCCGACCGCGCCATGATGCCCTTGCCGGTCAGGCACCAGTGATGAACCACGTCGCCATCATTGCTCTCCATCGTGGGACGCACCCGTACGGTCAGTTCCCGTGATCGCGCTGGGCGATGGTTCCTGTCGCCGTCGCCGTCGTCTTCGGCAAAGCGCCACAGCGTCACATCCTCGTCGTTCTCCCTGAGCACCAGGCAGGCGTGCCGTTCAAGGTCCGCCGGCGTCTCCAACGGCGGGGCCTTGGCGAGGTATTCGGGCGCGGCGCACAGGATGCGACGGTTCGGGGCAAGGCGATGCGCAATCCAGCGCGAATCCGGGATCGTGCCGATGCTGACCAGCACGTCGAAGGCATCGCGGCCATGCACGGGTTGGCGCGGCAGCATCAGGTTGTCCGACAGGTACAACTGCACCTCGAGATTAGGATGGGTGCTGTGAAACTGCGCCAACAGCGGTCCGAGGTAGCGGCGCCCGAAGCCAAACGGCCCGTGGACCTTCAGCTTGCCCGCCACAACCTGACTACGCTGCTGTAGCGCCTCTTCGATCACCTGCATCTGCTCCAGAACGCCAGTGGCGTGCTGCGCCAGGAGGTGTCCTTCGTGCGTCAGTTGCAGGCGCCGCGTGGTCCGCTGGGCCAGCCGGATCCCCAGGCGCGCCTCCAACTGGCTCAGCCGCTTGGTCACGGCCGGCGGCGTGACATTCTCTTCCCGGGCCAGGGCGGCCAGGCTCCCCAGACGGTCCAGCGCCAGGATGAACCGCAGATCCTCGATGTCCAGCTTCATTATTAACCTGTAGGTGAATGAAGCCATTCTATGGCATTAACCACCTGAGGGTCCGGCCCCTCTACACTGCAAGGCTCGAACCTCCAGCGCGTGCTGGCACTCGCATAACGGATTCCCATGAACTTGCAAGCACTTGAAACGCCGGTCCTCGTGCTGGACCGCCTGAAGATGGAGCGCAATATCGCGCGGCTGCGAGACCGCCTTGCGCCCTTCGGCGTCACGCTGCGACCACACGCCAAGACCAACAAGTCCGCCGACGTCGCGTCTCGCATCGGCGCACCGGGCACGCCCATCACCGTGTCAACGTTGAAGGAAGCAGGCTACTTCCTCGACCACGGCTGGCGCGACATCCTGTACGCAGTGGGCATCGTGCCGTCCAAGCTGCCCCATGTCGAAGACCTTCTGCGACGCGGCGCCGCGCTGACGCTGTTGCTGGACAACGTCGAGGCCGCCCACGCACTCGCCGACTGGTGTCGCGAACGCGCCCTGAACGTGCCGGTGTTGATCGAGATCGATACCGACGGGCACCGCTCGGGCGTCAAGCCGGCGGACCCGGCATTGCTCGATATCGCCGCCGCACTGGGCAAGGACGAAGGCACGGGCGCCTGGCTCGCGGGCGTGCTCACCCATGCGGGCGATTCCTACAATTGCCGTTCGGCCGAGGCCATCGAAGCCGTCGCCGAGCAGGAGCGCGCCGGCGCGGTCCAGGCGGCGGAACGGCTGCGCGCCGCCGGTTACCGGGCGCCGGTGGTGAGCGTCGGCAGCACGCCTACCGCGCATTTCGCCCGCTCGCTCGAAGGTGTGACGGAGGTCCGGGCCGGCGTGTTCGTGTTCTTCGATCTGGTGATGCACGGCATCGGGGTCTGCAACGTGGATGACATCGCCCTGTCGGTGTTGTGCACGGTGATCGGCCACCAGCGCGAGAAAGGCTGGCTGATCACGGACGCGGGATGGATGGCGATGTCGCGCGACCGTGGCACCGCGAAGCAGCCGATCGACCAGGGCTACGGGCTGGTGTGCGATATCGACGGCAAGCCGCTGCCGGATCTGGTGATGGTCGATGCCAACCAGGAGCATGGCATCGTCAGCCATCGCACGGATCCGTCCGCCACGCCGATGCTGCCGGTCGGCACGCTGTTGCGCGTGCTGCCCAATCACGCGTGCGCCACTGGGGCGCAGCATGGCGCCTACACGGTCGTCGCGGGCAGCACTGTGGTGGAAGCGCAATGGCCTCGTTTCGGGGGATGGTGAGCACGGTTTTGCGATAGCATGGCGCCGGTAACCAGGATCAGAAACACAAGGAGACCCGCGCTTGCCCGAAGCCCTCCCCGCCAGCCCCGCCGGCGAGATTCCCACCTTCGAGACATCGGATTTCGCGGGCGATGGGTCGTTCTACTTCGACCTCGTACGGCTGCAGGACCGCGACGACATCCCGCGCGGCTTCCTGCATCGGCACAACTACTATCACCTGCTCTGGATGACCCGGGCGAGCGGCACGCACATGCTCGACTTCGCGCATTTCGACGTGCGCGACCACTCGGTGTTCTTCCTCTCGCCCGGGCAGGTGCATGCCTGGACGTCATCCGTGAAGCCGCACGGCTACGTGCTGAACTTCAGCACTGACTTCTTCGCCCGGATGTTTCCGCGCGCCGACGACGCCGCGAAATTCCCGTTCTACCACCCCACGCGCACCCAGAGCGCGCTCTATCTCACGCCGGACCAGCATGACGGCCTGCTGCCATTGCTCGACGAGATGGAGCAGGAGGCGCGGAATCGCCAGCCCGGCTTCCCGGACGTGGTGCAGGCCTGCCTGCTGATCCTGCTCACGCGCCTGCGCCGCCTGTGCCCCGAGAACGAGCCCGCCGGCGGCGTTGGCCCGCATCAGGCCCTCACGCGCCGCTTCACGATGCTGGTGGAAACCCACTACCTGCGCTTCGGCACGATCGGCCAGTACGCCGAGGCGCTCTGCGTGAGCGAGCGCCAGCTCAACGAGGCAGTCAAGCGCACCCTGGCGCGCACCGCCAGCCAGGTGGTACAGGAACGCGTGGTGCTGGAAGCCAAGCGCTGGCTCAGCAACACCGAAACCGGCATCGCCGAGATCGCGTTCCGGCTCAATATCGAGGATCCGGCCTACTTCGCGCGCTTCTTCAAGAAGCAGACCGGCCTCACGCCGGGCGATTTCCGCAGGAAGCACTGCCGTCCGCTCGACTAACGCGCGAAAAAGTCCAACTCAACGTCTGATCCGTCCTAACACTGCCGCCACGCGCGTGCGTACAGTGCTCCTCATGGTGCATCCATAAGCACCAAAAAGTACCAAAAGCACAGGAGACAGACATGTACCGAGTCATCGCCCCGTTGCGGGGCCTTGCCGTGGCCGCCGTATTGGCCGTTATCCCCTTCAGCGCGATGGCGGAATACCCCGATCATCCCCTGCGCATCATCGTGCCGTTCGCCGCTGGCGGCGCCACCGACGTGATCGCGCGCACCGTGGCGCAGGCCATGTCGGCCCGGCTCGGGCAGTCGGTCGTGGTGGAGAACAAGGCCGGCGCCAATGGCAATATCGGCGCCGTCTCGGCCGCACGCGCGGACGCCGACGGCTACACGCTGCTGATGGCCACGTCGAGCCATGCCATCAACGCATCGCTCTACCAGAAGCTCAACTACAGTCTCACGCGGGATTTCGTAGGGTTGTCGAACCTGGCGTCCGTCCCCCTGCTGCTGGTGGTGAATCCGACCGTACCGGTCAATTCGGCGGCCGAACTCGCCGCCTACGCCAAGTCCAACGCCGGCCGTGTCAATTACGCGTCGGGCGGCACCGGCACCGCCTCCCATCTGGCCGGCGAGCAGTTCAGCACGCTGGCTGGTACGAAGATGACGCACGTGGCCTACAAGGGCGGGGCGCAGGCGCTCAATGACGTGATGGGTGGCCAGGTGCAGGTCATGTTCGCCAACCTGCCCGAAGTCCTCGCGCAAGTGCAGAGCGGCAAGCTCAAGGCACTGGCGGTGACGGGCAACAAGCGCCACGCCGCCCTGCCCGACGTGCCCGCCTTCTCCGAAACGCCGTTCCAGGGCATGACCGCGCGCTCGTGGTTCGGCCTGTTCGCACCGGCCGGCACGCCGAAAGCTGCCGTCGAGAAGCTCTCGCAGGCCATCGTCCAGAGCGTGGCCGACCCCGCCGTCAAGGATCGGCTGAAAGGGCTGGGCGCCGACCCGGTCGGGGACGATCAACCCGCATTTCAGAAATACGTGAATCAGGAAGTGGCGCGCTGGGCCGTGCTGGTCAAGCAGTCCGGCGCCACCGTCGATTGACGCCACGCATCGCCATCGCCATCGCTATCCCTGGAGGAAACCCCATGCTGTACGACGTTCGCACCTACACCTGCCGCCCCGGCACGATCAAGAAACACCTGGCGCTGTATGCCGAGCACGGCTACGAGACCCAGAGCCGCCATCTGGGCAAGCCGCTGGCCTATATGCAAACCGAGACCGGCAATGTGAACAGCTACACGCACATCTGGGTCTATGAAGGCGCGGCCGACCGCGAGGCCAAGCGCCAGGCGCTGCAGAAGGATCCGGCCTGGGGCGAGTACCTGAAGATAAGCGCCGACGCCGCCTACCTGATCAGCCAGGAAAACCGGCTGATGACGCCGGTGTCGTTCTTCAAGCCCTAGCCGGCACGGGTGGCCTACAGCCGCCCGGCCCAGTACTCCCGGAACGCCCGGCGAGGATCCTCCTGCGCGCGGGTGCCGGAGGCCTCGCCATCGAATACCAACGTGGTGCGCCGCGTAGCCGAATACGCTGGCCATTGCGGGGTCTTGGCATTGGCGGGGTCGCCCGTCGCGGCGAAGCTGACCCAGGCGCTGGCCAGTTGATCGGCCAGACGCAGGCTGGTGTCGCTCGGCCCGTTCAGCCCCATGCGGATGTCGTGCAGACTCGGTCCGATATCGACGCCATGCGGCGCGCCATAGCGGCCGCCGTAAGCCGGGCTCGGCGTCTTCCACAGATATGTCCACACCGGCGCGCTGTTGCCACTGGCGTGCGCGGCGGCCTTGCGATCCGCCTGCAGCTGGGCGATGCGACGGAACGTCATGTCCGTATCGATCCGCGCCTGCAGCACGAACGGCGTGGCACGCGGATCCTCATCCCGATACATCGCCACCAGACGCGACGCGTCGTCGCCCACGCGCGTCTGCGCGAATCGCAGCAGCCCGGCATCGTCGAGATCGAAATTGATCTGGCGGTACGCGCGCTCGTCCAGCGTCGTGCTGATGATCATCGGCACCTGCGACGAGATGGCCGGCGCATCCGGATCGAACGGATGGCGGGGAATCGCCACACCGTCTATCGACGGCGCGAAGGCGCGTGGCGCCTCGCCCTTCAATCGGTCTGCGGCTTCGAAGCGCATTTGCGCCGCCAGCAGTTGCTCGAACGGCAGCGTATGCAGTCGGTCCACCGAGCCCTTGCCGATCTGGAGCGTGGACAGGTACTTGGCCGCGACCTCCGTGGACTGCGCCGCCGTCAGCACACGAATGCCCGAACCGCTCATGACGCCAGCGCGATGAAACAGCCCCTGCGCCGACGGCATCGCCATCAGCGTGCTGGTCTTGAGGCCGCCGCCCGACTGGCCAAACACCAGCACGCGCGCCGGATCCCCGCCGAACGACTCCACGTTCTCCCGCACCCAGCGCAGCGCCGCGACAATATCGAGCATGCCCACCGCGCCCGACTGCGCATAGCGCTCGCCGCCAACCTCGGCCAGGTTCAGGTAGCCAAACGAACCGAGCCGGTGATTGATGGTGATGAACACCACGTCGCCAAAGCGCGCCATCATCTCGCCGTCGAACTGCGGCGAGTTGCCCGATCCCGCATAGAACCCGCCGCCGTGCAGATGCACGAGCACCGGCCGCTTCGCGGCCTTTGCGGGCGATGGCGTCCACAGGTTCAGCACCAGGCAGTCTTCGCCCATGCCGCCCGGCTGCAGATCGTAGGCGATCAGGTCCGCGTAGGCACGGCGCCGGTCGGCCGGCATCTGCGGCGCGTAGTTGCCGTAGGCGGTGGCATCGCGCACGCCGCTCCACTTCGCCACCGGCTGCGGCGGCATGAAGCGGTTGGCACCGCCTGTGTCGGCGCCGTAGCGCAGGCCCTTGAACACGTGCACGCCCCCTGACCGCAGGCCCCGCACCTTGCCATCGGCGGTCTCGACCACCGAGAACACCGGATCTTCTGCCATCGCGCGCACGCTTCCCGTGACCGCACTCCCCGCCGTCAGCACGGCAGCCGACTTCAGCCACTGCCTGCGCGACATTCCCTTGTGCTCCATCGCCCCTCCCTTTCTTTTGGTCTTGTGTTTGTCTGCTGCGTGATGCGACCTTACTTGCCCGTAAAAGCTGGCTTGCGCTTTTCCTTCCACGCGAGCGCGCCTTCGCGGATGTCTTCCGATTGCGTCGCGCGCCGGATGTCCTCGGCAAGCGCCGCGGTGTCCAGGTCTCCGCGCGCGATCGCGTTCAGATGCCGCTTCATGCCCTGCACGGCAATGGGCGCCAGCCCGGCGATGGTCCCGGCCAACTGCGCCGCACGCTCGCGCAGTTGATCCGCGGGGAGCAGTTCGGTCAGGAACCCACACGCCAGCATCTCGGGTGCCTGGATCCGTTCAGCGGTCAGGAACAGGCGCTTGGCGGCATTCAGGCCCAGCCTCGTCACGTAGCGGCGCATGCCGCGCTCATAGAAATGCAGGCCCAGGCGCGCGGCTGGCATGAACATCTCCACGGCGTCGGTGCCGAGCCGGAAGTCGCACGCCAACGACAGGTCCGTGCCGCCGCCGTAGACGCCACCCTGGATTTCGGCGATGGTCACCGCGCGGCAATCCTCCATCGCATTGACCAGCGGCTCGAAGCCCGCGCCACGCTGGCCGGCGGCGAGCTTGCCGATATCGAAGCCGCTGCAGAAGTACTTGCCCGTGCTGCGCAGGATCAGCACGCGGACATCGCTGCCGTTCACGGTTTCAATGTGCTGCAGCAATGCCTGCAGATCGTCAGGGCCCAGCCGGTTGGCCACATCGGGGCGCTGCAGCGTCAGCGTGGCCACATGGGCGGCAATATCGAGCGTGGGAAGCGAACCTTCGGAAGCCATGCGTCAAATCTCCGGATCAAGAAAGGGTAGTCTCTCGCGCTCGCAGCGCGACGTCGAATCGTTCGATGCGCGCCTGCGCGAAGGCCGGACGCTGCTGCACGCGCTGCCACCAGTCGGCCACCGCCGGCATGCGGTCTGCCGCCATGGCCTCTGGCGCGAGTTCGGCAATCCGCGCGATAAACGGCACCGCGGCGATATCGGCCAGCGAATAGTGTGGGCCCATCAGCCAGGACCCGTTGTCGAGCATCGATGCCATCTTCGGCAGCAATGCCAGCAAGGCGTCGAGCGCCGCGCGCTTCTCCTCGTCCGAGTACGGCTTGCGTGCGATACGGCGCCAGGCTTCGCGCCGCTCCGGTGTCGGGATGCGCGCAAGCTTCCCCGCCAGATCCGCATCGCTCCATTGCGACGCCACGGGCTGCAGCGCGATGCTCCAGTTCAGGATCAGCAGGTTAGGCAGCAGCTTGTCGTCGGTCCAGCGGACGAAGTTGCGCATCGTGGCCCGCGCATACGGGTCGGCGGGGCGCAGCGGGGGATGCGGCAGGGCGTCGTCGAGGTATTCGCAGATCGTGCCGCTTTCGTACAGGAAACGGCCATCGTCCAGCACCAGCGCCGGCACCACGCCGTTCGGATTCATCGCCAGGAACGCTGGCGAATGGTGCTCCTGCGCGGCCAGATCGACAGGCACGCTCTCGTAATCGACGCCCTTCTCCGCCATACACAGCCGCACGCGGCGCGACGCGCTGGATAACCAGCCGTGGAACAGTCTCATGTGGGCGATCTCCGGTCAGGGAATCAGCACGGTGGCGCCTGTCGTGGCGCGGCCTTCGAGGCTGCGATGGGCCTCCCGGACGTCGGACAAGGCAAAGCGCTGCCCCACCTCCAATCGCAGGTGCCCTGCTTCCACCGCCGAGAAAAGCGCCAGCGCCGCGCGACGTAGCGACGCCGCATCGGCGATGAACGTACGCAGCGTCGGCCGCGACACGATCAGCGACTTCGCATGCAGCAGCTGCAGGTCGAATGCTTCCACGTCGCCGGACGCGGTGCCGTAGTTGATGGCCATCCCGCATGGCTTCAGGCATTGCAGCGATGGCACGAAGACGTCCTTGCCGACCGCGTCGTAGACGACGGCGACACCCTTGCCCTGTGTCAGCGCCATGACTTCCGCGACAAAATCCGTGCCGCGATAGCAGATCACGTGATGGCAGCCGTGGTCCAGCGCCACGCGGCGCTTGGCTTCGCTGCCCACGGTGCCGATCACTGTCGCGCCGAGCGAGCGCGCCCATTGCGACAGCAGCACGCCCATTCCGCCGGCCGCCGCGTGCACCAGCACCCCATCGCCGGGCTGCACCACATACAGCCGCCGCAACAGGTACTCGGCCGTCAGTCCCCGCAACAGGGTGGCGCCGGCCACCTCCTCGGAAATCGTGTTCGGCAGCGGCACGACGCGATCGGCCGGCACGTTGCGCGTGACCTGATACGCGCCCGGATACATGGCCGCCACGCGCTGCCCGACCACAACGCCCGACACCTCCCGCCCGACCGCCGTGACGATGCCCGCGCCGACCGATCCCAACGTGATGGGAAACGGCGTCGGCGTGTGCGGGCCATGGGCGCCGTTGCGCTGGTAGATGTCGGCGAAGTTCAGGCCGATGGCCGATTGCCGGATCTGGACTTCGGCGGCTGCGGGCGCAGCAACCGGCACTTCGTCGAGTTCGAGCACGTCGGCGTCGCCATGCTTTCTTATACGGACTGCGTTCGTATGCATACGGTCTGTGGTCTCCAAGCCGGCGGGAGGTATGCCCGGCTCCGCTGCAAAAAGTGGCCTATTGGCCGTAGGTGGGCCGGGGGAAGCGTAGCGCATGTGGGGTCAAGTCGCATCATGGTAAATCCGTATACGTATATTTATGCTGCCTATTCGTATACTTTACCGGCGATAACGAATTCTCGAAGAGGACCGATGACTCACGACGCACCGCTGTCCGGCTACACCGTCCTGGATCTTTCCATCGCCCGCGCCGGCCCGGTTGCCGTGCGGCTGCTGGCGGACTGGGGGGCGGATGTCATCCGCATCGAACCGCCACCGCCGCGCGACCGCGGCTCGGTCACCGGGCGCCGCCGGGGCTCGGACGAACAGAATCTGCATCGCAACAAGCGCAGCCTCTGCCTGGACCTGAAGACGCCCGAAGGGGCTGAGATCCTGGCCACGCTGGTGCGCCGCGCGGACGTGGTGGTGGAAAACTTCCGTTCCGTGGTGAAGGAGCGGCTGGGCCTGACCTATGAACGCCTGAGCGCGCTGAACCCGCGTGTGATCCTGGCCAGCATTTCCGGATTCGGGCAGGACGGCCCGTACTGCGAGCGCCCCGGGCTCGACCAGATCGTGCAGGGCATGTGCGGACTGAGTTCGGTGACCGGCATGCCCGGGGACGGTCCGCTACGCGTGGGTATCGCCATCTCGGACACCACGGCCGGCATGTTCCTGGGGCAAGGCATCCTGCTGGCGCTGCTGCAACGCGAGCGCACGGGACGCGGCCAATGGGTCCACACCTCGCTCATCGAGGCGATGCTGAACAAGCTCGATTTCCAGGGCGCACGCTACACGGTGGAAGGCGTGGTGCCCACGCAGCAAGGCAATGCGCACCCCACGCTGGCCCCGATGGGCACGTATCGATGCCAGGATGGCGTCGTCAACATCGCCGCCAGCACCGACCGCATGTGGACCCACTTCTGCCAGGCGCTCGGCGCGGATGCGCTGTTGGCCGATACCTCGCTGCACAGTGCCGCCGGGCGAAATGCACAGCGCGAGCGGGTCGACGCGGCAATCAACGATTGCACAGCCGCGTTCACCGCTGCGGAGCTGACGGACAGGCTCAACGCCGTCGGCGTGCCGTGCGGCCCGGTCTTCGATATCGGCCAGGCGTTCGAGGATCCGCAGGTCCAGCACCTGCGCATGACACGCCCCGCCGACCACCCCGAACTGGGACCGCTGGCGCTGCTGCGTTCGCCGATCAACCTCTCCGCCGCGCCGCATCCCGAGCGATTCTTCAGCGCGGCGCCCGACCCCGGTGCCCATACGGACGCCATCCTGCGCGACCTGGGCTACGACGATGCCCGCATCGGCCGATTGCGTGAAGCCAATATCGCGGCGTGACCGGCCGCACCCGACAAGCCAAAACAATAAGCGGAGACAAGCGATGAACCCTCGATACTTGCGCGCCAGGCGCGTACTCGCGATGGCGGCGCTGGCGGCAACGTTCGCCTCGCCCGCGCTCGCGGCCGACGACTACCCGAATCGCCCCATTCGCGTGCTGGTGGGCTACACGCCGGCCGGCGCGGCCGACTACGTGGCGCGCATCTTCGGCGAAGCCTTGTCCAAGCAACTCGGACAGACCATCGTCGTCGATAACAAGCCCGGTGCGGGCAGCACGCTGGCCTCCACCGCATTGGCCAGCGCCCCGCCGGACGGCTATACGCTGGCGTTGGCCACGGCCACGCTGTATGGCATCGACCAGCGGCTCTACAAGGCGCGCTACAAAGGGGAGGATTTCACGCCCATCACGCGCCTGACCGTCTCGCCGTTGATCCTGGCCGTCAACAAGAACCTGGGTGTCGCGGACGTCAAGGCGCTCGTGGCCAAGGCGAAGGCCGATGCGGGCGGCTTCAACTACTCGTCGTCCGGCATTGGCGGTTCGCCGCACGTGGCGGGGCTGCAGTTCGAGAAAGCCACGGGCGTGCGCATGACGCATGTGCCGTACAAGGGCGGCGCGCCGGCCTTGCAGGCCGTGGCAGCCGGTGAAGTGCAAATGTCATTCGGGACGGCCGCCTCGGTGTTGCCGATGGGCACGCAAGGTGTCGTGAAGATGATTGGGGTGACGACGCCGAAGCCGTCCGAAGTGGCGCCCGGCCTGCCATCGCTGGCCGAAACCGGGCTCCCGGGGTTCAACTTCACGTTCTGGTTCGGCCTCTATGGCCCGGCGGGCTTGCCCCCGGAGATTCGGGACAAGATCTTCGCGGCCACGCGCAAGGTCATGGCCGACCCGCAAATCCGCGCCAAGCTGGCCGCCAATGGCAGCGAAGTGTCGCTATCGGAATCGCCGGCGGAGTTCGGCGCGTGGGCCTCCGCCGATGGGCGCAATGCGCTGGAGCGTATCGTGCAGGCCGGCGTGAAGCTTGATTGACGAAGATCCGACGATGAAGAGCCCCGGCGCCGATTAGCGCCGGCCACGCCCCCGCCCCGCACCGTCGCCGGGCATCGAGGCGATCATGTCCGCATAGACATCGCCGCCCGTGGCGATGTGGCGCACCATGGCCGCCGCGGCGGCGTCCTCGCTGCCGCGCAGGATCGCTTCCAGCACTTCCTCGTGCTCCGCCAGCGAGGCGCGGATGCGCGCAGGCTTTTCGAAGCGCAGATCGCGCATGCCGCGCATCCGTGCGCGCATGGTGAGGATCTGGCGCGACAGGATGTCGTTACAGCTGGCTTCGTAGATGATGTGATGGAACGTGTCGTTGGCCTTGCGGTACGCCCCGCCATCGGCCTGCTCGGCAGCCGCCCGGCATGCCTCCAGTGCCGTCTGGATCGCCTTGCGCTGCGGCGCCGAAATGCGGCGTGCCGCCAGCCGGGCGGCCAGCGACTCCAACTGCACCAGGATCTCGCTCATCGCCACGTATTCGCGCAGCGTGATCGATGCCACGATGGCGCCCTGACGCGGCACCAGATCGACCAGTCCGGCGGATTCGAGCTGGATCAGCGCCTCGCGCACCGGGGTGCGCGACACCTTGAAGCGCGCGAGCAACTGCTGTTCCTCCAGCTGCGTGCCGCTGGGCAACTTCCCGCTCAGAATGTCTTGCTCGATCGCCGTACGGATGGTCTCGGACAAGCTCTTCTTTTCATCGGACATGGAACACTGCGAGCGCGCTGAGTGGGGATGGCGCGATTCTACTACCGCGCCCGCCCGCGTATGCGCAATTGCCCGCTATGTGCACAAAAGCGACGCCACTCAGTCCAGCGAGATCTTCCCCGCCTTGACGATCTCGCCGTACCGCACCGTGTCGCGCTCGATCAGCTTGCGGAAGGCCTCCGGCGTATCGCTGACCGGCACGAAGCCGAGCTCGGTCAGCTTCTTCGATACTTCAGGACTGGTAGTGGCGGCGGCGATGGCCTTCGCCATGCGGTCCACCACCGGCTGCGGCGTGCCGGCCGGCGCCAGCAGGCCGGTCCACGAATTCATGACAAACCCGGGGAAGCCGGACTCCTCCATGGTCGGGATCTGCGGTTCTCCGGGCCAGCGCTTTGCCGACGCCACAGCCAGCACGTTGATCTTGCCGGTCTTCACGTGGGGCATGGGCACCAGCAGCGGATCGAACGCGATCGACACCTCGCCAGACACCAGCGCCGGCAGGATCGGCGCGCTACCGTTGTAGGGCACGTGCGTCATCTTGAGCTTCGACTCCATCGCCAGACGTTCGCCGGTCAGGTGCGCCGAGCTGCCAACGCCGCTCGAGCCGAAGGTCAGCGCGTCCGGGTTCTTGCGCCCATAGGCGACGAGTTCGCCGACGGTCTTTACCGGCAGCCGCTTGCTGGCAAACAGGAACAGCGGCAGTTCCGCCATCTCGGCCACCGGCACCAGGTCAGACGGCTTGTAGCTCAGCTTCGAGTAGAGCGACATGTTGGCGCTGTAGGCGGCCAGCACCGACACGAACGTATAGCCGTCAGGCGCGGAACGCGCCGCGACACCCACGCCAAGCGTGCTGTTGGCGCCCGGCTTGTTCTCGATGATGATGGGCTGGCCAAGGGTCTGCGAGACCCGCTCGAACACCACGCGCGACACGGTGTCGGTCGACCCGCCCGGCGTATAAGGAACGATGACCTTGATCGGCTTCGTCGGCCATTCTGCTGCGCTCGCCCCCTGGCCGATGGCCAGTCCCGCAATGAGGATGGCCGCCATGCGTGCGGCGCCCGTGGCGCGTGTCTTGATACTCAATTGCTGTCTCCGATTCTGTTTCTTTGAATTGCCGCGCGAGTCGGCGGCTCATTATGGGGGACGCAACGGCCAAACCAACGAGCGCCGCGCAAGTGGTGTTCGATATCCGGCCATCGGGGGGGCCGGCGCGCCGCATTCTTTACCAACGCACAAAACTGTTGATCCGCGATGTGTCTTCTTCGCTCGGCGCCGGGCAGCTAGATTGGCCCGTGCCCCCCACCGATCGCAGACGTCCGCCGCAATGACTGAATCCGCCCCCTCCCTCCCCTCTCCCGCAACCCGGCACCCGACTGACAGCTACGTCGGCCGCAATGCCGCTTACTGGCAACGGAATCTGGCGGTTGCCGTCTTCGGCTCCTTCACCACGCTGGTCAGCCTCAGCATGCTGCTGCCGTTCTTGCCGTTGTACGTGGAGCAACTCGGCGTGACGTCGCAGGACGAAGTGGTGCAGTGGTCAGGCGTGGCGTTCGGCATCACGTTCCTTGCGACCGCCGTGACCGCGCCCCTGTGGGGCAAGCTGGCCGACCGTTTCGGGCGCAAGCCGATGCTGGTACGCGCCGCGGTGGGCATGGCCATCGTGATGTCGATGATCGGGCTGGCCCACAACGTCTATGAACTCGTTGCGCTGCGCTTCGCTGCGGGGTTGATCGGCGGCTATGCGTCGGCGGCCACCGTGATGATCGGCACGCAGGCGCCGCCCGAGCGGGCGGGCTGGGCGCTCGGCGTGCTGTCCACCGGTGCGCTGACGGGTAATCTGGTCGGCCCGCTCATTGGGGGCCTGCTGCCGAACCTGATCGGGATTCGCGGCACGTTCTTCGCCGGCGGCGCCATGATCGGCGTGGCGGCGCTGCTGACGATCTTTGGCGTGCGCGAGGATTTCACACGTCCGCCGAAGGCCGCCAGCCAACCCGTGCCCTCCGACGGTGCTACCCGCAGCGCGCATCGCTTCGCGTTGCCGGCCTTGCTGGTGACCGCGGCGATGGTGTTGCTGGCCAATATGTCGATCGAGCCAATCATCACCGTCTATATCGGACAACTCGATGTACCGCACGACCGGCTGGCCACGGTGGCCGGCATCGTCATGGCCTGCTCGGCATTTGGCAGCGTACTGACGGCCTCGCGGCTAGGGGCGCTGGCCGACCGCGTCGGTGCCTGGCATGTCATCATCGGTTGCCTTGTGGCCACCGCCCTTGTCCTGATTCCCCAGGCGTTCGTGACCAACTGGTGGACGCTGGCCGCGCTGCGCGGCGTAATGGGGATGGCGCTCGCCGGGCTGCTCCCCGCCATCGGCAAGCTCGTACGCCAGGCCGTCAAGGAGCACCAGTCCGGCAAGATGCTCGGCTACCTGCAATCCGCGCAGTTCTCCGGGCAGGTGATCGGGCCGTTGATCGGCGCGCAGATCAGCGTGCACCTTGGCATGCGCGCGGTGTTCTTTGTTACCAGCGCCCTGCTGCTCGCCTGCGCCGTGTTCGATCGCTGGGCCAAGGCGCGCTGAACCGGCATGTCAGCCCCAGGGACGGGCAGAATCGGTTCGCATTCACAAGTCATCCGCAGGCAACACCGGTGGTCTATGCTGGAAGACAGCACATTCACCGGGACCATTCATGGCCTATCACCGAGATCCCCGTCCTGGCCGCGCCCTGGGCAGCGCGTTGGCCGGATGCATTCTCATTACCCTGCTCGGGCTTGGCGTGGCCGGCTGCGACACGCCGCCCCGGGACACCTCCTCCACGCCCCCGCCCCCGCGCGAGCCCATCGCCGCGAGCGACGACGTGTACCCGCCGCCCTCCACCGTGCACGACACCCGCCCCAAACGCACGGCCCCCTAGGGGATGGGTCCGGGGCAGGCAAATGTTGCCAAGTCAGATGACGTTGACGGGGACGCGCGGAGGCCCCTGTCCGGTTACTTCACCGGCGTCAGGATCGGCGCGCCCTTTTTCTTGATCAGGAACACCACGAACTTCGCCGGCTCGGTATTGCTGGCGTTGCGCCCGACCGTGTGGATATCGTTCTGGCCTTCGTAGAAGGTATCGCCCGCCTTGAGCGTGACCTCCTTGCCGCCCTTCAGGCCCATGATGATGCTGCCCTCCAGCACATAGACGAAGGCGTGCGCATCATGGCGATGCACGGGATCCACGGCGCCCGGCGGATAGTCCACGACGATCATCTCGCCTTCCTTGCCCGGATATTCGGGCAACGGCTTCGTCATCAACTGCTTGACGCTGGCCTGCGGCGCGGCGGCTGCCGGCCCGGCCACCATCAGGCACGACAGCATCAGGGTTGCAGCAACGGATGCGACTGTCTTCATGGCATTACTCCAGGTTGGCCTTGTCGAGTCCGAACGCCTTGTCCGAGGAACCGGGCACCATGCGGAACGCCACGTTCAGGCGGTTCCAGGCATTGATGGCCCCGACCAGGAAGGTCAGATCCGACAGTTCCTTTTCGCTGTACTGGGTGCGCACGCGCTCGTAGATAGCGTCGGGCACGCCGTCGGCGGCAAGGTGGGTCAGCGCTTCGGTCCAAGCCAGCGCGGCGCGTTCGCGCGGCGAGAAGAGCGTCGATTCGCGCCAGATCGCCACGTGGTGCAGGCGCAGTTCCCGCTCGCCGTGGATCTTGGCCATCTTGATGTGCATGTCGACACAGAACGCACAGCCATTGAGCTGCGACGCGCGAATCTCGACGAGCTCGTGGATCGGTGCCTCGATCGTGGTCTTCTGGAACAGGGCCCCGAACTCGATGAGCTTCTTGGTCAGTTCCGGGGATTGCTGGAAGTAGTTCGTACGTTGGGTCATGACGTTTCTCCTGTGGTCGATGCCTGAGACCATGGTAGGTGGCGCGTGGACCCCACGCCAGACCGACTCGGCGCGCACAGTGTTTCCCGTCAGGCATCAATCCGCATGCCCACGGCAGCGCACGCCGCCCCCCGTTTACCCCCAAAGAATCAGGGATAACACCAAGACCCCGAGCACTGGCGCGGGATGCGTATTTCGCACAGCGGAATGCATCGCCCGATTGCTTGACGCTGGTCGAATCGCCATGCAAATTCGCTGAAAACGAACGACCGTGCTAGAACGCGAACCGCCTCCACTGCCCCGCTGCGGGAGACAGGATTCGCGGCAACGACACGGCGTCACCGGACCCTCGGCCCTGCCGGGTTCCAGGAGAGTGGCGCGCCACCTGGCGCGGCAACGCAAGGAGACAACACATGCAAGACAACCGACACGCGGCACCAGCGCCAGGCTGGCCGCGCTTGTCCGCCACATCGACGGCCACCCCGCGACAGCGCTGAACCGCCAGCATCCGCGCCGGTCAGGCTGACGCAACGCCGATCCGGCCCGCGCTGCCGCCCCAACGGCAACGCACCTCCACGCGCCCCGGTCCCGCGCCGGCGCGCACCTTGTTTCGCGAACCGTACGAGGTAATCCCGTGGCATTGTTTTTCCAACAGTTTCTCAACGGCCTGACGCTGGGCGGCGTGTATAGCCTGGTGGCGCTGGGGCTCACGCTGGTCTACGGCATCCTGCACGTGCCGAACTTCGCGCATGGCGCGCTGTACATGGCCGGTGCCTATGTGTCGTACTACGCCATGACCACGCTGGGCCTGAACTACTGGCTGGCGATGCTGGCTGCCGCGGCCGTGGTGGCCGTTCTGTCGATGCTGGCGGACCGCCTGGTGTTTCATCCGCTGCGCAACGCGCCCGAGATCCACGACATGATTGCCGCCATCGGCATCCTGCTGTTCCTGGAAGCCGGCGCGCAGGCGCTGTGGGGCGCGGACTTCCACCGCATGCCCACGCCGTACGGCCAGATGGTGGAGTTCCTCGGCCTCACCGCGCCGATGCAGCGCCTGCTGATCATCGTCGCCGCGTTCGGCCTGATGGTGCTGCTGCACCTGTTCCTGACGCGCACGGTCACCGGCTCCACGATCATGGCGATGGCCCAGAACCGCGAGGGCGCCGCGCTGGTCGGCATCGACGCCACGCGCGTCACCCTGCTGGTCTTCGCCATCTCGGGCGCGCTCGCCGCCATCGCCGCCACGCTGTACGCGCCGATCAACCTCGTCTACCCGAGCATGGGCAACCTGGTCATCACCAAGGCGTTCGTGATCATCATCCTCGGCGGCATGGGCAGCATCCCGGGCGCGATCGTCGGCGGCCTGATCATCGGCATGGCCGAGAGCTTCGGCGGCTTCTATATCTCCACCGACTACAAGGACATCATCGCGTTCATGCTGCTGGTGATCATCCTGTCCATCCGCCCGCAGGGCCTGTTCGCCGCCAAGACGGCGTAAGGAGCGATCCATGAAAGCACTGCAAGGAAAGACCGGCTGGGCCCTGCTGCTGGCGGCCGCCATCGCGTTTCCGCTGGTCGTGCCCAACAGCTACTTCCTGACCGTGATGACGCTGGCGTTCATCTACGGCATCGCCACGCTCGGCCTGAACCTGCTGACCGGCTATACGGGCCAGCTCAACCTGGCGCACGGCGGTTTCATGGCGATTGGCGCCTACACGGTGGGCATCCTGACCGTGGACCACCAACTGCCGTTCTGGCTCGCCTTCGCGCTCTCCGGCGTGGTCTGCATGGCGTTCGGCTACGTGGTGGGCGTGGTGTCGCTGCGCCTCAAGGGCCATTACTTCTCGATCTTCACGATGTGCGTCGGCTACATCATCTACCTGCTGATCGAGAAGTGGGAAGGCCTCACGCACGGCACGGTCGGCCTGATCGGCATTCCGGTGCCGGCGGCCATCGGCCCGATCACCTTCGACAGCGTGCCGGCGCAGTACTACCTCGTGCTGACCTTCCTGGTGATCGCCATGTTCATCATGCATCGCATCGTCAGCTCGCTGCTGGGCCGCAGCTTCCTGGCGGTACGCAACAGCGACGCGCTGGCCGAAGCGCTGGGCATCAACCTGATGCGCACCAAGGTGCTGTCGTTCGTGCTGTCGGTGGGCTTCGCCGGCTATGCCGGCGCACTCTACGCGGGGCAGGTGCGCTTCCTGGGCCCGGACATCGCCCGTACCGATGTCACGTTCGACATGGTCATGGCGATGCTGGTCGGCGGTACCGGCACGCTGCTCGGACCGCTGCTCGGCTCGGTGCTGGTGCCCTGGGTCACCCAGACGCTCCAGTTCCTGCAGGACTACCGCATGCTCGTGTTCGGCCCGGTGCTGATCCTGCTGATCATCTTCTTCCCGGATGGCATCGTCGGCTCGTACCTGAAGAAGCAGGCCCGCCGCGCCGCCGCCGCACGCCGTGGCCAGCATGCCGCCGCGCGCCCCGGCAACGTGCAGCCGCCCGTCCCGACCACCCGCCCCGGAGCCGAGAATGCTTGAGATCCGCAACCTCACCAAGAAATTCGGCGGGCTGACCGCGGTGCACGACGTGTCCGTGGCGTTCGAAGCCGGCCATATCAACGCGATCATCGGCCCGAATGGCGCCGGCAAGACCACCTTCTTCAACCTGATTGCCGGCACGCACGCGCCGAGTTCTGGCCAGATCCTGTTCAAGGGGCAGGACGTGGCCGGCCTGCGCGCGGACCAGATCGCCCGGCTCGGCGTGGCGCGCACGTTCCAGGCCACGGCCCTGTTCGACCGCGCGACGGTGCTCGACAACCTGATCGTCGGCCACCGGCTGCGCACGTCGTCGGGGCTGGCCGACGTGCTGTTCAACTCCCGGCGCCTGCGCCAGGAAGAGCGGCTGTGCCGCGAGAAGGCCGAGGCGGCGCTCGACTTCGTCGGCCTGACGCATCTGGCCCATGAGGTGGCCGCCGACATCACCCAGGAAGCCCGCAAGCGCGTGGCCTTCGCGCTGGCGCTGGCCACGGACCCCGAACTGCTGCTGCTCGATGAACCGGCCGGCGGCGTGAACCCCGAGGAAACGGTGGGGCTGGCCGAACTGATCCGCAAGATGGTGCGGCACGGCAAGACCGTCTGCCTGATCGAACACAAGATGGACATGATCATGCGGCTGGCCGACAAGATCATGGTGCTCAACTACGGCGAGAAGATCGCCGAAGGCACGCCGGCGCAGGTCCAGCAGGACCCGCGCGTCATCGAAGCCTATCTGGGAGCCGACCATGTTGCAGCTTGAACGCGTCTCGCTGTCGTACGGCAGCTTCCGTGCGCTGGACAACGTCTCGCTGCACGCCAAGGCCGGCGAACTGGTGGTGCTGCTCGGCGCCAACGGCGCGGGCAAGAGCTCGATCTTCCTGGCGATGAGCGGCATCCATCGCACCAGCGGCGGCAGCATGCGCTTCGATGGCCGGGAACTGTCCGGCATGAAGCCGTCGCAGATCGTGCAGGCCGGGCTGGTGCACTGCCCCGAAGGCCGCAAGCTGTTTCCGGCGATGAGCGTGCAGAAGAACCTGACGCTGGGCGCCTACGTGCACCGCCGCGACAGCGCGGGCATCCGGGAGACGCTCGAGGAAGTCTTCGAGATGTTCCCGATCCTGCGMCAGAAGAAGGACGATCCGGCGGGCTCGCTGTCCGGCGGGCAACAGCAGATGGTGGCGCTGGGCCGCGCGCTGATGGGCCGCCCGCGTGCGCTGCTGCTGGACGAGCCGTCGCTGGGGCTGGCGCCGCTGGTGGTCAAGCAGATGTTCGAGGTGATCCAGCGCATCAACCGCGCCGGCACCACGGTGCTGCTGGCCGAGCAGAACGCCTACGCCGCCCTCGGCATCGCGCATCGGGCGTACGTGATCGAGAGCGGCCGGATCGTGATGGAAGGCGACCGGGAGTCGCTGCTCAAGGACGAAGGCATTCGGAAGGCTTACATCGGCGGGTAGATCGAACAACACCAGACAAGCGCAGTACCAAATCCAAAAAGGAGACAGCAATGCAGCACAAGACGATGGGTCGTTTCTTCCCGCTGGCCGCATGCGCCGTGGCCGCGCTCTTCGCCGCCACGCCCGCGCTCGCGCAGGAAGTGGTCAAGATTGGCTACACTGGCCCGCTCTCCGGCGGCGCCGCGCTGTATGGCAAGAACGTGCTGTCTGGCATCCAGATGGCCGTGGACGAGATCAACGCGCAGGGCCTGGCCGTCAACGGCAAGAAGGTCAAGCTGGAAGTGGTGGCGCTGGACGACAAGTACGCGCCGGCCGAGGCCGCCATCAACGCCCGCCGCCTGGTGCAGCAGCACAAGACCCCGGCCGTCTTCGTGCCGCATTCGGGCGGCATCTTCGCGCTGCAGGCCTTCAACGAGCAGGAGAAGTTCCTGGTCATGGCCTACTCGAGCGTGCCGCGCATCACCGATGCCGGCAACAAGCTGACCATCCGCATCCCGCCGGCCTATACCGGCTATATCGAGCCGTTTATCAAGGCCCAGATGAAGCGCTACGGCAAGAACGTGGCACTGGTGCCGGCCGACCATGACTACGCCAAGGCATGGGTGCAGGCCTTCGTGCCGGCCTGGGAAGGCGCCGGCGGCAAGATCGTGGGCAACAACCCGATGTCGTACACCAAGGCGACCGACTTCTACACCGGCGTGTCGCGCGCAATCGCCGAGAAGCCGGACGTGATGTTCGTGGGCGGCCCCTCGGAGCCGACCGCGCTGGTCGTCAAGCAGGCGCGCGAGCTGGGCTTCAAGGGCGGCTTCATCGTCATGGACCAGGCCAAGATGGACGAGATGGCCAAGGTCACCAACGGGCTCGGCATGCTCGAGGGCTCGATCGGCGTGATGCCGCTGGTCAACGACACGCGCCCGGCCGCGCAGGCCTACAACGCCAAGTACAAGAAGCTCCATGATGGCCGCGATGCCACCACGGAGATGTCCCTGAACTACACGATGACGTGGGCGCTGGCCAATGCGATGAAGCTGGCCGGCACGACCACCGACTCGGCGGCCATCCGCGCCAAGATTCCGGAGGCCGTCAAGGCCCTGCCGAAGGACGTGAACCCGAACGAGGTGGAGGGCATCGACGCCAAGGGCGGCTCGGTGGCGGACACCGTGGTCGGCTGGGTCCAGAACGGCAAGATCGCACCGGTGCGCCTGTCGGAACTGGCGAAGTAAGCCAGGCGGCGCAGCAACAGGCTTCTACGGAGGGAGAAGGCGTAGCAAGGCGGTACCAGCCGGCGGCACAGCCGGCGTGAAATGTGGAGAGAAAGCGAAGGGCGTCCGGTGGCTCCGGACGCCCTTTGTCTTTGGTGCGCGTCGCGCGGGTTAGCGCCGATCGTCGTTGCGCGCCTGCATCGCCCCGCGGTTGCCGTGGCCGCCCCGGTCACCCGGCTCATTCTGGCCGCGCTGTTGTTGCTGCTGCTGTTGCTGCTGGAACTGCCGCTGGCGTTCCTGCTGCTGTTGCTGTTGCTGCTGCGCCCGTTGCTGCTGGTCCTGGGCCTGCCGCTGCTGCTGGGCCTGACGCTGCTGCTCCATCTGCTGGCGCTGCTGGTCCTGCTGCGCGCGCTGCTGCTCCTGCGCCTGCCGCTGCTGTTGCGCAGCCTGGCGCTGGTGCTCCATCTGCTGGCGCTGTTGCTCCTGCGCGGCCCGCTGGTGTTCCATCTGCTGGCGTTGCTGCTCCTGCTGCGCGCGTTGCTGCTCGAACTGCTGGCGCTGCTGCCGCTGCTGATCCTGCTGCTGGCGCTGTTGCTCCTGCTGCGCCCGTTGCTGGTCGAACTGGTGGCGCTGCATCGCCTCGCGCTGCTGGTCCTGCTGCTGGCGCTGCTGCTCCTGCTGCGCCCGCTGCTGGTCGAACTGACGGCGCTGGGTCGCTTCGCGCTGCTGGTCCTGAAGCTGGCGCTGCTGCTCCTGCGCCATACGCTGCTGGTCGTACTGCTGGCGCCGCTGCAGATCCTGCCCCTGGCGCTGCTGCTCCTGCAATTGCCGCTGCTGCTCCTGGCGCTGATTCTGTAGCGCCTGCTGCTGGCGTTGCTGGAAATCGGCCGATTGCCGCTGCTGCTCGCCCAACTGCCGTTGTTGCTCGAACTGCTGGCGCTGCACGGCCTGTTGCTGGCGTTGGGCCTCGGGCGGCACGCCGCGCATCTGGTCCGGGCGTGTGCTCCAGTTCCTGCCGTTGTCGCGCGGATTGTCGTCGGGACGCTGGGCGCCACCCTGCACCGGGTTCACGAAGCCGCGCGGCGCGCCGTCACGGCTCGGATCGCCGCCACGATGGCGGGCTGCCAGCGCGGCCTCGGTCAGGCGCACGTCCGGCCGGCCCTGTCCACCTTGGCCGCCCGGCCCCCCTCGGTCACCGCGATCACCTCTATCACCTCTATCGGCCTGCCCCGCCTGTTGCGACGGCGGGCGCCCCGGGCGCCGGTCGTCGAACGCCGGGCGGCCCGGCAGGTGCGTGGCGATGGCCTGCCGCTCGAACCCCTGCCGCGCCATCGGCGGCAGCGCACGCGTCGGCGCCTCGCCTATATAACTACGCTTGACTGGCGCCATCGGCGGCGCGCCCCGGCCCTCGCCCACCGGCAAGGTCCGCCACGCGTCGTGGTGGGACCCGCGCGGCACAGGCCGGCCTTCGACGAAATTGCGCGACGGCATGCCCGTGATGGCGCCCGGCACGTTGCGATTAACCCAGCGCTCCCGGTCCCGGTCACGGCCGTCCCCGCCCCGCCCATAGTGGTGGATCGGGGCGTAGTTAATCCGCGAGACATAGTTCTGGCTGGCCCGATAGCCCGGCCGGTAGACATCGCGCGGCCCGAGCGGGTACCAGGCGACCCCGGGGCCGCCGCCAATCCGGATAGTGGCCGCGCTGCCGCCGATAAAGCCGACCACGGCCGGCGCGTAGTACGGGCGCACGCTGGCCGGGCCGGGCACCCAGCCCCAGCGGTTGCCGAAATGGGACCAGCGGCCATAGTGCGACGGGGCGAAGCCCCACGGCGCGTCATCGATCCAGGTCCAGCCCCATGGCGCCACCCAGGCCCAGTGCCCCGTGCTGTACGGCGCCCAGCCGCTCGGCACCGCGCGCGGGAACCACACCGCGCCGTAGCCGGCGTCCTGCTGCCAGTCGCCATAATCATCCAGCGCGGCGTAGCCGGTCATCTCGCGCGGCACATAGCGCGCGGCGACGGACTGGTCCTCGCGGGCGTCACGGGCGGCGGTCCATTGGTCGAAGCCGTCTGGCGGCGGGTACGCGCCCGCGCCGGCATCGGCAAGGTCGGTGCCGGCAAAGCGCATGCGCTGGCCGCGCGACAGCTCGACCGAGCGCGAATCCCCATACACGACTGCGCTGCCGTGGCGCATGCTGACCAGCGTGGTGCTGCCATCGGGCGAGACGTCGATCCGATAATCGCCCGGTTCATTGGGCACGAAGGCGAGGTTGGGCGTATCGACTTCCACCTGCTGGCCCTGCGGCAGGGCGCGCACGCGCAGTTGCAGCGAGCCTTGCGTGAGCTTGACCTGCGTGGTGTCGTCGTCGAGGTTGAGGATGCTGGCGGCCGTGCCGCCGCCCAGCCGCACCGTGGTGGTGCCGGCATGGACTTCGGCCCGGCCGCCCGGATCCACCCAGAGCCGGTCGCCGGTGGTCACGGGCCGGTTCAGGCCGATGGCCGCCCATTCGTCCGAGCCGGCCGGCGCGAAGCTGATGCCGCCGGCTGCATCGGTCAGGGTGGCGATCCGGGATGACGGATCGGCATATTGCCCGTTCGGCGCCAGTGCGTCGGGGTTGCCGAGGACGGAGCCGTCCGGGGCGCCCTGCGCGTAGCCGGGCGGTGCGTAATCCTGGGCCTGCGCCATCAGGCCGTGCGCCGCCAGCGCGGCAGCCAGGGCAATCGCCAGGCGATTAAGGGGTTGCATCGTGCAAATCATCTCTGTTCCGGACACCCATCGCGTTTGGCGGGTGTCGCCGTAATGTCACCGTATATCGGATAACGGCAGGGAACGCGACTTGCGGACCTGACTTTGTAAGCACATATTTCCCCCGCGCCGTCCTGAGGTCGGGTGGATATGCGCGGAAACAAGTCTTGCAGATGCTGACAGGACGACCGGTTTGCTGCGACGCAGCATAAACGCTCAGCGCGGCTGGTTGCGCAGGAAGTCGGTCAGCCGGTCAGGCGGCATCGGGCGGCCATAGAAGTAGCCTTGGGCCTCGATGCAGCGGTTGGCGAGCAGGAAATCGCGCTGCTCGGCGGTCTCCACGCCTTCCGCCACCACGCCGATGCGCAGGCTTTCGCCCACATTGATGACCGAGCGGACGATGGCGGCGTCCACATCGTCGTGGGTGACGTTGCGGATAAAGGACTGGTCGATCTTGAGCCGGTCCACGGGGAACGTCTTCAGGAAGCTCAGGGAGGCGTAGCCGGTGCCGAAATCGTCGCAGGTCAGCGTCACGCCGTCCCGGCGCAGGGCCTGGAGCTGGTCGGAGACATCGTCGCCCTGCTGCAGGGCGATGGTCTCGGTGATTTCGATCTCCAGCAGCTTCGCCGGCAGCTCCAGCGCGCGCAGCACGTGGCGCACCTCGGTCAGCAGCCGGCTTTCCGATAGCTGGGCGGCGAACAGGTTGATGGCCACGCGCGGCGGTTCGGCGAAGGTCAGCGACCACGCCCGCGCCTGGGCGCAGGCGGTATGCAGCAGCCACATGCCCACGTCGCCGGCCACGCTGCTGGCCGCCAGGGCGTCGATGAAAGCGGCGGGCGTCAGCAGGCCCAGCGTCGGGTGGCGCCAGCGCATCAGCGCCTCGGCGCCCACCACGCGGCCATCGCGCAGATCCACCTGGGGTTGATAGAGCAACTCGAACTGGCGCTGGGCATAGGCCTCGCGCAGCGCCTGCACCAGCGACAGCCGCGTGGTCACGTCGGTGCGCATCTGCGGCTTGAAGAAGCGGATGGTCCGGCCGCCGTCGTGCTTGGCCCGGGCCAGCGCCAGGCTGGCCGCCGCCAGGACATCGGACGAATTCTCGCCGCCGGCCGGCATCACGCAGGCGCCGATACTGGCCAGCACATGGTGCCGGCGGCCGTTCATTTCATAGGGGGCGGACAGCATCGACAGGATGGCGGCGCTCACGTGGCGCACCAGCGTCGGGTCCGAAATGGAGGTCAGCAGCACGCCGAACTCGTCGCTGCCCACGCGGCCGATGATGGCGTCGCGCGGGGAGGCGTCGGCCAGCCGCCGGGCCACGCCCTGGAGAATGGCGTCGCCCTCGGCATGCCCGTGCATGTCGTTGAAGGCGCGAAAGTCGTCGATGCCCACCAGCAGCAAAGCAAAGCGTGGCGGCGCCTCGCTGCGCAGGCGCGCCTCCAGTCGCGTCAAGTATGCCTGGCGAGCGACCACGCCGGTCAGCGGATCGAGATCCGCCGGCGGCAAGGCGCCAGTCGCCTGTACCTCCGACCTGGCCACCATCCCTGCCCTATCAGTTGTGATGAACATATGTCCCGCTCAAGCTATTTGGCAAGTGTGACGAAAACCATGGAAAAATCAAGCGGTACAGAAATGCGGCGCAACCGCGCAACGGCGCGGGCTGGCGGGCGGCTGCCCGGCACCCTCCCACGTTGTCAGCGCCGGGCGCTTACAGTACCCTACGCCGCAAACGCCTGCCGCACCCGCAAGGCCATCCGCCTTCCGGCGGATAGCGCCCCGCCGCGAATCCTGCCAGCGGCTCATTCAAGCAGACCAACGCGGACCCGACCGTGAACAACTGGACCATTCGCTCGCGCATCCTGGCGAGTTTCAGCCTCATTCTCCTTGTCATGGCGCTGATGGGCGTGGTCGCCTATAACCGCCTGTCCGCCATCGAGCATGAAAGCGATGTCATGCGCAACGATGCCCTGCCCGGCCTGAACTACAGCGCGGGCATGCGCGGCATCTGGGGCGAGTTCTACGTGCTGGCCTGGCAGATCGTGACCACCGACGACGCCGGCGCGCGCAACCGCCTGCTGGCCCAGCACCAGGACGCCACCCAGCGTTTCCACCGCATGGAACAGCTGTATGAAGCATCCATCGTCCGCGCGGACGATCGAGCCCGTTTCGCGGCGTTCAAGGAACTTCACGCACGATACGACCAGGCTGCGCAACTTTACCTCGACCCGACCAAATGGCGCGACACCGCCACCGCCGAGACCGCCCTGCGCGGGCAGGCCCACGACGTCTGGCTCGACGGCCGCAAGGCGCTGCAATCCCTGGTCGACGACAACAACGCCATCGCGAGCGGCGCCGCCACCGACATCAGCAAGGCCGTGGATGGCGCCAAGAAGAGTATCGAGGTGGCGCTGACGCTGGCGGTGGTAGTGGCCGCGGTCTGCGGCTACCTGCTGCTGCGTTCGATTACCGTGCCGATGGGCGGCATCGTCTCGCTGCTGACCGGCATGCGCGGCGGCGACCTGCGCCAGCGCATGGCGCTGGGGCGGCGCGACGAATTCCTGGCCGTCGAGGAAGGCTTCAACCAGATGTCCGGCGAACTGACCACGCTGGTCGGGCAGGCGCAGCGCTCGGCGATCCAGGTCACCACGTCGGTCAACGAGATCGCCGCCACCGCCCGCCAGCAGCAGGCTACGGCCACCGAGACCGCCGCCACCACGACCCAGATCGGCGCTACCTCGCGCGAGATCTCGGCCACTTCGCGTGACCTCGTGCGGACAATGGGCGAAGTCTCCCATGCCGCCGAGCAGACCGCCGGGCTGGCGGGCACCGGGCAGGTCGGGCTGTCGCGCATGGAGGCGACCATGCACCATGTGATGGAGGCCGCCGGCTCGGTCAACGCCCGGCTGGCCACGCTCAACGAGCGCGCCGGCAATATCAATCAGGTGGTGACCACCATCGCCCGCGTGGCGGACCAGACCAATCTGCTGTCCCTGAACGCCGCCATCGAGGCCGAGAAGGCCGGCGAGTACGGGCGCGGCTTTTCCGTGGTGGCGACCGAGATCCGGCGTCTGGCGGACCAGACCGCCGTGGCCACCTACGATATCGAGCAGATGGTGCGCGAGATCCAGTCGGCCGTCTCGGCCGGGGTGATGGGCATGGACAAGTTCTCGGAGGAAGTGCGCCGGGGCATGTCCGAGGTGACCCAGGTGGGCGACCAGCTTTCCCAGATCATCGGCCAGGTGCAGTCACTGGCGCCGCGCGTGCAGATGGTGAACGAGGGCATGCAGGCGCAGGCCGGCGGCGCCGAACAGATCAACCAGGCGCTGATGCAGCTGTCCGAAGCCGCGCAGCAGACCGTGGAGTCGCTGCGCCAGTCGAGCCAGGCCATCGACGAGCTGACCCTCGTGGCCAACGAACTGCGCAGCGGCGTCTCCCGCTTCAAGGTGTGAGCGCGGGCTCCGCGACGCGCATGTCCCGCCATGGCCCTCTTCCTGCTGTTCCGCATCGGTCCTGACCACTACGCGCTCGATACCGCCGAGGTGGCCGAGGTGCTGCCGCTGACCACGCTCAAGCAGATTCCGGGGGCGCCGGCATGGGTCGCCGGGCTGATGGTGCGTCATGGCCAGCCGGTGCCGGTGATCGACATCCCGGCGCTGGCCACGGGCACGCCCGCCGTGGCGCGCCGGAGCACGCGGACCGTGCTGGTGCACTATCGCCGCACAACCCACGATCAACCCGCCCGCCTGCTCGGCCTGCGGCTCGAATACGCCACGGAAACCCTGCGCGCCGATCCCGCCGCCTTCGTCGACGGCGGCATCGACCCTGCCCCGGTGCGCTACCTCGGGCCCGTGCTGCACGACGCGCGCGGCCTCGTGCAATGGGTGCGCGTGGGCGCGCTGCTGCCCGATGCCGTGCACGACCTGCTGTTTCCCGATCCAGCCCCGGCATGACCGACGCCCCGCACCCGCTCACGCCCATCGAGGTGTTGCTGAAAGAACGCATCGGGCTCGATGCGGGCGCCATCGGCGCCGGCACCATCGCGCGCGCCGTGCTGGAACGTCAGATCGCCGTGGGCGCCGCCGATCTCGGCAACTACTGGAACGTGCTGCACGCGGTGCCAGACGAGCTGCAGGCGCTGATCGAAGCCGTAGTGGTGCCCGAAACCTGGTTCTTCCGCCATCGTGAAGCGCTGCTGGCCATGGCGAGCTTTGCCGCCCACCGTATCTTCGGCGATGGTGTGCCGATGCTGCGCGTGCTGAGCGTGCCCTGCTCCACCGGCGAGGAGCCGTACTCCATCGTCATGGCGCTGCTGGACGCCGGCGTGCCGCCCGAACGGTTTCGCGTGGATGCCGTGGATGTCAGCGCCCGGGCGCTGGAGCGCGCGCGCGCCGGCCACTATGGCAACAACGCGTTCCGGGGCCGGCCGCTGGACTTCCGCGAGCGCTACTTCGCGCCGGTGGCGGCGGGCTACCAGATTGCCGATGGCGTCCGGGCACAGGTCCGGCTGCTATCCGGGAATCTCCTCGACCCGTCGCTGCTCGCAGCCGAGCCGCCCTACCACGTGGTGTTCTGCCGCAACCTGCTGATCTATTTCGATCCGGATACGCAGCGCCGCGCGGCGCAGGCGCTGGTGCGCCTGGCGCGCCCGGACGGTCTGATCTTCGTCGGCCCGGCCGAAGCCAGCCTGCTGACGCGCGAAGGGCTCGCCGGCGCCGGGGTGCCGCTCGCCTTCGCCTTCCATCCCCACGCGGTGCGCCCGCCCGTGCGGGACGTGCCGGCGTCGTTGGCATCGGCCTTACCCCGTGCGCCGCTGCCGGCTTCCCCCGCCGCTCCCGCGCGCCGGCCCCAGCCGGCCCCCGCGTTGCGCGCCGCGCCGCCCGCCGCCACGCACGCGCGCCCGCCCGCGCAGCAAGCCGGCGGCGATGCGCTCGCGGAGATTGCTGCCATGGCTGACCGTGGCGATGTGGCCGACGCCACCGTCGCGTGCGAGCAATACCTGGCACAGCGCGGCCCATCCGCCAACGCCTACTGCCTGCTCGGCGTGCTGCACGACGCCGCCGGCCACGTCGCCGATGCGCATGCCGCCTACCGCAAGGCGGTGTATCTCGATCCCGGCCACGAGGAAGCCCTCTACCACCTTGCCGCCCTGCTCGATAGCGAGGGCGACGCCGGCGGTGCCGCGCGCCTGCGCGAACGCGCCCAACGTCACGCCCGCATGAGCCATGGTTGAAACCTCCGCCACCCTGCTGCCGAACCTTGCCGCCATCGACGATTGCTGGCGACGCATCGGCGTGTCCGGCGACGCCTCGTGCCCGCTGCTGGCGACGCACGTCCACTGCCGCAACTGCCCGACCTACGCGCAAGCCGCCACGGCGCTGCTCGACGCGCTGGCCGTCGATGACCTTGTGGATGCCGCCACGCTCGATCAACCTACCAGGAGTGCGTTCCATGTCGACCGTGCCGCAGGGCAGTCTTGCGTGGTCTTCCGCGTGGGCGATGAATGGCTCGCGCTGCCGACCGCCGTGCTCGGCGAAGTCACCGCGCCCGCGCCGATCCACTCGCTGCCGCACCGCCGCCACGCGGCGCTGGTTGGCGTGGCATCGGTGCGCGGGGCGCTGCTGACCTGCGTGTCGCTGGCGCTGCTGTTCGGCGGCACGGCGGCCGATCCCAGCCGCGCGGGACGGTTCCTGATGCTGGGCCAGGGGCGCAATGCCATTGCGCTGCCTGTGGCCGAAGTGGCAGGCGTGCAGCACGTGCCCCACGCCGCGCTGCTGCCGCTACCGGCTACGCTCGCCCGCGCCTCCGCGCACTACACGCGCGCCCTGTTCGAGCATGACGGCCACACGGTCGGCCTGCTCGATGCCGACCTGCTCCGGCAGGCGCTGTCGCGGAGCCTGTCATGAATCCCGAACAGCTCCGCGATGCCTCGATGCTCGAACTGTTCGCGCTGGAGGCGGACGCGCAGGCGGAAATCCTAAACGCGGGGCTGCTGGCGCTCGAACGCGAGCCTGCGGCGGCCACGCACCTGGAATCGTGCATGCGCGCCGCCCACTCGCTCAAGGGTGCAGCGCGCATCGTCGGGCTGGATGGCGGCGTGCGCGTGGCGCATGTGATGGAAGACTGCCTCGTCGCCGCGCAGCGTGGCGGCCTGCTGCTGACGCCGTCCCATATCGACGCCCTGCTGCAGGGCACCGACCTGCTGCAGCGGATCGGCCATCCCCCGGGCGGCGCGCTCGACTGGCCCGAGCGGGAAGGACTGGCCGAGATCGACGCCTGCGTCGCGCACCTCAACGCGCTGCTCGACGGCACTGAACTGGAGCCGGCCCCCGCGCGGATGCCGGCGGTATCCGCAGCAACGCCCGAGGTTCTTCCCCCCGAAGTCCCGCCCGCCCCTCAGGCCACGGCCGCCGCCGACCCGCAGGAACGCATGCTGCGCGTCAACGCGGACCGGCTGGACCGGCTGCTGGCCATGGCCGGCGAATCCATGGTGGAGACGCACTGGCTGCGCCCGTTCTGCGGCGCCATGCAGCAGGCGCGGCGCCAGCAAATGCGCGCGCTCCAGGCGCTGGAAGGCATCCAGGCCCTGCTGGCCAGTGCCGATGGTACCGTGCCACGGCTACGCGCCGCGCTGGCCGAAGCGCGCCAGTTGCTTGAGGACAGCCACGGCCAGCTTTCGCAGCGCGTGGAGGAGATCGACCAGTACGATCATCGGGCGAGCCGGCTGTCGCGCCAGCTTTACGACACCGCGCTGTCCTGTCGCATGCGACCGCTCTCGGACGGCATCATGGGCTATTCGCGCATGGTGCGCGACCTCGGCCGCGCGCTCGGTAAGCCCGTGCATCTGGCGCTGGCGGGCGAACAAACCCAGGTGGACCGCGACATCCTCGAACAGCTCGACGCCCCGCTGGCCCACCTGCTGCGCAATGCGGTGGATCACGGCATCGAGCCGCCCGAAGTGCGCCGCGCCGCCGGCAAGCCCGAGGAAGGGCGCGTCTCGCTGCACGCACGCCATAACGCCGGGCGGCTTGTCATCGAGATCTTCGACGATGGGGCCGGCGTGGACTTCGGCGCGTTGCGCGAGGCCATCGTGCGCCGCAGCCTGGCGCAGCCCGAGACGGCGGCGCGGATGTCCGAGACGGAACTGCTCGAATTCCTGCTGCTGCCCGGCTTCAGCCTGCGCGAGACGGTGTCTCATGTCTCGGGGCGTGGCGTCGGGCTGGATGCGGTGCAGGACATGGTGCGCGCCGTGCGCGGCAGCCTGCGGCTCTCGCAGCAGCCCGGCAGCGGGCTCCACTTCCATCTCGAATTGCCGCTTACGCTGTCCGTCGTGCGCACGCTGCTGGTAGAAGTCGCCGGCGAAGCCTATGCCTTCCCGCTCGGGCACGTCATGCGTGCCGTGGCGGTGCGCCGGGACGAGATCGAGCAGGTGGAACAGCACCAGCACTTCCGCCATGACGGCCGGCCCGTAGGCCTCGTCAGCGCGGCGCAACTGCTGCAACGGCCCGAGACCGCCACCCCGGACGCCGACACCGTGCCGGTAGTCATCATCGGCGAGCAGGATCGCGTCTACGGCATTGCCGTGGACCGCCTGCTGGGTGAACGCATGCTGGTGGTGCAGCCGCTGGCGCAGGCGCTGGGCAAGATCAAGGACATCGCGGCGGGCAGCCTGACCGACGACGGCACGCCCGTCCTGATCTTCGATGTCGAGGACATGCTGCGCTCGGTCGAGAAACTCGTGTCGGATGGCCGGATCGAGCGCGTGCGCCAGGCCGGCGCCGGCACTGCCGACGTCCGCCGCAAGCGGGTGCTGGTGGTCGACGATTCCCTGACCGTGCGCGAACTGGAGCGCAAGCTGCTGGCCGGGCGTGGCTACGATGTGGCCGTGGCCGTGGACGGCATGGATGGCTGGAACGTCCTGCGCGCGGAGCCCTTCGACCTCGTCATCACGGACGTGGACATGCCGCGCATGGACGGCATCGAACTGGTCACCCGCATCCGCGAGGAGCCGCGCCTGCGGCAGTTGCCGGTGATGATCGTGTCGTACAAGGACCGCGAGCAGGATCGCGAACGCGGGTTGCAGGCTGGCGCGGACTATTATCTGGCCAAGGGCAGTTTCCATGACACGGCGTTGCTGGACGCCGTGCTGGATCTCATCGGCGAGGCACGTGCATGAAGATCGGTATCGTCAATGATTCTTCGCTGGCCGTGGCGGCGCTGCGGCGCGCCATCGCGCTCGATGCCACGCACGAGATCATCTGGGTGGCCGGCGATGGCGAGCAGGCCATACGCATGGCGGCCACGCAAACGCCCGACCTGATCCTGATGGACCTGCTGATGCCGGTCATGGATGGCGTGGAAGCCACACGGCGCATCATGGCCGCCACGCCGTGCGCGATCGTCGTGGTGACGATGGACCTCGGGCGCAACGCGGACCAGGTGTTCGCCGCGATGGGTCACGGCGCGATCGATGCGGTGGACACGCCCACCCTGACCGAACCGGACGCGCAACTCGCGGCGGGGCCGCTGCTGCGCAAGCTCCGCAACATCGCCCGGCTGCTGAAAGGCCGCGCCATCGCATCGCATTCCCTGACTGCCGCCACGCCTACGCCGGCCGCGCCCCGCCTGGTGGCGATTGGCGCCTCGGCAGGCGGGCCGGCTGCACTGGCCACGTTGCTGGGCGCGCTGCCGGCTGACTTCGGCGCGGCGGTGGTCGCAGTGCAGCACGTGGACGAGGCGTTCGCGCCCGGCATGGCCGAGTGGCTCAACGCCCAGTGCGCGCTGCCGGTGGGCATCGCGCGCGCCGGCGAGCGGCCGCGAATCGGCACCGTGGTCCTGGCGGGCACGAACGATCATCTGCGGTTGATACATGCCGCGCGGATGGCCTACACCCCGGAGCCGGGCGATTACCTGTACCGGCCTTCCATCGACGTGTTCTTCGAATCGGTGGTGGAGCACTGGCGCGGCGAGGCGGTCGGCGTGCTGCTCACCGGCATGGGCCGCGACGGTGCCCGCGGCCTCAAGGCCATGCGTGACCGGGGCTACCTGACCATTGCGCAGGACCAGGCCACCAGCGCGGTGTACGGCATGCCCAAGGCGGCTGCGGCGCTCGACGCCGCTGCAGAGATCCTGCCATTACCCCGGATTGCCGCGCGGCTGGTCAAGGCGTGCGGCGGCGGTCAACAGAACAAGAACAAAGCACAGGATGCATGAAAATGCCAAGATCTAACCCACCGGCCGATGCGGCGGCCAACAGCACAAAAGGCGCCAACAACGAATACATGGCGATGGTGCTGCTGGTCGACGACCAGGCCATCATCGGCGAAGCGGTGCGCCGCGCGCTGGCCGGCGAGCCCGACATCGACTTCCACTACTGCGCGCAGCCGGACGAGGCCGTGGCCGTGGCGGAGCGCACGCAGCCAACCGTCATCCTGCAGGACCTGGTGATGCCGGGCACCGACGGCCTGACGCTTGTGCGGCGCTATCGGGAGAACCCGGGCACGCGCGACATCCCCATCATCGTGCTCTCCACCAAGGAAGAGGCGACGATGAAGAGCGCCGCGTTCGCGGCTGGCGCCAACGACTATCTCGTGAAGCTGCCGGACACCATAGAACTCGTGGCGCGCATCCGCTATCACTCGCGCTCCTACCTGAACCTGTTGCAGCGCGACGAAGCGTATCGGGCACTCCGGCAGAGCCAGCAGCAGTTGCTCGAAACCAACCTCGAACTGCAGCGGCTGACCAACTCCGACGGCCTGACCGGGCTCTCGAACCGCCGCTATTTCGACGAGTACCTCGGCGCCGAGTGGCGGCGCGCACAGCGCGAGCAGACGCAACTCGCACTGCTGATGATCGACGTGGATGCCTTCAAGGCCTACAACGACACCTACGGCCACGTGGCCGGCGACGAGGTGCTGCGCCGCGTGGCGGGCGTGATCCGCGACAACTGCGCGCGGCCGGCTGACCTGCCCGCGCGTTTTGGGGGCGAGGAGTTCTCGATGATCCTGCCGGCCACCTCGGCGGGCGGTGCAAGGTTGCTCGCGGAGAAGGTGCGGCGCGCGATCGAGTCGCTGCAGATTCCGCACAACGGGTCGCCCACCAGTGGCGTGGTGACCATCAGCATCGGCGGCGCGGTGATCGTGCCCGATGAAACTGGCGATGCCAGCCGCCTCGTGCAGGCAGCGGATACCGGCCTCTATCAGGCCAAGCGCAACGGCCGCAATCAGGTCGTGATGGTGTAAGTATTTCCCGCGCGCGGCACCGCGCCGCGCGCCACCCCTCTTGCCCCACGGCCGACAACGCCTAGCGCCGTGTAAGAACTACCTCACCCTTTTGGACCACGTGCCGCGCCATGTCTTCGCGCGGCATTCCCCATGCTCGATGCGCGCGACACAACGTGTACTTGTATCAGCTTTGTAACCGAACTGTGGGAATTCTCCGACATTGATATCGGAGTCGCCCGGCTGTCTCCCCTCTCCCCGCATGTCTATCGTTGCATCAGGCAAGCGCATTCACGCACGGCTGCCAGCAGCAACAGTAACGATTGCCCGCGCGGCACGCCACCATCGCCATTCGAGAGAGCACCGGCGCATTGGGTCGGTGTGAGGTCTTGTGCGTGTCGCGCGCCCCAATGATCCCAACGTAAAAGAGGTGAAGAACCATGGAAATCAAGCGGAACATCATTCTGGGCCTGGCGCTCGCGACCACGGCAGTCCTGGCAGCGTGCGGTGGCGGCGATGACGGCATCGACGACCGCGTGGGCCTGAGCAAGCCCTCGGTGCGCGTCATCCACGCCGTGACGGCCGGCCCCAACGTCGACGTGCTGCAGAACGGCGCGCTGACCTCGCTGAGGAACATCCCCTACAAGACAGTCTCGGGCTATTTCAACGTCGAGGAAGGCAATAACCTGTTCGCGTTCAACCTGGCCAACACGTCCACGCAGATCGGTGCGACCACGGTTTCGGCGCACACCGGCCACAAGTACACCGTGGTGGCGCTGCCTGGCACGACGGCCGCCGACGTGCTGCAGATCGACGATCCGTACGGCAAGGGCCTGCTGGACACCTCCGCCCGGATTCGTGGTCTGAACGCCTCGATCAATGCGCAGAACGTGGACATGTACCTGACCACGCCGGCGCAGGACATCGCCGCCGTGAACCCGACGATCGCCGCCATCAGCTATAAGAATGCGGTGCCGGCTTCGGGTCAGGATTCGATCTATGTGGATGGCGGCACCTATCGCCTGCGCGTGACCGCGGCCGGTACCAAGACCGTGATCTTCGATTCGGGCGCGCTGACCGTGAACAAGAACGACGACTGGCTGATTACCACGATCCCGGCCGACGGCTTCGGTGCCGTGGTGCCGAACAAGATCAAGGTCCTGGTGGCACAGAGCAGCACGAGCAACGCCACGGCGCAGGAACTGGTCAGCCAGCAGTAAGCCCCGCTACATAGCAAGAGCCCTCTCCTCGGGCCAGGACGCCGCCGCTTCAGGCGGCGTCTTTCTTTTGCGCGTGGTTGCCTGCGCCCGGCAGGTCGGACTTGAGTACGTCGAGGTGCGAGAGGTACGCGTCCAGTTCGGCGCGACCGCTGTCGGTGATGGTATAGACGCGGCCGTTACCTTCCACGAGTTCCGCCGTGATCGAGCGAGCGATCATCAGGCTGCGCAGAACGGGCCGCAGTGCGCGGATGTTCTTGTCGATGCCGCGCTCGCGCAGCCGCTCCATCAGACTGAAGACGGTAGAGGGGCTGGCCTGGACGAGCTTGAGGATGTAGAGCCGGGAAACGACCCGGTCGAGCGAAGGCGTGATCATGGGCGCAGTCGCTTTGGAAAGTCCTTAAAAAAACGGGGTGCACGAGGCACCCCGAAAGCTTGCGTTGTGTGCCCGGCAAAAGCCGGTGTTGCTCAGGAGAGCGCCACGGAGCGCTATTCCTCCTGGAACGCTTCCTCGCGCTTGGCCTTGATCGACGGCAGTGCCACCACGGCCACCAGTGCGGCAGCAGCAATCAGCAGGCCCATCGACAGCGGACGCGTCACGAATACGGTGAAGTCACCACGCGACAGCAGCAGCGAGCGGCGGAAGTTCTCTTCCATCATCGGTCCCAGCACGAAGCCGAGCAGCAGCGGGGCCGGTTCGCACTTGAGTTTCAGGAACAGATAGCCGATCACGCCGAAGCCAGCCGCCATGAACACGTCGAACGTCTGGTTGTTGACCGAGTACACGCCAATGCCGCAGAACACGAGAATCGCGGGGTACAGGAAGCGATACGGCACGGTCAGCAGCTTCACCCAGATACCGATCATCGGCAGGTTCAGGATGATCAGCATCAGGTTACCGATCCACATCGAGGCGATCAGGCCCCAGAACAGCGCCGGGTTGCTGGTCATCACCTGCGGGCCGGGCTGGATGTTGTGGATGGTCATCGCGCCCACCATCAGCGCCATCACGGCGTTAGGCGGAATGCCCAGCGTCAGCAGCGGGATGAAGGACGTCTGTGCCGCGGCGTTATTGGCCGATTCCGGACCCGCCACGCCTTCGATGGCGCCCTTGCCGAATTCATGCGCGTACTTCGAGGTCTTCTTCTCGAGCGAGTAAGCCGCGAACGAAGCCAGTGCCGCACCGCCGCCGGGGAGAATACCCAGCGCCGAACCCAGGGCCGTGCCACGCAGCACCGCCGGGATCATGCGTCGGAAGTCTTCCTTGGTCGGGAACAGGTTCGTCACCTTGTTCGTGAACGTCTCGCGGGCTTCCTTCTGTTCCAGGTTCGCGATGATTTCCGCGAAGCCGAACATACCCATGGCCAGTGCGACGAAGTCGATGCCGTCGGTCAGCTCAGGCACGTCGAACGAGAAGCGCGCGGCACCCGAGTTCACGTCGGTACCGATCAGGCCCAGCAGCAGACCCAGCACGATCATCGACACGGCCTTCGGCAGCGAGCCCGAGGCCAGCACCACGGCACCGATCAGGCCCAGCACCATCAGCGAGAAGTACTCGGCGGGGCCGAACTTGAATGCCAGTTCCGACAGCGGCGTTGCGAAAGCCGCCAGAATCAGCGTAGCCACGCAACCAGCGAAGAACGAACCGAGACCGGCAGTGGCCAGCGCCACGCCAGCACGGCCGCGCCGCGCCATCTGATAGCCATCGATGGTGGTCACCACCGACGACGACTCACCGGGCAGGTTCACCAGAATGGCGGTGGTGGAACCGCCGTACTGGGCGCCGTAGTAAATACCAGCCAGCATGATCAGGGCAGCCACCGGGGGCAGCGTGTACGTGACCGGCAGCAGCATGGCGATGGTGGCGAGAGGGCCGAGGCCCGGCAGCACGCCAATCAGCGTCCCCAGCACGCACCCGAGGAAGGCGTACGCGAGGTTCTGCAGGGACAATGCCGTGGAGAAGCCCAGGGCAAGGTGATCGAACAATTCCATTTGGACGGGCTCCTTAGCCGGTAATGAAGGCAGGCCACACCGGCATCTGCAGGTTGATGCCGTACACGAAGGCGCCCAGGCTGATCAGCACGAGCACCACGCCGTTCAGGAGTGCACCCTTCCAGCTGAACTCATGGCTCGCCATCGACGAGACCAGCACCAGCACAAAGACCGACAACACCATGCCGAGCGGCTTGAGCAACAGGCCGAACAGCACCACGGAACCGAGAATCCACAACAGCGTCTTGAGGTCCCAGCGCGCGAGCTGGTCGTCTTCGCCCTTCGTCGAGAGCGAACCCACCGTCACGATCGCGCCCAGCAGGGCGAGCACGAGTCCGAGCAGGAACGGAAAATATCCTGGCCCCATCTTCGCCGCCGTTCCCATGGAATAGCCGCGCGCGACGAAGGAAAAGCCCAGGCCGACCAGGACGAACATCAGGCCGGAGGCAAAGTCCTTTTGGCTGCGTATGCGCAAAATGAATCTCCTCAAAGTGGTGAAAATCGGTACCGCGCGGCCGCCGGCTCTGGCGCCCGCACTGCGGATGCATGACAGGCAAAGCATCCGATGCGACGGAGCGAACAGTAGAGACGCGATCTTTCAGGCGCCTTTCATTTGTCTGGCTTCAGGGTAATTCCTGATTCCGTTATCAGAAGTGGGCCGACTCAAATACATCATGTTGTGATGTATTTAATCGATATGATCGACAGCGCGTGAAAGTCAACTGAAAGGCTGGGCGAAAGGGGACTGAAAGCAAAGAACGCCGCATGAAGCGGCGTTCTGATATTTGGGGAAGGCGTGGCTTTCGAATGCCTTGCATTGCTGCACCGCGGCGCGCGCGGCGACTCAAATGTCTCTCAGGTGAAAGCGCACTCACCTGTCATCCGATCACCGCGCGGGCGCCGTTGTGGTATCGGCATCTTCGCAAGGCGTGCCCATGCTGGTATCGGGCGCGAGGCCGACGGCCTCCGCATGCGGCTCGGCAGGCATGATGTGGCTGCGCTTCCAGTTGCCGAAGCGGTAGTAGGCAAAGGCCAGCGCCACGGACACGATCGAACCAACCGGGAAGCTCCACCAGATCGACTCCGCGCCGATATGCGGCTCCAGCAGCCATGCGAACGGCAGCCGTATCCCCCACATCGACACGAACAGGATGACGAGCGGCGCCATGACCGCCCCGGTGGCGCGCACCGTGCCGAACACGACGATGGTGAAGCCGAACAGGATGAACGACCACAGCACCACGCGGTTGATGTGCTGGGCGATGCCGATTGCCGTGCTGTCATCGCCCAGGAAGATGCCAAGCGAATGCCGGTTGAACAGGTAGATCAGCCCCACAATCGCCCCGGTCATCACCAGATTGAACAGCAGACCCATGCGCGTGATACGGGCCACGCGCGGCCATAGGCCCGCACCGACATTCTGCGCGACCATCGACGACACGCTGGCGCCTACGGCCAGGGCCGGCATCTGCACGTAAGTCCACAACTGAGAGGCCACCCCGTAGGCCGCCGTGGTCTGCGAGCCATAGGTATTGACCAGCGACATCATGACAATCGCGGACGATGAGATCACCACCATCTGCAGGCCCATCGGCAAGCCCTTCGCCACCAGCGCACGGAGAATTGCCGGATCGGGCCACAGCAGCGCCAGTTGCTCCTTGTGCAGCAGCAGGAAATGGCGTCGCCGGTACAGCACCGCGATCATCGCCACGAGGCTCACCAGCTGGGCGATCAGCGTAGCCAGCGCGGAGCCTGCGATGCCGAGCGCCGGCAACGGCCCGACGCCAAAGATCAGCACCGGGTTCAGCACCACGTCGAGCACCACCGACAACAGCATGAAATAGAACGGCGTGCGCGAGTCCCCTGCCCCGCGCAGCGTCATCATCACGAAGTTGTAGAAGTACATGAACGGCAGCGCCACGAAGATGATGCGCAGGTAGATCACCGCCAGTGGCGCGGCATCGTCGGGCGTATGCATCGCCGCGAGGATGTGTGGCGTGAAGACGAAACCGAGCACCGCCGCCAGGATCGACAGGCCCACGAAGAACGTCGTGCCGGTGCCGACCACGCGGCGCGCTTCGTCGACATTCCGGGCGCCCACGGCCTGGCCAATCATGATCGTGTTGGCCATGCTGATGCCGAACACCACGCCAAGCAGGAAGAACAGGATGATATTGGCGTTGGACGTGGCCGTCAGCGCGGCCTCGCCGAGGTAGCGGCCCACCCAGACCGAGTTGATCGACGCGTTCAACGACTGAAGGATGTTGCTGCCCAGCACGGGCAGCGAGAACAGCAACAGCGTGCGGCCGATCGGGCCCGTGGTCAGTCTGGCGTCTGGCTTCATGGAGGGCGGTTGGGACGATATGCGGCATCTCGGGTCCGCCAGTCTAGCGTGGATTCCCGCGGGCAAGTGGCCGATTATCGGCCACTACGACCCCGTGCGCGTTCCGGTCCGACGCGTTAAGCTTGCGGTTTCTCGACCCGACCGACTCAGGAGACACGCATGTACCAGGATCTCGCCCTCTATATTGATGGGGAATTCATCAAGGGAGGCGACCGGCGCGAGCAGGATGTCATCAACCCGGCGACCCAGGAAGTCCTTGGCAAGCTGCCCCACGCCACGCGCGGCGACCTTGATCGCGCCCTGGCCGCGGCGCAGCGCGCTTTCGAGACGTGGAAGAAGACCTCGCCGCTGGAGCGCTCCGCGATCCTGCGCCGCGTGGCAGAACTGACGCGTCAGCGCGCCAAGGAAATCGGCCGCGACATCACGCTGGACCAGGGCAAACCGCTGGCCGAGGCCGTGGGCGAAGTGATGATCTGCGCCGAGCACGCCGAATGGCATGCCGAGGAAGCCCGCCGGATCTACGGCCGCGTGATTCCGCCGCGCAACCCGGCCGTGCGCCAGATCGTCGTGCGCGAGCCGATTGGCGTCTGCGCCGCCTTCACGCCGTGGAACTTTCCGTTCAACCAGGCCATCCGCAAGATCGTGGCGGCGCTGGGCGCCGGCTGCACGCTGATCCTGAAAGGCCCGGAGGATTCGCCGAGTGCCGTAGTGGCGCTGGCGCGCCTGTTCCATGACGCCGGCCTGCCCCCGGGCGTGCTGAACATCGTCTGGGGCGTGCCGAGCGAGGTGTCGACCTACTTGATCGAATCGCCGATCGTGCGCAAGATCTCGTTCACGGGCTCCGTGCCGGTGGGCAAGCAGCTGGCCGCGCTGGCCGGCGCGCATATGAAGCGTGTGACGATGGAACTGGGCGGTCATTCACCGGTGCTCGTCTTCGACGATGCCGACATCGAGCCGGCGGCCGAGATGCTGGCGCGCTTCAAGCTGCGCAACGCCGGCCAGGTGTGCGTCTCCCCGACGCGCTTCTACGTCCAGGAAAAAGCCTACGACAAGTTCCTGGCGCGCTTCACCGAGGTCATCGGTTCGATCAAGGTCGGCAACGGCCTCGACGATGGCACGCAAATGGGCCCGCTCGCACACGAGCGGCGCATCGCATCGATGGAACAGTTCCTCGACGATGCCAACCACCGCGGCGGCAAGATCGTGGCCGGCGGCGCACGCATCGGCGACAAGGGCTTCTTCTTCGCCCCGACCGTGGTGACGGACCTGCCCGACGACGCCAAGCTGATGGTGGACGAGCCGTTCGGCCCGGTAGCGCCGGTCACGCGCTTCAAGGACGCCGAGGAAGTCCTGCGCCGCGCCAACAGCCTGCCCTTCGGCCTGGCCTCGTACGTCTTCACCAACTCGCTGAAGACGGCCCACCTGGTCTCCAACGGCCTGGAAGCCGGCATGGTCAACATCAACCACTTCGGCATGGCCCTGTCCGAAACACCGTTCGGCGGCATCAAGGACTCCGGCATCGGCAGCGAAGGCGGGATGGAGACGTTCGACGGGTATCTGGTGACGAAGTTTATTACGCAGATTTGAGCGTAAGAGCGGGCGCGCGTCGTCCGCAAGCTGAGAACAAAGGCCGGGGAAACCCAGCCTTTGTTTTGCAACCGATCATCCAGGTGCCCTTCCCTACTTGAAAAACACCCCCCGCGTCAGGAACGTGTAGTCGGCCTCTTCCGCCATCAGCCATACCAGCACCAGCAGGCACAGCGGCGGCAGCAGGATGGCGCAGATCAGTGCCATGCGCTCCCACGCCATGTGCATGAACACGGCGACGATCAGCCCCGCCTTCAGCCCCATGAAGATCAGGATCAGCGCCCAGCGCAGGAAGCCTTGCACGTGGAAGTAGTCCACCATGTACGACATCGTGGACAGGATGAACAACAGGATCCAGACCTTCAGGTACAGGCCGATCGGATGGGCCTGCCCGCCATGCGACGAGGGTTCGATGGCCGGATCGGGAGCGGTGGGAGTCGATGCCATGGCCAGCCTCACCAGAGATAGAACAGCGCGAAGATAAAGACCCAGACCAGGTCCACGAAGTGCCAGTACAGCCCGGCGATCTCCACGGGCTGGTAGTTGCCCGTCACGTCGTAGTGCCCCTGCCGCACCTTGTTGGCGATGACGAGCAGGTAGATCACACCACACGACACGTGAAAGCCGTGGAAGCCGGTAATCATGAAGAACGTCGATCCGAACTGCGCCGCGCCCATCGGGTTGCCCCACGGCCGCACGCCTTCGTGGATCAGCTTCGACCATTCGAACGCCTGCATGCCGACGAACGATGCTCCGAGGAGCGCCGTGGCCAGCATCAACATTGCGCACTCGCGGCGCTGGCGCCGGTAGGCGAAGTTGACGGCCATCGCCATGGTGCCGCTACTCGTGATCAGTACGAACGTCATGATGGCGATCAGGATCAACGGCACTTGCCGGCCGGCAATCTCCAGCGCGAACACCTCGCTCGGATTGGGCCACGGCACCGTCGTCGACATCCGCACGGTCATGTAGCCGGTCAGGAAGCAACTGAAGATGAAGGTGTCGGACAGCAGGAAGATCCACATCATGGCCTTGCCCCACGACACCTTGAAGGCCATCTGGTCCGATGACCAGTCCGCGAGCAGGCCCTTCATGCCGGACGGCAGATGGTCCGCCATGCCGTGCGCCGGCGGCGTGGGTGAAGTCGGCGATGTGGGCGACGAAACTTGCGAGGTCATCGGTATTCCCCCTCTCCGCTAGGCGGTGCCGCAGATGTAGCGAACGATCTCGGGCGTCAGCCAGCCCAGCGCCCCTAGCAACACAATCCACAGCGCCAGCAGGAAATGCCAGTACCGGGTGCACAGGCCGATACGCGTCACGGTGCGCGTGCCGCTGCCGCGATCCATCGCCACGTACGCGAACGCGACCAGCCCGCCCACCACGTGCAGGCCATGCATGGCCGTGAGCAGGTAGAAGAAGCTGCCGGCCGGATTATTGGCCGGCACCACGTGCAGCGCGTACAGCGCCTGCCAGGCCCAGAGCTGCGACGCCACAAAGGCCGCAGCGCCAAGACCGCCCAGGCGCAGTGCCCTGCGCGCCCGCTCCATCTGACCGGCCCGCGCGGCACGCGTGGAAACCTGCATCGCCACGCTGGCTGCAGCCAGCAGTCCCGTGGACAGCCACACCTGCCAGGGCAGCGCCACGCGATGCCAGTCCGGGCTATCCATCCGCATTGCAAAGGCGACGAGAAACAGCGAGAACAGCGACGTAACGACACCAATAAGCGCCCACAGGCCAACGCTGCCGGGCGCGCGCACCTCGCGGTCGTGCATGGCGCCGCCCCCGCCGGGGCCGCCGTTCGGCCCCTCGCGTGAGACCCGGAACACGCCTGACGGCGCTTGCGTGGCGATCGATTCGGCGTTCATGCCACGGCCCCCTTGCTTTCGTATGGCTCGGGCTCATGCCCACCGGCCTCAGGCGGCGCGTTCTGGGCGATGAAGTCCTCGGGCGCGTCCGGCACGCTGTATGCATAAGCCCAGCGATAGACCACCGGCTGGTGCGGCCCCCAGTTGCCATGCACGGGTGGCGTCTCCGGCGTCTGCCATTCCAGCGATGCCGCGCGCCAGGGATTCGAGCCGGAGGGCCGTCCGTGCCGCACGCTCCATGCGAGATTGAAGACGAACAGCAACTGTGCGAAGGCCACCACGAACGCGGCGATCGAGATATACATATTCATCACGTGCGCCGACTCGGGAATGAAGCTGTAGTTGTCGAACGCGTAGTAGCGGCGCGGCATGCCCAGCACGCCCAGGTAGTGCATTGGGAAGAAGATGGCGTAGGTGCCGATGAAGGTGACCCAGAAGTGGATATGGCCCAGCGTGTCGTTGAGCATGCGCCCGGTCACCTTGGGATACCAGTGATAGAGGCCGCCAAACACCACCAGGATCGGCGACACGCCCATCACCATGTGGAAGTGCGCGACCACGAAATAGGTGTTGGACAGCGGGATATCCACGCTGACATTGCCGAGGAACAGGCCGGTCAGCCCGCCGATCACGAAGGTGCTGATAAAGGCAATCGCAAACAGCATCGGCACCGAGAAGTGGATATCGCCGCGCCACAGCGTGATGACCCAGTTGTAGACCTTGATGGCCGTCGGCACCGCGATGATCAGCGTGGTCRTGGCGAAGAAGAAGCCGAAGTACGGATTCATGCCGCTGACGAACATATGGTGCGCCCACACCACCACGGAAAGCAGGCCGATGGCGAGGATGGCCCACACCATCGTGCGATAGCCGAAGATGCTCTTGCGCGAATGCACGCTGACGAGGTCCGAGACGATGCCGAAGGCCGGCAGCGCCACGATATAGACCTCGGGATGCCCGAAGAACCAGAACAGGTGCTGGAACAGCAACGGGCTGCCGCCCTTGTAGTCGAGCTGCTGCCCCATCGACACCATCGCCGGCATGAAGAAACTCGTGTGCAGCGTCTTGTCGAGCAACATCATCACGCCCGAGACGAACAGCGCCGGAAACGCCAGCAGCGCGAGGATGGTCGCCATGAAGATGCCCCACACGGCGAGCGGCATGCGCAGCAGCGTCATGCCCTCGGTGCGCGCCTGGAGCACGGTGGTCACGTAGTTCAGGCCGCCCATCGTGGCCGCGACGATGAAGATCAGCAGCGACACCAGCATCAGGATGATGCCCCAGTCATAGCCAGGCGTGCCGGGCAGGATGGCCTGCGGCGGGTAAAGCGTCCAGCCTGCACCTGTGGGCCCGCCCGGCACGAAGAAGCTCGCCAGCAGCACGATCACCGACAGGAAATAGACCCAGAAGCTGAGCATGTTGAGGAAGGGGAACACCATGTCACGCGCGCCCACCATCAACGGGATCAGGTAGTTGCCAAAGCCACCCAGGAACAGCGCCGTCAGCAGGTAGATCACCATGATCATGCCGTGCATGGTGACGAACTGGTAATAGCGGTTGGCGTCGATGAAATCGAACTTGCCCGGGAAGCCCAGCTGCATCCGCATGAGGTTGGACAGCGCGACGCCGACCAGCCCCACGATGATCGCGACGATGGTGTACTGCACCGCGATCACCTTGTGGTCCTGGCTCCAGATGTAGCGCGCCCCGAAGGTTTGCGGGCCGTGGTGGGCATCATCGGCGTAAGCCATCTCATCCTCCTCCCGCGCGTTACTTGCCCGCCTGCGGCGCGGCGGCCGCGCCGCTGCCGAGCGAACGGATATAGGCGGTCAGCGCGGCGATTTCCGCATCGGTGACCGGCAATGGCGGCATCAGCGGCCCGAAACCCTTGACCAGCCGCGCGTGCGGATCGACGATCTCGGTCTTCAGGAACGCGTCATCCACCGAGGCACTGCTGCCATCGGCAAACGTCTGCGTGCTGCCGTACAGCCCCTTCCACGTCGGCCCCACGCCGGGCTTGCCGTCCACGCTGTGGCACGCCACGCAGCCCTTGCTCTGCGCCAGCGCGCGGCCCTGCTCGACGAGGTCGGTGCCGGAGGCCACCGTGGTCTCCGGCGTGGGCGTTGCCGCCGTGCCCGGCGCCGCGGCGATCGGCGGCGCGGTCTTGGCCATCGTCATCGCGAAGGTCTGCTGCTTGGCGAGCCACGCGTCGAACGAAGCCTGATCCTCCACGACCATGTGGCCGCGCATGTTGTAGTGCCCCACGCCACACAGCTGCGCGCAGAGGATGTCGAACTTGCCGACCTGCGTTGGCGTGAACCAGAACGAGGTGACCATGCCCGGCACCATGTTCATGCGCGCGCGAATCGGCGGTACGTAGAAATCGTGCAGCACATCCTTCGAGCGCAGCAGCACCTTCACCGGCCGGTTCAGCGGCAGATGCACCTCGGGCCCCACCACCACGATGTTGTCCTGCCCGCGCGGATCGTCCGGGTTGATCCCGAGCGGATTGGACGCCGTGACGAAGCGCGGATCGGATGTACCGAGTTGCCCGCTCTTCCCGGGAAAGCGAAATGCCCATTGCCACTGCTGGCCTACCACCTCCACCACCATCGCGTCGCGCGGCGGCCGCACGTAGTCGGCGTAGACGATCAGCCCCGGCGCCAGCATCGCAATGATGCCGATGCCCGTGAGCCCGATCAGCCATAGCTCCAGCTTGCGGTTCTCCGGCTGATAGGCGGCGCGATGCCCCTCGCGATGGCGGTAGCGCCACACGATGTAGCCGACGAACAGGTTGATGACGATGAAGAGAAAGCCCGTGATGACCAGCGTAATGGTCAACGTATCGTCCATCTGTTTCCAGTTGGACGCGAGCGGCGTCGCCCACCACGGGCTCACGAAATGAAAGAGCACCGAAGCAACGACGATGACGACGAGTGCGATGGCTATCGCCATATCCACCCTCCTCCACGCGGAGGCAGTACCGCGAGGGATGCGCAGGTCACGCAGGTGGAATAAGACTAGTGCATGGGCTCAGGTCACTGCAAGGCGACATCGCCGCGTCGTCGTGCGGCGATGCACAAACGCGCCAGGGATCTAGTGCGATACGTCGCGGCTCTCCAGCTTCCAGTAGCAGAGCGCGATGGCCATGCCGAAAACCAGGTGCCCGATCAGCGTGTGCCAGCCGCGCGCATCCACGAACCACGGAAAGGCTCGCGTCATGACATAGAAGTTGAACAGGTAGACCACCAGCCCGAACACGGCGCCGGCCAGCATCGACATGCCCACGCTCGAGTCAAGCTGGAACGGCGCGATGAGCGCGCACAGCACCATGCCAAGTATCGCGCCCAGCACGAAGTGAATGATGACGGCCACGGCCACCGTGCCCACGCTGAACAGCGAGGTCTGCAGCACGTCCCGCCCCAGCACGATGGCAGCGATCATGCGCGTGGTGCCCCATGGATGGACCCCCGATACCATCGTCGACCAGAACATTTCGAGCACGATCAGCAGCGCGCCGGCTGCGAGTCCCGATACGGCAGCCGCTGTCCAGTCTGGCAAGCGGCGCACGTAATGGTGCGATTGCATGTGAAGTTCCATGGCGTCCTCCTACGTCGAACATTGATTCCGATCCAACGCGCAGCGCCCGGCAGCGCCGGGGTGTGCGCTGAGTCCAGCATAGGACACGCGCCCACGCGTAGCAGCCGCCCGTGCCGATATGCGTACCTTGGGGCGGGCAGAGTCTCTTGGGAGATACCTGGGGTGTCGCGTGCACTGCACGCACGTTTCAAACGCTACGGGTGAACCCTGAGAGCGGCGGCCTTGTATTCGCCACACACGGCCTATACTGGAAACACAAAGAAACAAGACAGGAGACCGCCATGATTCACCTACAGGCGCACGATCTTGTATTTCTGATCCCCATGGCGCTCGTCGGACTACTGGCGATGGGCGCGATTCCGGTGGCTGCCAAGGCGCTGCGCATCAGTTGCCGTTGTGCCGGCGCGATCATCGGGGTCTTGCTGGGCGTGCTGGTTCTCGAGGCGCTGCCGCTGCTGATCTAGCCAGGACACGCAGCGAGGCGCCTCTGCGAGAGAGAAGGAGAGGCGCGATGTCACTCACCCTGCTCGCCGCCCTGATGGCGGCGCTGCTCGTCGTGACTGTCGCGAGCGCCATTTGGCGCTGCAGCCATCCGTACCGGATGCGCTACCGGCGCTGTGCGCGCGAGCGCAGGCGCCGCGTGGGCATCTGCCGCGAGCCACCCCACCATCCCGGATGACGGGGCGTTGATGACCGGACCCGGCGTCCGGCCATCCTCCCTCATTGCCGAATCGAGAAGTCGACGCGGTTCGGTCCGCCTTTGTCCTTGATCCCCTCGGCAGTCAGCTTCGGTGCAGTCAGGAACAGTTTCGCGTCCGGCACCTTGCCATCGCGTTCCAGCGCCTGCTTGACGGCCAGCGCGCGCTGGTCGGCCAGCGCCCGCAGCTCGGTATCGGTCACGGGGGCGTGCTCCAGCAGCAGCTTTTCCATCTCCTGCGGGGACAAGGACTTGTTCAGGCCGATGAAGTTGGTGGGCTTCTTGAACGACTCGCGCTTGTACACGGCTTCCACGTACTTCGGATATTCTTGCGGCGACACCGTCACCCGCGCGCCCTGCTGGCCGCCCTCGCCCTCTTCCGCCTGCGCACCGGCTTGTGCGCTGCGGCGCAACTCGCGCTGCTTGGCTTCGGACACCCGCTGATCCAGCCAGACGCGGCGGGCGCCATCGGCATCGGTCGCCGGATCGATGCGCCCGCTGATCTCCAGGCGCAGCGAAGGTCGGTCGTTGAGCGCCTTGCCCACCGTGGCGATCTTGTCGCGTGCGGCATCGGTCAGCGTGGAGGAACCTGGCGCGAACTCGATATAGCCCAGTTCCTCGCCACTGCCACCAAACGCCGAGGCAATCAGCGAGAACGGCGACGTGATGGCCTTGGTCAGCAGGTTGACAATCACGCGCACGATCACGCCGCCGATGCTGAACTCGGGATCGGACAGCGACCCCGACACCGGCAGGTTCACATCGATCACCCCGTTGCGGTCCTTCAGCAGCGACACGGCCAGCAGCACCGGCAGCTTCACCGCGTCCGGGCTGTCCACGCGCTCGCCGAAGGTCAGCTGATCCAGGTAGAGGTGGTTGCGGGCATCCAGCTTGCCGTTCTCGATCTTGTACGCCACGTCCACCGTGAGCTTGCCCTTGGTGATCGGGTAGCCCGCGTACTTGGCCGCGTAGGGCGTCAGGCGCGTCAGCTCCACGCCCGCGGCCTTCGCGGCGATGTCGAGATACAGTTGCTCGCCGAGCGGATTGATCTTGCCACTGATGCTGACCGGCGCGTCGTCGTCGAGCCGGCCGTCGAGCACGAGATCCGCCGGCGTGGGGTCCGCCGACGACACCTTCGACACCGAGCCCTTCATGTCGGTCAGGTTCGCCGTGTAGTTCGGCTTGACGAAGAAGTCCGAGAAATTGATGTTGCCCTTCTGGATCGCCACGCCGCCGAGCCGGATCTGCGGACGCGGGCCTGCGGGTGCCGGCGCCTTGGCCTGTGCCGCCGGCGTGGAGGCCGCGGGCGCCGAAGCGGGGTTAGCCTGCGTCAGGCTCGTGGAGGGCGCCGCCTCGCCCTTCTCCGCGCCGCCGGCCATTACGTCCTGCAGGTTGAGCCGGCCATTGGCGTTGAGGATCACGCGCGCATAGAAATCGGACAGCGCCACGCTGTTGATCCCCAGTTGCAGCGGCCCCTTGGCCTCGTCCATATTGAAGTCGACGCCCGTCACGGCCAGCGCGCGCCAGCGCAGGAAGTCCTCGCCGCTGATGCGGTCCACGGTGCGGACGTTGCCGGCCAGCACGTTGCCGTTGAAGCGCGCCGCGATCGGCTTGCCGGTTGGCGCCACCACACCGAGTTTGCCCTTCACCGACAGCAACCCGCTACGCAGCGCCGCGTTGAAGCGATCCGCCATGTATGGCTGGAGCGATGTCATGTCGATGTCGCGCAAATCCACCTGCAATTGCGCGGCCGGCAGCGTCGGCGTGACATCGCCGTCCAGGCTCATCACGCCTTTGCGGCCACTCTCCGCGTACAGCTTCATCGGCATCGCGCCGGCCGCGAGCGGCCACGTCACGGTGCCCGTGGTCAGGCCGATATTGCGGAATTGATGGATGACCGGCCGGCCACGATTGCCCTCGGCCGGCGCGTAGTCCGCCAGCCGCGCGGCGCCCCCTTCGACCGACACCTTGCCCAGACGGACTTTCCAGCCCGGCGGGGCGGCGGCGCTGTTGCGGCCATTCGTGGCGCCGGCAGCGGGCGCAGCCGAAGTCGTCGGGACAGCCGGCCTGGCCGGCGCCGCCTTCTGCTCGGCGGATTCCACCGCCCAGATGCGGGCCATTTCCAGCAGTTCGCCGTGAAAGTCGCGCGTGGCGGCGATCTGCGGCTTCACGAGCGAGACCTGCCCGGCCTCGAAGTTCTGCCGCGCCAGGTCGAGGCTGATGTTCTCGAGCACGAGCTTTTCCGCCCGGACCAGCGGCAGCTTGTCGCCCTCCAGATCGGCGGCGCGGCGCGGCGCGCGCAGCCCGCGGCCCCTGCCGTTGCCCGCGTTGTTGCCGGCATTGTCGCCTCGGGCAGCCGATTCGGCGCGTGCGGCACGCCGTTCGGCATTCGCCGGACGCTCGGCCGCAGCCGGCGTCGCCGGCAGGACGATCGGCTCRCGCGTGGCCACGTAGACCGGCGACAGTTCCAGCCGCGATTTCTCCAGCGTGAACTGGAACACCGGCTGGGACCACGCCATCTTGTAGTGGAGTTCGGCATTGATGCCGGTATCGCCAAACTGGCTGCGCAGCGCACGCGGCCACCAGGCGGCGAAGCCCTGCGGCCGCAGCCCCGTGGATTCGAGCGTACCCGCCAGCGTGCCCTGGGTCAGCGCCAGTTCCCCGGTGTGCTTGAGCGTCTGGCCGTCGGCGATGGTCACGGTGGCGTCGAGCTTCGCCGGCTTGTCGCCGGTGCTGGCCAGGCCGGCCACGTCCACGTTGATCGGGCCGAGATCGAGCTTGCCGGGGCCAGACGGCGCGAGTTCATCGACAAAGCCAATCCGCGCACTCTTGAGCGCCACGCGCTCCACGGCATAGGACCACGGCACCTCGTCCGCCTTGGGTGGCGCCTGCACGCCGGCAGCGGCCGGGGCGGAGGCGGGCGCAGCGGGCGCGGCGGCGGCAGGTGCCGGCGTCTTCGCGGCTTCCGGCAGGAAAGCCGTGGCGAGGTTCAGCGTGCCGTCGGCGCGCCGAGCGGCCTGCAAACCCAGACCTTCCAGCTCGATGCTGCGAAGCTGAACCTTGTGCGCGAGCGGCTCGAGCCGGCCCACGTCCACGGTCAGCTTCCCGGCCTTGACCAGTTCCGCGCCCGCGTGGGTTCGCACATCGGCATCGCGCAGGGTCACCGTACCGGTGACGAACAGGTCCTGCTTGTCCTTATCCTGCCGGAACCCGATATTCAGGCGCGTATCGACCAGCCCGCCCTTGACCTCGGCATCCTTCAGGCGCGGCGCGAACGCCATATAGCGCGCCACCTCCAGGCCGTCCAGGTTGACGTTGAGATTGGTCTCGCGCGTGTCAGCGAACGGCTGCGTGGTGCCGGCCAGCGCCAGCGGCGTGCCGTTGATCTTCGCGAACAGCGTCGGGCGCGTGTTGATCGTGGCGTCGTGCGGCAGGTTGGAGAGGAACGGCAGCGTCAGCGTGAAATTCTCCACGCGCTGCACCGTATCCAGCACCTTGTCCTCGTAGACGAAGCTGGTGTTGGACACCGCGATATTGCTGACGGAGAACCGCGCCGGCTTGCTATCCGCCGGCTTGGGCGGCTGCGCGGCGAAGCGCTCCTGCACATCGGCGAAATTCATCTGCCCTTGTGCATTACGCACCACATGCACGGCCAGCCGGTCGATATGGAGGAAGTCCACCACCGGCGCGAGGTGCCACACCGAGGCCGCCGAAGTATTGGCCTCGATCTGCCCCAGCGTCACCATCGGCGTCTTGCCGTCCGGCTCGAAGATGGTCAGGTCGTTCAGTGTCGCGGCCAGCTCGAACGGCCGCACCTGTGCCGCACCGAGCGTGACCTTACGGCCCAGCGCCTCAGTCGCGTTTTTCTCGACCAGATATTTGATCAGCGGCGGCCCGCCAAAATAGCCGGCGAGTCCGAAAATCGCCAGCGCGGCCACCGCACCGCCCGCCACGCGCAACGCCACCCGCCTGCGGGGCGTCGCCATGGCCGCCCCGGTGGCGGCCTGGATGGAATCCTTGAAAGCCATGTCACCCCAGAAGATTTGACCCCACACGCCAATTTGGTCGGCTTTTTATGGTTCGCCGATGGCGCTTTGTATCCCGGATTTCACTTCTTTTGGCATTATTGTGACGGATTATGGCAGGCCGACGGGCGATTTTGAATCCGACAGGGCCAAAACCAAATGGGCGAGGGGTCGTTCTGGTATCTTTACGCCTTTGCGAAGCGTCCCGTGGCGCCCCCGCCGGCCTACCCGCCGGCCACAGGCCTGCCCATTCCGCGCTGTCATCCGTTCGGCCGTCCCCTCCACGTCATCCGTGTTGCGCGCTTCGCATGTGAATTCACCATGCGAGTCATTTCATGCCTACCACCAGCAGTACTGTCGGGGCACCGGGTGCGCAGGACGGCCAAGCCGCCCGCCCGCTGACCGGACAGGATTACAAGACGCTTGCCCTCGCCGCCCTCGGTGGCGCGCTCGAGTTCTACGACTTCATCATTTTCGTCTTCTTCGCCACGGTAATTGGCGAGCTGTTCTTCCCGCCTTCCGTGCCGGACTGGCTGCGCCAGCTCCAGACCTACGGCATTTTTGCCGCCGGTTACCTGGCGCGGCCGCTCGGCGGGATCATCATGGCGCACTTCGGCGACCTGCTCGGCCGCAAGAAGATGTTCACGCTGTCCATCCTGCTGATGTCCGTGCCGACGATGCTGATGGGCCTGCTGCCGACCTACGCGACGATTGGCCTGCTGGCCCCGATCGCGCTGCTGATCCTGCGCATCCTGCAGGGCGCAGCCGTCGGCGGCGAGGTGCCGGGCGCCTGGGTCTTCGTCTCGGAGCACGTGCCGCCGCGCCGCATCGGCTACGCGTGCGGCACGCTCACGGCGGGCCTGACCGCCGGCATCCTGCTCGGCTCGCTCGTGGCCACCGGCATGAACACCGTGTTCACGCCGGCGGAGCTGCATGACTATGGCTGGCGCCTGCCCTTCCTGCTGGGTGGCGTGTTCGGCATCGGCTCGATGTACCTGCGCCGCTGGCTGCACGAGACGCCCGTGTTCGCCGAACTCCAGAAGCGCAAGGCACTCGCCGCCGAAATGCCGCTGAAGTCTGTCGTGCGCGACCATCGCGGCGCGGTAGTCGTGTCGATGCTGCTCACGTGGATGCTGTCCGCCGGCATCGTGGTGGTGATCCTGATGACGCAGGGCTTCCTGCAGAAGTCATATCACTTCGACGGCCGCACCGCGCAACTGGCCACCAGCATCGCCACGCTGTGCCTGTCGGTCGGCTGCATCGTGGCCGGCCTGCTGGCCGACCGTTTCGGCGCCCGGCTGACGCTGTCGGTGGGCGGCACGCTGCTCGCCATCAGCGCCTATGTGCTCTATACGACGATTGGCGCGCGCCCAGACCTGCTGATTCCGCTGTACGCGGTGGCCGGCTTCTTCGTCGGCTCGATCGGTGCCGTGCCATACGTGCTGGTACATGCCTTCCCGCCGCAGGTGCGGTTCTCGGGCCTGTCCTTCTCGTACAACGTGGCCTACGCCATCTTCGGCGGCCTGACGCCGGTGGCAGTGACGCTGATGCTCAAGAACGACCCGCTCGCCCCGGCGCATTACGTGGTGGCGGTGTGTGTGATTGGCGTGGTGACGGCGCTGTTCGTGCGGAAGCGTTCGCACTGACGTCCCGATTACTGACGTCCCGATTCCCGACGCAAAGAAAAACGGGGAAGGCTGCTGGCCTTCCCCGTTTTTTTATGCCCCGCCGCGTCGGTGATCGCGGAAGAACTGCCACATCAGCTTGCTGGCGTCTGGGCCGGTATCGCTGTGATATTGCACCTTGCCGTCGCCGCCGCTCCAGGCGTGGCCCAGACCGGCCACTTCCACCAGCCGCACAAGATCGCGATTCCAGCGGCCGAAGCGGGCGTCGCGGAAATCGCCATCCGGTACCGGCGGCGCGTCATTGGCGGCCGTGGTGCCCAGGCGGTCATCGAGACGGTTGTAGGCCAGGAACTGGCGCGCCAGCAGGCGGCCGTTGATCGGGTGCACCGCCTCGTCGGCCAGCCCGTGCAGCACGATGGCCGGCATCACCGGGCCGCCCGGCACCGCACCGGCGGCGTCGAGCAGCCAGGCCGGTTCAGCCTGGGAGCCATGCTGCATTGCCCGGAGCCCGGCCCGGGGCGTATCGGCAGCGCCGATCACCACGCCCGAATGCAGCCCCACGGCCGCCACCTTGCTTGGATAGCGCAGCGCCACTACTGCGGCCATCGCCGCCCCGGCGGAAAGTCCTGCCAGATAGATCTGGTCCGCGCGCACGTCGGGGCGGCTCGCCAGTTCGTCGATCAGCATCGCCACGGCCTGCGCCTCGCGCCCGCCTTCGCCGGCGGCGAGGTCGAACCACTGCCAGCACCGATGTACCGAGCGCCGCAGCGGCTGCTGCGGATAGGCGACGATAAAGCCCTCGCGCTCGGCCAGCGCGTTCATGCGCGTGCCGGCCGCCAGGTCTTCCGGCGTCTGCTGGCAGCCGTGCAGCATCATCACCACGGGCAACGCGCCCTTGGCACCGGCTGGAATATAGAGACGATACGAGAGCTGCGGCACCAGTTCGCCCGGCAATGGGGCGAGGCTGAGCTTCAAGGATTGCCACGTGCCGGGCAGGTCACCCGGCGCGGTATCACCCGGGGCCGGCATGCGGCGGCGGGTTGCCGGAGACGCCAAGTCAAGGCGCCCCAGCCATGTTCGGATTTGCTTTGCGGTCCGGAATTGCGTGCGACCGATTTGTCGCAGTTGCGTTTCCCAGTCCGTCGACAGGCTTTTGGCCATATGAAGACTCCTGCTCATCTAGGAACGGGTCTCCTCCGCTATTGTGCGACGCAGCATACCATAGTCGGCGTGATGGATTAGCGGCATTGTCTGCAAAGCACAACATTAGATTTCGAAACAGTTTTCCCCTTGCCGGAGGGCGGCCAGCTACCATGGAGCCCGGGCGCACCGTTGTGCCGTTTAGCAGGAAAAGAAAGAGAAAGGCGCCATATAGGCGCCTGTTCGACAGATGATGCGGCAGAGTAACCGGATCTACTGTTCCGCTACCCGCGTCCACCCCTCGGGCGAAAATGTGCGCAGTGCGGCAGCCCGGCTGGCGGTGGCTGTTCCCAGGTCGCGCTCATAAAACTGGCGCTCGCTGTCCAGGATGAAGGTGTTGACGCCGCTGTCGCCATAGCGGGCCGGCCACGCGACGATCGCGAACTTCGCGTTGCTGCCCTTCGGCGCGGCGATGATGCGGTACCGGTAGCCGTAGAACGCCTCGTTTGGCGGAGTGTCGGGGCCCATCGCCAGCGCATCGGGGCCCAGCGGGCTGTCATTCTCGGCCGACGAAGACGGCCAGTAGAGCCCGTTGGTCTTGCCCGGGCTGCTGACGAGCTGGGCCGCATAGCGGCCATTGCCGGCCAGCTCGGCGTAGCGCTGCTGCGCGTCCGCCAGCTGGAGCAGCGTGTCCATCGTCACCAGTTCGTTGCGGCCGATGCGCCGCACATGCACCTCGCGCTGACCAGCCGGCATATCGAACTGCCAGCCCGCCTTGCGCTTGACGATGGGCACGGGGAAGGTCCAGCCGCTCTCCCCCACCGCCACGCGCGCCGTATCCTCGCCCGCGCGCTCCACCGCATGGTGGCGCGCCCACGCGGCCAGGAACTCGTAGATATCCTCCTGATCGACGCCCTGCGGCGGCAGCAGCGTCCGGTAGTTCGGGCCGAGCACGCCCTTGAGCGCGTCATGGTCGCTGCGGGCGATGGCGTCGCCCAGGGCGTCCGAGGCAGCCTCGGGCGAGGGATAGACCCGCTGCGCCTGCGCCGGCACGGACACCGCCAGCAACGGCACGGCCAGCATCGCGGCGCCCAGGACCCGGCGCACGATACGCGTCATGGTGGCGGACAACGTCGCTCTCATCATGTCTTATCTCCGACCATGTCCAAGATGACCGCCACCACCGCCGCCTCCTCCACCGAAGTGCGCGCCGCCCCCTCCCCCTCCACCGCCACCACGTTGCGGCATGGACCGCTGCGCCGGATGGCTGGCGCGTTGCATGCCACCGGCATTCCCGCCGCGCTGGAAGCCGCCCGCATTCCCGCCGCGCTGCACCTGCTGCCGCATGCGGTCGCCGTTGCCGGCATCGCGCAAGGCGCTATTACGATTGCTGTCCCGTGCGCGGTCGCGCGCGGCGGACTGATCGGCCCGCTGCCGATCGGCGCCGGCGGGCCGGGGATTCTGCATGCCGCCCCCACCGCCGCGATTGACGTTCGGCCCGTGTCCGGCGATCGACTGGCCCGTGCGGCCCTGGAACGATTGCGCGGCGCGGTCACGCGCGGCATCGCGCGAGCCCGCCTGCGGCGTAGGCCGGCCACCCTGCACGCCCTGGCCGCCCTGCCCAAGCCGCTGCCCGCCCTGCCCCGCCTGCCGGTTCGCCAGCCCCTGCTGCCGCTGCGTGTCGAAGCGATTCGCCACGTTCGAATTCTTGTACGGCACGTTGCCGCGATTGGCCGGGTTGTGCTGCCAGTTCACGTTCGAGCGGTTCACATCGAGCCGCTGATTCACATTGATATTGTTGTAGCGATTGACGTTGATGTTCACGTCGTGCGAGTTCCAGTTGAACCCGCCCCACAGTGAATTGACCGCGGCCACGCCCAGGCCAAAGCCCACGCCCGCCACCACGGCGCTGGCGAAGACCGATCCGGGCGGAGGTGGATAGTAGGCTGGCGGATACGCCGGATAGGGCCACGCGCCGTAGACCACCGTGGGGTTGTAGGTCGGCACATAGACCACTTGCGGATTGGCGGGCTCGATCTGCACGATGGTGGTGCCGCCGGACTGCTGTGTCACCACCTTCTGCTGCTCGGTGGTCTTCAGCGCGCCGGCTTTCTGGGCCTGTACGCGCAGGCGCTGCACCGAGTCCATCACATCATCGGGCTGGGCGAGGAAGGCGTCGCCCACCGAGTCCACCCATTGCGGCTGGCGGCCCATCATATCCATCACGGACGGGAAGGCGACGAGCGACTGCACGCTCGGGTCCCACTGTTCGTTGGCCACCGCCTTGGTTGCCGCGTCGCCGGACAGGCTGGCATTGGCCTTCGACCATTCCGCTGCCGCGGCCACGTCGGCCGGGTAGGTCGACGCCATCAGCACCTGCGACAACAGCGCGTCCGGATAGAGCGCCACGGGCGCCAGCAACTGGTCGAGATGCGCATTGTCGAGCTTGGCCTGCGCCCAGGCGGTCCCGCCGCCGAGTAACAACATCCATCCACAGCACCACGCCAGAATACGTCGCAACCGGTACATATTGGCTCCCACAATGACGGATGAGGACGGACGAGGGGGTACTACCTGGCCGACTGCGCGCACTCCTGACGATAGGCCTCTTCCAGCCGCTTGCGATCAGGCGCGCGTTCCAGCGTGGAATAGGTGCGGCCATCCGCCGTGGTCACGGACGACTTGCCCTGTTCCCACTGCTGCGGCTCCTTGGACAGGCCGTTGATCTGGTCCAGCAGTTGCCGGCAATGCTCGCGTTGCGAGACGCCCGGCGTGGCACCTTCGCCGTTGAGCGTCGCCGTGGCCGGGTCGAGCATGCGCGGGGGCGGCGGCGCGATCATCGGCGTGCCCGGGTCGATCGGCGGCGTCTGCGCCCATGCCATGCCCGCTGTCATCAACAACCCAAACCCCACACCCCACGCTACGAAAAACCTCTTCACCAGGAAACTCCGGAAACTGCCGGCGATGCACGCATGCATCGCCATGATGATAAAAAACACCGGCCCGCGCGCCCGGCAACGGCGATCCGCGCGCTATGCGCTAGCGGTCCTTGCCGTTGCCATCGCCATTGCGGCCGGTACGGTTGCGCAGCAGCTCGAGCTTGAGCAGTGCGTCCGCAAGCATACTCTTAAGACGCGCGTTCTCCTGCTGCAACTGGCGCATGCGGCGCCCGTCCGGCACATCGGACTCGCGTGCCGGGCCGTACTTCGCACGCCATCCGTAGAACGACGCATCGCTGAAACCATAGCGCGCGCAGAGTTCCCGCACGGGCACCCCACTGGCGGCCTCGGCCAGGTACATGCGGATCTGCTCCTCCGAATAGCGTCTGTTCATCCGAATGCCTCCGCTTGCACCAAGCGCTCGCCCCGCGCATGCACGCGGCCAGCCCACCCTGCCGGTAAGGTAGCCCAATGCCCGGGCAAAAGGAATTCAGTGTCTTTGCAGCGCGAGTTAAGCAAATTAACGACCCGGCCGCGTGCCCCGCGTGGTCCGAGTCCGTGTCAGGCGTGTCCGATGTTGACAGGGAAATGGCGCAAATTTCGGTATTCCAAATTGGACAAATTCATGTCATCACTCACTGCCGGACAGCCGCTTCAAACCCGTCGGACATTGCTGGCTCACACTTGCAAACGCCGGTCACGCGGGTCGGCCATCGCCCTGCAAGGCGCGCCAGGCACGGCTTTCGCGTTGTCTGATTGTCCGGACATAAGGCCCGATATGCATCCCTGTTGTGTCAGGGATCGAACCGAGTTCCTAGTAGTTTGCTAAATGATGTATTAAGATTCCTCGGCACCAACTAAATTTCGAAACGCCTGCAAAGAGTGCCACTGCGCGCTCCCGGACAGGCGACTATCGGCGCGGATTTCATTGCCGCCGCCAACCGGCCTGAGGAAGAAGGGGACCACTGCTAACGTCACGTGCCATGCAACGCTTCGGCGTCGCGCGGCGAACCCGTGGCATGCACTGCAGATTTCGGTAACCCGGGCGACTCTTGACCACTTTGCAATTCCCCGCCCTCTAGCAGTTCATAAGTCCTGGCAGTTTCGGCTTGGTCCGGCACGGGGGTGCCGACGCGCTTTCAAGCTGCGACCACACAGGCAGGAAGTCGCAACTTCCTTAGTGCCCACAAAAAATAAAACCAACAATCTGGATCGGGAGAAGTCAGCATGCGGCACGTCAGCACCAAGCTTTTGCACGTCTTTGTCCTGTTGATGGAATATCGGGACCTCAACGCGGTGGCCGCCTGTACCCAGGGCCGTGTCCCCACCGTGGCCTATAGCCTCGCGCGGCTGCGCGAGATCACCGGCGACGCGCTGTTCGTCAAGCGCAATGGCACGTTGGAGCCAACGCCCCATGCGCTGCGGCTCGAGCATACTGCCAGGCAGATTCTTGCAAAGTGGAATCTACTGGTCCGCCCGCTGGCCGAAAGCACACAAACCGGTGCCACCGGACGTCGTATTTCCATTGGTTTTTCATCGTCGATTGGCGATCCGGTCATCACCGAGATCCTCAGCACGCTGTGCGAGCAATTCCCRCAAGACAGTTTTGTGACCCGGCCGGTCATTGCCGATGCCTCCCTGGCCGGCAGCCTGGATACCGGTCAGCTCGATTGCGCCTTCGTGGTGGATGGCGCCACCGTGCCAGACGGCGTGATGCCGCACAGCATCCTCGCCACGCCGCGCCGGCTGGTCAGCGCCGCGCGCGCCCATGGCCCCGACGACGCGGAGAGCGACTGGATCCTGCTGCAGGAAGACTGCGAGGCCGGCAGCCCGCTGCGGGCGTTCCTGGCGCGGCAGGCCAATACGCCGGGGCATCGGGAAACCGTGGTGCCGTCGTGGCACACGCAGATCACCCTGCTGCACGCGGCCGGCGGCATCTGCCCGGTACTCGACTTCAACGTGCCGCTGGTCACGCGCGACCGCAAGACGCGCCTGCTGGCGCCGCCGGGCAGTTTCCCGGGCTGGGCCTCGCTCCAGTTCTGGACCGCCGAGCAAACCCCGGACCGCGTGGCGATGCGTGACATCATGGACGTGGGCGCCGCCGTGCTACGGGACCCCATCCGCGCCATCGAGAACCGCCGGCAGGGCCGGCCAGAGCCGCGCCGCCTGGCGGTGGCCTGACGCTCCTCCCCCGGCGCCCCGGCGCCGGGACACCCTCCGTGACACCCTCGGACCCCGCGCGGTAACCGCCGCGCGGGGTCTTTCCTTTCCGGCCAACCCCTGCCGCGCAAGTCCCGGCTCTCAGCCGCCTGCATTTTCCGAATCGTCTCAAATCATTTGCGCAGGAGTCCGCATTAATCTCAGCGGGCATTGACGTGCGCCGGGTCGTATCCCGTTTGGTCCGCGCGCACGCGTGCACGCAGTTGCCTGCGTGTTTGCGCCGCACGCCCTCCCGCGTGCGGCGCCTTTTTTCACGCCTGCCAAAAGTCGTATCGGACCCATGTGCACAGGAGGCATTGGATGACATTGAGGATTTTGCTGGCCGACGACCATCCCGTCATTACGGCGGCAATCCGCGCGTGCTTGCAGACACAGACGGGTTGGGAAGTCTGCGGGGAAGTGGCAAGCGCAACAGAACTGCATCAACAGGTGGAAATTCTGCAGCCCGACGTGGTGGTCACGGACTACCACATGCCCGGCCCGGCCGAACTGGACGGCGTGCGGCTGATCACCAGCCTGCGGCGGCGCTACCCCGCGCTGTCGATCATCGTGCTGACGATGATCACCAATCCACTGGTCCTGCGCACGATCCTGGACGCGCACGTCCATGGCCTGCTGCTCAAGGATTGCCCATTGACCGAGATCGTCACCGCCATCGCGCGGGCGCAGCGCGGCTTCACCTACATCGGCAAGTCCGCGCTGCGCGCGCTGGCGCCCACCGAGCTGCGCACCATGCTGCCGTGCGGGCGCAACGGCGTGCAGCGCCTGTCCGCGCGCGAAACCGAGGTCCTGCGGCTATACCTGACCGGGCGCACGGTCACGGAGATCGCCGCCACGCTGTGCCGCAGCGTGAAGACCATCAGCCGGCAAAAGAACTGCGCGATGCACAAGCTCGGCGTCAGCAACGACCGCGAACTGTTCGAATGCGCGGCGCTGCAGGGCGTCGTCCTGCCCCTAGGGCGAAACTGAGACAACACTGAGTCCAAACTGAAGCAAGACCGAAGCAAAACCGAAGCCATTGCCATCGCGACCGCTCGCTATAATCGATTTCGCCGTATGACACCGTTGTCATGCGCCACCTACCGACATGCCCGAACACCATCCCGCCACAACTGCCACAACCACCCCGCCGTCCCCCGGCACCCCCGGCCGCGCCGTGCCCGCCCTGCTCGTGGCCGCCCCGGCTTCCGGGCAAGGCAAGACCACCGTCACGGCCGCGCTGGCCCGGCTGCATGCCCGCCAGGGCCGCACCGTCCGCGTATTCAAGACTGGCCCGGACTTCCTCGACCCGACGCTGCTGGCGGCGGCCAGCGGCGCGCCGGTGCATTCGATCGATCTCTGGATGACGGGCGAGGCCGACGCGCGCGCGCGGCTGGCCGAGGCGGCGGAAGTGGCCGACCTGATCCTCGTGGAAGGCGTGATGGGCCTGCACGACGGCACGCCGAGCAGCGCCGACGTGGCGCGGCGCTTCGGCCTGCCCGTGCTGGCCGTGATCCAGGCCGGCGCCATGGCGCAGACCTTCGGCGCGCTGGCCTACGGGCTGGCGCACTATGGGGCGCCGCTGCCGCCAATGCGCGTACTGGCCAACGGGGTCGGCACGGCGCGCCACGCCGACCTGCTGCGCGAAAGCCTGCCGGCGGACATCGGCTGGGCCGGTGCGCTGGCGCGCGACGCGGCGGCGAGCCTGCCCGAGCGCCATCTGGGCCTGTTCAGCGCCGACGAACTGCCAGACCTGATCGAGCGCCTCGACCGCATGGCCGACGCGCTGGAAGCCTTGCCGATCGGCCAGTTGCCGCCCGCTGTGCCCTTCCCGGCGCCAGCGCCGCCGGCTGCGCCCGGCCCGCGCCCGCTGGCACATAAGACCGTGGCGATTGCCCGCGACGACGCGTTTCGCTTTATCTATCCCGCCAATGTGGACACGCTGTTCGCGCTCGGCGCCGATGTGGTGTGGTTCTCGCCGCTGCGCGACCGCGCGCTGCCCGCGTGCGACGCGCTGTGGCTGCCCGGCGGCTATCCGGAGCTGCACGGCGCCACGCTCGCGGCCAATGCCGACATGCGCACGGCACTGCGGCGCGCCCATGCGGACGGCCTGCCGATACTGGCCGAGTGCGGCGGCATGATGGCGCTGTTCGATACGTTGGTAGACAAGGAAGGCGTCAGCCACCAGATGGCCGGCCTGTTGCCGGGCACAGTGACGATGCAGCGGCGGCTTGCCGCCATCGGCCACCAGTCCGTAACGTTTCCGGGTCTGCCGGACAAACCCGGAGAACCCCTGCGCGGCCACACCTTCCACTATTCGAAGACCGATTCCCCGCTGGCGCCGGCGGTGCGGGCGGTGTCCCCGCGCGATGGCGCGCCGGGCGAGGCGGTCTACCAGACCGGCTCGCTCACGGCGTCATATGTGCATCTGTATTTTCCGACCAACCCGCTGGCCATTGCGGCGCTGCTGGGCGGGAAAGAGGGATAGCGGAAGGATGGGGGACCGGCTCAGGCGGCGTCGCGCTCGGCCACGGTGCGGGCCGCCGCATCGGCAATGCCTGCCTCGAGCTGCGCCAGACCCTTGGAGAGGTTGTGCATGGTCGTCTCGGACACATCGGCCAGCACGTCCTGGAGGAAGGTCGAGCGGCGCGGCAGGGCCTGCTCGACGATATCGCGCCCGAGCGGGGTCAGCGTGACATTGGTCATGCGATTGTCGCGCTCGCTCGTGGTGCGTTCGATCCAGCCCAGTTCCTGCAACGCCTTCAACTGGCGCGTGAGGGCGCCGGGGTCCATGCCGACGCGGTCCGCCAGCGGCTTTTGCGCGATGGGGCCATCGTGGCCATGCAGCGCGGACAAGATGCGCCAGCGCGGCAGCGGATGGCCGATGCGCTGCTCGAACGCCGCCGCATAGGCGCGGTAAGTGCGTCCAAACTGTTGCAGTACGGCCAGGCTTTGTCGCTCCAGTTCCACTCCGAATCTCCTTTAGGCGGACGCTTGCATCCGCGGGGGCGCCGTGATCTCAGGCGGATCAGTCGGCTGCCATCGCGGGCTCCTGCACCCGCGTCAGCTTCACCGGCGGGACCCGGCGTACGCGCCAGAGCCCCACCAGGGCCGCAATCGCCGCCACGAGCAAGCCAAGATGGATGGCCCCGACGAGCGATTGGCGCGCCTGCTCGAGCAGCAGGGCTCCATTGTGCCCTGCCTCCTGAAGGTTGGTCAGCAATTCTGCTTGCGCGACCTTGTCGATCAGGATCTGGGGGTCGGTCATCCGCCCGGCCCAGTCCGACGCGCCAGCCGCCTGCAACGCACGCTCCACGCCTCCGGTATAGCTGCGCGTCACCATCGTGCCAACCAACGCGGTGCCGACCATGCCGCCTACCATCCGCAACGATTGCAACATCGCTGTTGCAATGCCGAGGTGGGCGCGGCCGGCCGTCTGCTGGGCGAACACAGTCAGGTTCGGCAGCACGAAGCCGAGCCCGAGGCCGGCCAGCAGCATGGTCCCAAGCAGCACCATGTGATGCATGCCGCGCGTGGCCTGCGACAAACCGAGGCAGGCGAGCGCCAGCAGCGCAAATCCCGCATAAAGCATGCTGTTCGGCACCGGAATGCGCGTGATGATGCGGCCATTGAGAATGCTGCCGATGGTGATGCAGACCACCATCGGCGTCACCAGCAGTCCGGCCTCCTTCGGCGAATAACCAAACCCGCCCTGGAACAGCAGCGGCGCGTAGAGCAGCAGCGCGAACATCGCAAACCCGCCCAGCACGCCAAGCACGAACAGCGAGGCCAGCGCCGGATTGCGGAACATGTCGAGCGGCAGCAGGGGGTGCGCCGCGCGGTGCGACCACTGCCAGAGGCCGACGAACGACGCCACGGACAGCACGGCCAGGCCAATCGTCACGATGTCCAGCCCGCGCTCCGGCAGCCATTCCACCGAGAGCTGGAGGCAACCGAGCCCCGCCGCGATCAGCAGCGCGCCCAGCCAGTCCACGCGAATCGGCCCCTTGTGCGCCTGATGGCGCAGATGCGGCAGGTAGCGCCACGCGAACAGCAGGCCGAGCAGGCCCACCGGCACATTGATATAGAACACCGCGCGCCAGCCATACCATTCGGTCAGCACGCCACCCATGGACGGGCCGATGGCATTGGCGAGCCCGAATGCGGTGCTCATCATCACCTGCCAGCGCAGGCGCACGTGCGGGTCCGGGAACAGATCGGGAATACAGGCGAAGGCGGTGCCGACCAGCATGCCGCCGCCAATGCCCTGCAGGGCGCGCGCCGCCACGAGGAACGGCATGCTGGGCGCCATGCCGCACAGCACCGAGGCCACCAGGAAGACCACGATCGACACCAGCACGAAGGGCTTGCGGCCGTAGTAGTCGCCCAGCCGGCCGAAGATCGGCACGGTGACGACCGACGTCAGCAGGTAGGCCGTGGCGACCCAGGCGTAGTACTCGAAGCCCTGCAGTTCGGCGACCACCGTCGGCAGCGCGGTGGCCACCACGGTCTGGTCCAGCGCCACAAGCATCACCACGAAGGCGATGCCGATCATCGCCAGCAGCGATTCCCGGAACGGCAGGATTTGCCCGTTGCCGGACGTATGTGGAGCGCCCTGCCCTTCTTGCGACGCGGAAGTCATTCTATTGCCCGATCAATCGTTGTGCGGTCAATGATTATAGGTCGAAATTTCCTTAATTTGCAGGGCGGAACGTGGGAGAACTGCGTTGCTTCGATTCGATATTTCGACTACATTCGAATCATGGAATCTTCTCAAATCATCGAAGCGCTGGCCGCCCTCGCCCATGCCTCCCGGCTGGCGGTGTTCCGCGCGCTGGTCCAGGCCGGGCCGGAGGGCCTGCCTGCCGGGCAGATCGCCACGCTCCTGGATGTGCCGGCCTCGTCGCTTTCCTTCCATCTGAAGGAGCTGCACCGGGCCGGCCTCGCCAACAGCCGGCAGGCCGGACGGTCGGTCATCTACACCGCCCGCTACGAAACCATGAACGACCTGATCGGCTTCCTCACCGAGAACTGCTGCGGCGGCAATCCGTGCGGGCCGACGGCGGCTTGCGCCACCCCGCCGTTGCAGGGAGCCGAAGGATGAGCAGCCCGGACATTGCAGCGCCAGCCCGAGCCGCCTCCGCGCCCGCCATAGGATTCTTTGAACGTTATCTCACCGTCTGGGTGGCGTTGTGCATCGTGGTCGGCATCGCGCTCGGCCAGATGCTGCCCGGCGTGTTCCAGGCCATCGGGCGCATGGAGTACGCGCAGGTCAACCTGCCCGTGGGCGTGCTGATCTGGGTGATGATCATCCCGATGCTGCTGAAGATCGATTTCACGGCGCTGGGGCAGGTGAAATCGCACTGGCGCGGCATCGGCGTGACGCTGTTTATCAACTGGGCCGTCAAGCCGTTCTCGATGGCGCTGCTGGGCTGGCTGTTTGTGCGGCATTTATTCGCGCCGCTGCTGCCCGTCGATCAGCTGGACAGCTATGTGGCCGGCCTGATCCTGCTGGCGGCTGCGCCATGCACGGCGATGGTGTTCGTCTGGAGCCAGCTCTGCAAAGGCGATCCGTATTTCACGCTGTCGCAGGTGGCGCTGAACGACGGCATCATGATCGTGGCCTTCGCGCCGGTGGTAGCGCTGCTGCTCGGCCTGTCGTCGATCATGGTGCCGTGGGACACCCTGCTGACCTCGGTCGGCCTGTACATCGTGGTGCCGGTGGTCATCGCGCAGATCGCGCGAAAGCTGCTGCTGGCGCGCGGCGCGGCGCACTTCCAGCGCGTGCTCCGACACCTTGGCCCCTACTCTATTAGTGCGCTGCTGCTGACCCTGGTGCTGCTGTTCGCCTTCCAGGGCAAGGCGATCATCGACCAGCCGATGGTCATCGCGCTGCTGGCGGTGCCGATCCTGATCCAGGTCTTCTTCAATTCCGGTCTCGCCTACCTGCTCAATCGCCGGCTTGGCGTGGCGCACTGCGTGGCGGGGCCGTCCAGCCTGATCGGCGCGAGTAACTTCTTTGAATTGGCCGTGGCCACGGCGATCAGCCTGTTCGGCTTCCAGTCCGGCGCGGCGCTGGCTACGGTGGTCGGCGTGCTGATCGAGGTGCCGGTCATGCTGCTGGTCGTCCACATCGTCAACCGCTCGCAGCGGTGGTACGAGGCCAAGCTCCCCTGAGGAACCAAGATGATTGTCACGATTTATCACAATCCTGATTGCGGCACGTCCCGCAACACGCTGGCGATGATCCGCAATGCCGGGATCGAGCCGCAAGTCATCGAATATCTGCACACGCCGCCGTCGCGGGCGCAGTTGCAGGCCATGATCGGACAAGCCGGGCTGACCGTGCGCGAGGCGATTCGCGAAAAGGGCACGCCCTACGCCGCGCTGGGGCTGGCCGATCCGGCCTTGACGGATGACCAGTTGCTGGACGCCATGCTCGCCCATCCCATCCTGATCAACCGCCCGTTCGTCGTGACCGACCTCGGCGTGCGGCTGTGCCGGCCGTCTGAACTTGTGCTCGATATCCTGCCGTCGCCGCAGCAAAGCCCGTTCACCAAGGAGGATGGCGAGGTGGTCATCGACGCGCAGGGCCGCAGGGTGGGTCCATGACGATTGCCTTGCCCAATGTCGTGCCGGCGCTGCTGGAGACGCCCGACGTCCAGAAGCTCGAGCCCACGCGGGTCAGCACCCATCCGCCCCGCATCCTGCTGCTCTATGGCTCGCTGCGCGAGACGTCCTACAGCCGGCTCCTGACGCTGGAAGCCGAACGCATCCTCCGCCACTTCGGCGCCGAGACGCGCGTGTTCGATCCGAGCGGCCTGCCGGTCACTGACAGCGTGCCCGCCGATCACCCCAAGGTGGTGGAACTGCGCGAGCTGTCCGCATGGTCGGAAGGCCAGGTCTGGTGCAGCCCCGAGCGCCACGGCACGCTGACCGCGGTGTTCAAGAACCAGATCGACTGGCTGCCGCTGGAAAGCGCCGGCATCCGCCCTACGCAGGGCCGCACGCTGGCGGTCATGCAGGTCTGCGGCGGATCGCAGTCGTTCAACGCCGTCAACGCGCTGCGCGTGCTGGGCCGCTGGATGCGTATGGTGACGATTCCCAACCAGTCCTCCGTGGCCAAGGCGTACCAGGAATTCGACGACGCCGGGCGCATGAAGCCGTCCGCCTACTACGACCGCGTGGTCGACGTCATGGAGGAGCTGTACAAGTTCACGCTGCTGATCCGGGACCGCTCCGACTACCTGACCGACCGCTACAGCGAGCGCAAGGACGCCGCGCCGGCCCGGGCGGCGGCGCTGGCGGCGGCGGCGATGGACCACGAGCGCCAAGCGGCTGCGGGCGACACCGACGAAGGCGAAGTCGAATAAGGCCAACCATGACCGACGTACCGAATGGCAGCCTCGTGGCACGGCTCGGGGCTGCACAGACGCTCGCCTGGGCATCCTCTTACTATCTAGTGGCCATGCTCGCGGTGCCGATGGCGCGCGACACCGGCGTGTCGGTGCCGACGGTCTTCGCGGCGTTCAGCGCCGCGCTGGTGGTCTCGGCGCTGCTCGGCCCCTACGCGGGCCGGCTGATCGACCGGCTGGGCGGACGGCCGGTGCTGATGGCCACCAGCCTCGTCTTCGCGGCCGGCCTGGCGGGGCTCGGCCTGGCCCGGGAAAGCGTGGGACTGTTCCTGGCGTGGCTCGTCATCGGCATCGGCATGGGCAGCGGGCTCTACGAAGCGGCGTTCGCCACGCTGGTGCGCCTGTACGGCACGCGCTCGCGCAATGCGATCACTGGCATCACGCTGATCGCCGGCTTTGCCAGCACCGTGGGATGGCCGCTGTCATCCTGGCTGGAGAGCCACTATGGCTGGCGCGTGGCCTGTCTGGTCTGGGCCGCCTTGCACCTGACGGTGGGCCTCGCGCTCAATGCGAGCCTGCCGCGCGCGGGGGCCGATCCGGCGCCCCCATCCACGGCACCCGCAGCCGGCAAACCGGCGGCGCCCGGACCGGCGTCGGGCGCGCCGGCCACCTGGGTACTGGCCTTCGTGTTCGCGGCGACGTGGTTCATCAGCACGGCCATGGCCGCGCACCTGCCGCGGCTGTTGCAGGCCGGCGGCGCCACGTTCGCGACGGCCGTGCTCGTCGGCGCGCTGATCGGGCCGTCGCAGGTTGGCGCCCGGCTGCTGGAGTTCGGATTGTTACGCAAGGTTCATCCGCTGCTGTCGGCACGGCTGGCGGCGGCCCTGCACCCGATCGGCGCGGCGGCCTTCATGGTCGCGGGCGCGCCGGCCGCCACGCTGTTCGGGGTGCTGCACGGCGCCGGCAACGGCATCCTGACCATCGCCAAGGGCACGCTGCCGCTCGTCATCTTCGGGCCGCAGGGGTATGGGCATCGGCAGGGTGTGCTGATGGTGCCGGCGCGCATCGCGCAGGCGCTGGCACCGTGGCTGTTCGGGCTCTGTATCGACGTCTGGGGTGCACAGGCGCTCTGGGTCTCGGGCGGGCTGGGGCTGGCGGCCAGCGCGGCCCTGTTCGCCATCCAGTCGGCGCCTATCCACCAGGGCGCGCCGGCCCCGGCGGCGGAATAGCGCCTAATATGGGGAGGAGCCGCAACTACCGGAGCCTCCCATGCATCCTGTCACGCTGATTGGCGCGCCCACCGATGTCGGTGCCAGCATTCGCGGTACGTCGATGGGGCCCGAGGCCCTGCGCGTGGCCGATATTGCCGGGGCGCTGGCGCGCAACGGACTGCAGGTGACCGACTTCGGCAACCTCAGCGGCCCGGGCAACCCCGGCCAGCTTCCCGTCGACGGCATGCGCCACCTGCAGGAAGTGCTGACGTGGAACCAGTTGGTGTTCGACACCGCCTATGCCTGCTTCGCCAGCGGCCAGATGCCGCTGTTGATGGGCGGCGACCACTGCCTGGCCATCGGCTCGATCAGCGCCGCCGCGCGCCATTGCCGCGAGACCGGCAAGCGGCTGCTGGTGCTGTGGCTCGATGCCCACGCGGATGCCAACACCGGCAGCACCAGCCCCACGGGCAATATCCACGGCATGCCGGTGGCCTGCCTGTGCGGCGACGGCCCTGCGCCGCTGACCGCCCTGAGCGGCGTCACGCCGGCCATGTCGGCCCAGTCGATCCGCCAGGTGGGCATCCGCAGCGTGGATGCCGGGGAGAAGCTGCGCCTGCGCGAGCTGGGGCTGACGGTCTACGACATGCGTTATATCGACGAAAACGGCATGCGTCAGACGATGGAGCAGGCGCTCGCCGGCATCGACGCGAATACGCATCTGCATGTCAGCTTCGATGTGGATTTTCTGGATGCGCAGATCGCGCCGGGGGTGGGTACGCCGGTACGCGGCGGGCCGACGTATCGGGAGGCGCATCTGGCGCTGGAGATGATCGAGGATACCGGGGCGCTGGGGTCGCTCGATGTGCTGGAGCTGAACCCGGCCCGGGACGTCCACAATCAGACGGCCGAGCTGGTGGTGGACCTGCTGGAAAGCTTGTTCGGGAAGTCGACGCTGTAGCAGCGCTGGCTTGGGCTCCCCTCTCCCGCAAGCAGGAGAGGGGAGAACGTCTTCAGCCGCCCTTCGCCTGCGCCGTCACCTCGTTCCACCCACCGCCCAGCGCCTTGTACAGGTTGACCTCGCTGGTCAGCTGGTTGAGGCGCGAGTCGATCAGCACCTGTTGCTGCGCGTACAACTGGCGTTGTGCGTCGAGCAGCGTCAGGTAGTTGTCCACCCCGGTACGATAGCGACCCTCGGCGAGCTGGAAGTAGTCCCGGCTCGCCTCGACCAGGCGCACCTGCGCCTGGAGCTGCTCCGTGTACGTGCCGCGCGCCGCCAGCCCGTCCGCCACTTCGCGGAAGGCCGACTGCACGGTCTGCTCGTACGTCGCCACGTTGATGTCCTTCTGGATCCGCGCGTAATCCAGGCTGGCGCTCAGGCTACCCGCCGTGAAGATCGGCAGGTTGATCTGCGGCGAGAACAGCCACGTGCCCGAACCCGCATCGAACAGCCCCGACAACTGGCGGCTCGCCGTGCCCGCCGAGGCGGTCAGCGAGATGCTCGGGAAGAACGCCGCGCGCGCCGCGCCGATATCGGCGTTGGCCGACAGCAGGCGGTGCTCGGCGGCGAGGATGTCCGGGCGGTTCTGGAGCAGGTCAGACGGCAAACCCGCCGGCACGTCCGCCACCAGCTTGCCATCGAGCGGCAGCCCTTCGGGCAGGTCCGCCGGCAGGCTCGCGCCGAGCAGCAGCGTCAGCGCATTGGTGTCCTGCGCCACCAGCCGCGTATAGCGGCTCAGCGAGGCCCGGGCGTTTTCCACCTGGGTCTGCGACTGGCGCAGGTCCAGCCGCGAGGAAATGCCTTCCTCGTAGCTGCGGCGCGTGAGGTTGTAGGTCCGCTCGTAGGTCACCAGCGTCTCGCGCGTCAGCTTCAGCTGCGCCTCGTCGGCGCGCAGCGTCAGGTAGGCGTTGGCGACGCTGGCCACCAGCGCGATATGCGTGCTGCGCTGGGCTTCGTCGCTGGCGAAATACTGCTCCAGCGCTGCCTGGCTCAGGCTGCGCAGCCGGCCGAACAGGTCGATTTCCCAAACGGTGGTGCCCAGCGACACGCCATACGAACTGCTGATGACCCGCTGGCCCGTGCTGGAGAGGTCGGCCGGCACGCGCTGCCGCGTGCCCTGCGCCGCCACGCCCACCTGCGGGAACAGGTCCGCGCGCTGGATGCGGTACTGCGCGCGGTACGCCTCCACGTTCAGGGCCGCCACGCGCAGGTTGCGGTTGTTCTGCAGCGCGACGTCGATCAGCCGCTGCAGGCGCGGATCGGCGAAGTAGTCGCGCCACCCCAGTTCCGCGGCCGGTGGCACCTGGCCGGCGCCGTTGGCGGCCGGGTAGGCTTCGCCCTGCGGATAGGCGGCTTCCACCGGCGCCGCCGGACGCTCGTAGGTCGGGATCAGGCTGCACCCCGCGAGCGCCGCGCTAGCGGCGACGGCCATGCTGATTAGCGTTTGTCTCATGCTTTGGCCTCCTTTTCGAGGGAGGAGGAATCGTGCTTCTCGCGGCGCTCCTTGAGCGCGTTCACCACCACGAAGAACAGCGGCACCCAGAAGATGGCCAGCACCGTGGCCGTGAGCATGCCGCCGATCACGCCGGTACCGATGGCGTGCTGGCTGCCCGAGCCGGCGCCTTGCGACACCGCCAGCGGGAACACGCCGAGAATGAACGCGAGCGAGGTCATGATGATCGGCCGCAGGCGCATCCGGCACGCCTCCACGGCCGCATCGACCAGGCTCTTGCCCTGCTCGTGCAGTTCCTTGGCGAATTCCACGATCAGGATCGCGTTCTTGGCGGACAGGCCGATGGTCGTCAGCAGGCCCACCTGGAAGAACACGTCGTTGGACAAGCCCCGGCCAATCGTCGCCAGCAGCGCGCCGACCACGCCGAGCGGCACCACCAGCATCACCGAGAACGGAATCGCCCAGCTTTCATACAGCGCGGCGAGGCACAGGAACACCACCAGCAGGGACAGCGCGTAGAGCGCCGGCGCCTGCGAGCCCGACAGCCGCTCTTCGTACGACAGGCCGGTCCACGAGTAGGCAATGCCCTGCGGCATCTGCTTCATGATGGCTTCCACCGCCGCCATGGCCTCGCCGGAGCTCTTGCCCGCCGCCGGTTCGCCCAGGATTTCCACCGCCGGCACGCCGTTGTAGCGCTGGAGCTTGGGCGAGCCATAGCCCCACTTGCCGGTGGCGAAGGTCGAGAACGCCACCATGTCGCCCTTGTCGTTACGCACGAACCACTTGTCCAGATCTTCCGGATTCATGCGCGCGTTGGGGCGGCCCTGCAGGTAGACGCGCTTCACGCGACCGCGGTCGATGAAGTCGTTCACGTAGCTGGAACCCCAGGCGATGGAGATGGTGCTGTTGATGTCCGCCAGCGACACGCCTTGCGCGCGGGCGCGCTCGTCGTCGATCTCCAGCTGGTACTGCGGCTCGTCGTTCAGCCCGTTCGGGCGCACGCGTTGCAGCGCCGGGTCCTTGGCGGCCAGCGACAGGAACTTGTTGCGGGCTTCCATCAGCGCGTCATGCCCCAGACCGGCCTGGTCCTGCATGTAGAAGTCGAAGCCGGTGGCGTTGCCCAGCTCCTGCACGGCCGGCGGCGCGAAGGCGAAGGCCAGCGAGTCCCGGAAGGTGCTGAACTTGGCCTGGGCGCGCTTGGTGAGGTCGAACACGCTGGTGGCGTCGCCCTCGCGCTCCTTGAACGGCTTGAGCAGGATGAACGCCAGGCCCGAACTCTGGCCGCGGCCGGCGAAGTTGAAGCCGTTCACGGTGAAGAGCGAGCTGACGATCTTGCCCTCGTCATTGAGCAGGTAGTTCCGCATCTGGTCGAGCACCGCCTGCGTGCGCTCCGCCGTGGCGCCGGCCGGGGTCTGCACCTGGGCGTAGAGCACGCCCTGGTCTTCTTCCGGCAGGAACGAGGTGGGGATGCGCGTGAACAGGAAGGCCATGCCCGCCACGATCAGCACGTAGATGATCAGGTAGGGCACGCGCCGCTTCAGGATGCCGACCACGCTGCGCTCATAGCGCTGCGTGGAGCGGATGAAGCTGCGGTTGAACCAGCCGAAGAAGCCCTTCTTGTGCTCGCCGTGGTCGCCCTTCTCGATCGGCTTGAGCATGGTCGCGCACAGTGCCGGGGTCAAGATCAGCGCCACCAGCACCGAGAGCACCATCGCCGAGACGATCGTGATCGAGAACTGGCGGTAGATCACGCCCGTGGAGCCGCCGAAGAACGCCATCGGCAGGAACACCGCCGACAGCACCAGCGCGATGCCGACCAGTGCGCCCTGGATCTGCCCCATCGACTTCCGGGCGGCCTCCTTCGGCCCCAGCCCCTCCTCGGACATCACCCGCTCGACGTTCTCCACCACCACGATGGCATCGTCCACCAGCAGGCCGATGGCGAGCACCATGCCGAACATCGTCAGGGTGTTGATCGAGTAGCCGAACGCCGCCAGCACGCCAAACGTGCCCAGCAGCACCACCGGCACGGCGATCGTCGGGATCAGCGTGGCGCGGAAGTTCTGCAGGAACAGATACATCACCAGGAACACGAGCACGATGGCTTCGAGCAGCGTCTTCACCACTTCGTGGATCGAATCGGCGATGACTGGCGTCGTGTCGTACGGGAACACCACCTGCATGCCCGCCGGGAACGACGGCTCGAGCTGGTTCAGCGTGGCGCGGATGGCCTTCACCGTATCCAGCGCGTTAGCGCCCGAGGCCAGCCGGATGGCGATACCCGAAGCCGGGCGGCCGTTGTACTGCGCGTTGATGTTGTAGTCCTGGCCGCCCAGGCCCACGTCGGCCACGTCCTTGAGGCGCACCTGCGAGCCGTCCGGATTGACCTTCAGCAGGATGTTGCCGAACTGCTCGGCGGTCTGGAGACGGGTCTTGCCGATCACCGACGCATTGAGCTGCTGCCCGCGCACGGCCGGCAGGCCGCCCAGCTGGCCGGAGGCCACCTGCACGTTCTGCGCCTTGATGGCAGTGCTCACGTCCAGCGGCGCCAGCTGGAAGCTGTTGAGCTTGGCCGGGTCCAGCCAGATGCGCATGGCGTACTGCGAGCCGAACACCTGGAAGTCACCCACGCCAGCGGTCCGCGAGATCGGATCCTGGAGGTTCGAGACGATGTAGTTCGACAGATCCTCCCGCGTCTGGCTGGGGTCGGTCGACACCAGGCCGACGATGACCAGGAAGTTCCGCACGGACTTGGTCACGCGAATACCCTGCTGCTGCACTTCCTGCGGCAGGAGCGGCGTGGCCAGGGCGAGCTTGTTCTGGACCTGTACCTGGGCGATGTCCGGGCTGGTGCCCTGCTCGAACGTCACGGTGATGGTCATGCTGCCGTCGGAGTTCGACTCCGACGAGATGTAGCGCAGCTTGTCCAGCCCGTTCATCTGCTGTTCGATGACCTGCACCACGGTGTCCTGCACGGTCTGCGCGGACGCACCCGGGTAGTTCACCGAAATGGCGATGGTCGGCGGGGCGATGGCCGGGTACTGGTTGATAGGCAGCGACCGGATGGCCAACCCCCCTGCCAGCATGATGACCAGCGCGATCACCCAGGCAAAGATCGGCCGGTCGATGAAGAAATTAGACATGGCGATTCCTCATGCGTCGGTCCCGGTCAGGACTTGGCCGCGCCGGGCGCGGAAGCGGCGGCCGGGGCCGAGGCGGCATTGGGGGCCGTAACGGCGGTGGCGGTGGCGCTGGCCTCGGTGGCCTTGACCTTGGCGCCGGGGCGCACGAACTGGAGGCCTTCCACGATGACGCGGTCGCCGGCTTTCAGGCCGTCCGTGACCAGCCATTTGTCGCCAATGGTCCGGTCGGTCTTCAGCACGCGCTGCTCGACTTCATTGTTGGCGTTCACCACCAGCGAGGTCGCCTGGCCCTTGAGGTCACGCGTGACGCCGCGCTGCGGCGCCAGGATGGCCGAGGTCTTCACGCCTTCGGCCAGCCGCGCGTGCACGAACATGCCCGGGAGCAGTTCGTGGCGCGGGTTCGGGAACACCGCGCGCAGCGTGACCGAGCCGGTGCTCGGGTCCACGGACACTTCGGAGAACTCCAGCCGGCCTGCTTCCTTATAGGTGCTGCCATCCTCGAGCATCAGCATCACCTTGGCAGCGTTGGCGCCGGCGGCCTGGAGCCGGCCGTCGGCCAGTTCGCGCCGCAGCCGCAGCAGCGTGGTGGACGGTTGCGTCACATCCACGTAGATCGGGTCCAGCTGCTGCACGGTGGTCAGCGCGGTGGCCTGGCCATTGGTGACCAGCGCCCCCTCGGTGACCACCGAGCGGCCGATGCGGCCCGAAATCGGGGACAGCACCTTGGTGTAGCGCAGGTTGATATGGGCGCGGTCCGCCGTCGACTGGGCCTGCAGGTAGGCAGCCTTGGCTTCGTCGTGCTGCTGCTTGCTGACCGCTTCCTCGCCCACCAGGCGCCCGTAGCGCTCCGCGAGCAGGCGCGACGACGCCAGCGTGGCATCGGCGCTCTTGGCCGTGGCTTCGTAGGTAGCCGGGTCGATCTGGTACAGCTGCTGGCCCTGCTTGACGTCGGAGCCTTCCACGAACAGCCGCTTCAGGATGATGCCGTCCACCTGCGGGCGGACTTCGGCGATCCGGAAGGCCGTGGTCCGGCCGGGCAGCGACGAGTCGAGTGTCACGGTCTCGTCCTTCAGCGTCACGACCTTTACTTCCGGCGTCTGGGCTGCGGGCGGCTTGTTTTCCTTGCCGCAGGCGGCAAGGACCGTGACGGCGATGGCCAGCATGCCCGGAATCAAAGCACGCCTGGCGCGCATTGCTTGCATAGCGATTTCCTCGAGGATGAAACGGAATGTTGTGGCCTGGCCCCGTAGACCAGGCGGGCGCCACGGCGCAGCGCGTGGACGCAAGTGGCGTGCCGGGTCGCCGGCACGAAATTCGGTCGTCGGGTTCAGCGGATTGTCGCCATGGGCCCCTGCTTTCGCCATTTGCTGGCCTGGAGGAAAACACAAGACCGGCCGCGCCGCGCGCGCGTGTCCGGCCGCAGGGGGTTCGTGGAACCGCCCTGCTCCCCGTATTCTGAAATGTCCTGCACGTTCCTTCGCTTGTCCGGTTCACCGTGCTTCGCGCCAGCCCGTGCGCCGATCTGAACGTCGCGCTACGTCTTGCCGGCCGCCACAATAATCGGTTTTCCCGATGCTTGCTGGCGGCGCATTGCCACGGTAATGTCTGCACCGCACGGCGGCACCCTTTGTATCAGGGTAAAGACAACCGTCTCCTCCAGGGAAGCCGTCGCCGTCGTGATGCAATGCAGCATTCGGCTAACAGGATTGCAACTAGTTCCATAGCCGAATGACGAGATGCGCGTCATCGTACCAGCTTGAAGAAGAATCTGGATGACAGGACTTGCCGTGTAATGCACTGAAATACACGGCGGGTGAGTACGGATAGCGGCTTTCAGTGGATTATGGCGCACTTTTGTGACGCTCACGGCGTCCGACTGCGCCTTGCCGCCTCAATAAGAAACGCCCCCGTTTTACCGGGGGCGTTTCTTATTTGGGGTCCGATCAACGATCAGGCGCCATCAAGATAGCGATTCCGCTCGCCGATGGGCCGGCCAAGATTCGGCGTGGTCCAGCGCATGTCGCCCTGATAGGCAGCACTGCCATAGCTGCGATTGGTCGTGGTCGTCGCGCCCGGCACCAGATCGTACTTTTGCGAAGGCATCTGCATCTGCTGCTGTTGCTGCGGGGCCAGATCCTGTCGCGTCGGTTGCGCCGCGCCCTGCGAGTACGGGTCGAACTTGTCGCCCGTGCGCGCGCCGCTGGTCGAGGGGTCGACCGGCGTGGACGTGACACCGCCCTGCGTGTAGGGGTCACGCGGGCCCGGCGTCATCTGCGCGAGCGCCGACACCGACATCAGCGCCAGCGCCCCGGCGGCCAACACACTGCTGGCGCGCATCGTCTTCATGGTCTTCATGGCTTACCTCCACATGGCAAATCGTTTGCGGCGGGAGGAAATCACCACCGCTCCCTTCATGAGGTAGCGAAAGCCGTGCCGGTCCCGCACGTGCGGTGCCGGGCGCCCTGGGGGCCGCGTGCCGGCTAGGGAGCGCTCCGGAATTACAACCGATGGGTAAGGCCTGCACTGGCGTCTGTCGGCATCGTGCGTGTAACAAGACGTATCTTCCTCGCATATCACGTCATTTAAGTCTGTGTTCAGCTTTCGTCCTCAGTGACCACTTGTGCGGCGCGGTCATTAATAAGAACGATTCGCATTTACTTTAGGATGGGCGCCTCGTTGAAAACGGTACATCCCCGCTGCGGGGAACGCATGGCCCTTCCCATGGAGTTCACATGACAGTGATCGACGATCGCACGCCCCCTGCCCGCGCTGACACGCCCCCTGCGCACGATCCATCCGGCACGGTTTTACACACCTTCATCGCCCAGCGGCGCAGCCTGCTCCACGTGGCCACCCGCATCCTGGGTTGCCCCTGCCTGGCCGAGGACGTATTGCACGACGCGTTTCTCAAGCTCTGCCAGGACCCCTGCCCCGAAGCCTTGCGCAGCGAGGCGAGTTACATCAGCCGGGTGGTGCGCAATCTCGCGCTGGATAGCTACCGGCGCCAACAATTGGAGAAGCGGCTATTCATCGGCGATGTGCCCGAGCAGGACGCACCGCTCGACACCAACTCGCCGGACTGCATCGCCATGGCGCATGAGCAAACCACCTGCCTGCGTGACGCGATGCGGCGCCTGCCATCACGCACCCGCGACGCGGTGGTGCAGTACTACTACGAGGACCAGACGCAGAAGCGCATCGCCGAGCGGCTGGGCATCTCGGCCACGATGGTGAACTTCATCCTCCAGGATGCGCGCAGCGCCCTCAGTGCGATGAATATCGCGCGCTGAGCGCACGGCTGCGCGATGACCGTCGCCCGCTGATCTCTACGGCCGCGCGGTGGATGCCGCGCGCCGCTCTCCTTCCGCTTGCCGATCTTCCACACGTGCACGCGCCATGCGTGCCTCGCGCGTGCCCAGGCACGCGTAGCACGGCTTCGATGACGCGAGCCCGCACAGCCCCGCATGTTTTAAGTGAATGACATGGCCGAACTAAACGAATGACGAGGCCATTCGTCTTGATGGGTATCCCCCTTCCACTGCGGAAGCCTTCCTGTTTCGCGATCCACCAGGGCTAAACATGAGCAATGAAGATCCTTATGACTTTATCGGCGTCGGACTGGGCCCGTTCAATCTCGGCCTCGCGTGCCTGGCCGATCCGCTGCCCGGCGTACGCAGCCTGTTCCTCGAGAAGAAGGAAGCGTTCGGCTGGCACACGGGCATGCTCGTGGACGGCACGACGTTGCAGAACCCGTTCCTAGCCGACCTCGTGTCGATGGCAGACCCCACCAGCCGCTTCAGCTACCTGAACTACTGCAAGCAGCAGGGCCGCATCTACAACTACTACATCCGCGAGAACTTCTACCTGACGCGTCAGGAATACGACCGCTACTGCAAGTGGGCCGCGGGGCAGCTGCCCAACGTGCGCTATCGGCAGGACGTGCTCGACATCCGTCACGACCCGTCGCTGCCCGGCTACGTAGTGAGTGGCGTCGATACGCACACCGGAACGCCGTTCCGGCATCGCGCGCGGCGGCTTGTGCTCGGCATCGGCAGCACGCCGAACCTGCCCGCCTGCTGCGCGGGCGAGCACGCGCCGATCCACACCTCCGCCTACCTCGCCAACAAGCGCTGGCTCCAGCAGCGCCGCACCATCACTGTCATCGGCAGCGGGCAGAGCGGCGCCGAGGTCTACCACGACCTGCTCAAGGACTGCGACACCCACGGCTATACGCTGAACTGGGTGACCCGCTCGCCGCGCTTCTTCCAGATGGAGAACGCCAAGCTCACGCTGGAGTTGATCTCGCCGGCCTACAGCGACCACTTCTACGACCTGGGCGAATCCGTGAAGACGCGCGTGCTGGAGGACCAGCGCAGCATCTACAACGGCATCAACAAGACGCTGATCGACCAGATCTACGACACGCTCGACGAAAAGCGCCACCGCGCCGGGGCCCGCACGCAACTGCTGACCAACCTCGCGCTGGACGGCATGCACTTCGACCCCGCCGCGCGCCAGTACGAGATGACGTTCCGCCACATGGATCTGGGCGAGGCCTACCGCCACGTGGCCGACGGCGTGGTCATGGCGACCGGCTACACGCATCGCGTGCCAGCCTTTATCGACGGCATTCGCGAGCGCATCCGCTGGGACGCGGGCGGCCGCTACCAGCAGGCGCGCAACTTCGCGGTAGACGTGCATGGCGACGAGATCTTCGTGCAGAACGCCGGCTTCCACAGCCACGGCCTGACCAACCCGGACCTGGGCATGGCCTGCCATCGCAATGCACGGCTGCTGCACGCGCTGACCGGCGTGGACCACTATCGCGCCGAGGCGCGCACCACGTTCCAGGACTTCGCCCCGCGCGCCAACAGCGGCTTCGAGCGAATCGAGGCGACGGAAGCTTCGGCAACCGTGCCGGCCCCCGGCAACGGCACGCCCATGCCGGCCCAGCCAGCGCTGGCGCAGCTGATCACGGTGGCGGGATAGACCATGAGCCTGCGACTCACCATCGTCATCATGTCCGCGTTCGGCGTCATCAGCGACGCCATCCTGATCGCGTTCTACCCGCAGTTCTTCGAAGTGCGCTACGGCATCACCAGCCCGGTGCACGTGGGCGCCTACATCGCCGCCATCTCCATCGCCGTGATGTGCACGCTGCCGCTCTGGGCGCGCGTGGCGCGGCGCGTGGAAACCATGCACCTGCTGGTCTACACCCAGCTCGTAGCCGGCACCTTCGGCGCCCTGAGCGCCTGGGCGGAGACGGTCACCGCCTTCTGGGTGCTGACCATGCTGATGTTCATGACCAAGAGCAGCTACCTGCTGATGTTTCCGTACCTGATGCGGCTGGAGAAGGCCGAGACGCACGGCGCCACCATCGGCCTGCTCTCGGTGGTGGTGCATATCGGCGGCATCTTCGGGGCGATGGCGGGCGGGATGGCGCTCCAGCAGTTCGGCCCGCGCACCTGCCTGTGGATGATGGCCGCTGGCGACTTCGTGCAGATGGCGTTGTGCATCTACCTGATCCGGACCGGCCGGGTGGTGCGCGTGCTGGGCACCGATGCGCCGCCGCCGGCGGCAGGCAGTGCCGCCAGCACGGCGCGGCGCGGCACGCTGGGGCTGATCCTGCGCCTGAGCCTGCTGATGCTGCTGTTCGACTTCAGCGCCTACCTCGTCCGCCCGTTCTTCTCGGTGTACTGGGAGCAGATCTCCGGCATGCACAACCAGATGCTGACGGGGCTGGTGTTCGCGATTCCGGGCGTGGTCGCACTGGTGGCGCTGATCGCCAACAAGCGGGCCACGCGGGACGGCCGCAAGCTGCTCGACCATACGCTCGGCAACCTGCTGCTAGGTACTGTGGGGCTGCTGTTGCAGGCGGCGCCGTCCCCGGCGCTGGTGCTGATCGGACGCTGCCTGTACGGGTGGTCGATGTTCCAGGTCATCGTGAAGCTGGAGGTGACGCTGTTCAAGGTCAGCACGCCGGACGCCTACGCCAAGGACTTCAGCATCGCCAACTTCTTCCAGAACCTGGGGGTGCTGCTGTCGTCGTTCGGCGCCGGGCTGATCGTGAGCCACTTCGGCATCGAGGTCACCTTCGTGCTGGCCGCCGCCGGCATGCTGCTGACCGCCGCGCTGGACCGCTGGACCTTTGGGGTGGATCGTCGCCACGCGGCGCCAGCCGCGCAACCTCAGACCGATGCCGCGGGTACCGCCGGACTTGCTGGAGCGCCCCATGCAAGCTGACCGCTGGGACATCACCCGTGGAGGCGCCGAGCCGATTCCCGCCGCGTTGCGCCTGTCGCTCCACCCGGCCATGACGATCCGGGCGCTGTCGCTCGACCACGACATCGGCCTGCTCCATCGCTGGTTCACCATGGACTACGCGCGCTTCTGGAACATGCAGGACCTGACGCTCGACGAGACGCGCCGCTTCTACACGGAGCTGCTCGGGAGCGGCCATGGCGGCGCCTACATGGGCCTCTGGGAGGGGGCGCCGGCGTTCCTGATCGAATGCTACGACCCCGCGCACGAGCCCGTCGGCACGCACTTCGCGCCGCGCGCCAGTGACATCGGCATGCATTTCTTCGTCGGGCCGCCGGCCGCACCGGTGCGCCACTTCACGCGCGACGTGCTGCGCCACGTCATGGCGCACACGTTCTACACACTGGGCGCCCAGCGCGTGGTGGTGGAGCCCGATGCGCGCAACGACAAGGTCCATGCCCTGAACCGCGCCGTGGGCTTCGCCTACGACCGCCAGATCACCCTGCCGCAGAAGACCGCCTGGCTGGCCTTCTGCACCCGCCCCGATTTCGAACGATCCATCCGAGGAGATTTCACCGATGAACGCCCCGCTTGACGCCACCATCCACGCCACCTTGCAAGCCCAGACCACGCGCGAGCCGCGCCATGTGGTCAGCCACCTCGAACCGGCCGTCTGGGCCAAAGTGAACCGCCTGCTCGTGCGCAAGGCCATCGCCGAATACGCGCACGAGTTGGTCATCACGCCGGCGGCGCAAGGCGCGGCCGATGCGGACGGCTGGACCCGCTACCGCATCGACGCCGACACGCCCAACTGCCACTACACCTTCGACGGCCAGCCGATGGCCCTGCGCCACTGGCGCATCGACCCGGCCAGCATCGAGCGCGTGCTCGACGGCGCCAGCGTGCCGCTGGACGCGTTGACCTTCATCAACGACTTCAAGCACACGCTCGGCATTCCCGCCGACAAGCTGCCGGTCTACCTCGACGAGATCAGCAGCACGCTGTTCGGCGCGGCCTACAAGCACAACCCGCAGGCGCCGAGCGCAGAGGCCCTGCTCGACGCGGATTTCCAGACCTACGAGTGGGCGATGATCGAAGGCCACCCGGGCTTCGTGGCGAACAACGGCCGGCTCGGCTTCGATGCCGAGGACTACCGCGCCTTCGCCCCGGAGACCGGCTCGCGCTTCGCCGTGATCTGGCTGGCCGTGCATCGTGACAACGCCCACTTCGCCAGCATTCCCGGGCTGGACTACGAGGCCCACATGGCGAGCGAACTGGGCGAAGCGCGCCTGGCCGCGTTCCGCCAGGCGCTGGCGCAGGCCGATGTAGCGCCAGAGGACTACCTCTACATGCCGGCCCACCCGTGGCAGTGGTTCAACAAGCTCAGCATCGCGTTTGCCGCCGATGTAGCCAATCGCAAGATCATCCCGCTCGGCTACAGCGACGACCTGTACACCGCCCAGCAGTCGGTGCGCACGTACTTCAACGCCTCCCAGCCGGACAAGTGCTATGTGAAGACCTCGCTGTCGGTGCTGAACATGGGCTTCATGCGCGGGCTGTCGCCGTACTACATGGCCGGCACGCCCGCCATCAACGCCTTCCTGGACGGGCTGATCAACGACGATGCCACGCTGCGCGGCTACGGTTTCAGCATCCTGCGCGAGGTGGCGTCGGTCGGCTATCGCAACCGCTACTACGAGGCTGCGCTCGAGACGGACAGCCCCTACAAGAAGATGCTGTCGGCGCTCTGGCGCGAAAGCCCGCTCGGCAAGCTGCGCGAGGGTGAACGGCTGATGACGATGGCCGCGCTGCTCCACACCGACCCGCAGGGCGACGCCCTGCTGCCGGCGCTGATCCGCCGCTCGGGGCTCTCCGCGCGGACGTGGCTGCGCCAGTACCTGCGCGCCTACCTCGAACCGCTGATGCACTGCTTCTATGCGCACGACCTCGTGTTCATGCCGCATTGCGAGAACCTGATCCTGGTGCTGGAGGGGCATACCGTCGCGCGCGTGTTCATGAAGGACATCGCCGAGGAGTCGGCCATCCTGAACAAGGACGCGGTGCTGCCGGAAGGCATCCAGCGGCTCGCCGTGGACGTGCCCGAGGACTACAAGCTGCTCGGCATCTTCATCGACGTGTTCGACGGCGTGTTCCGGCACATGGCCCAGATCCTCGTGGAGGGCGGCAGCTGTTCCGAGGACGACTTCTGGCAGGTGGTGGCGGACAGCGCGCACGACTACCAGGCGGCGCATCCCGAGTTGCAGCACAAGTTCGCGCGCTACTACTTCTTCGCGCCGGATTTCCTGCACTCGTGCCTGAACCGGCTGCAGCTCAAGAACAACCTGCAGATGGTGAACCTGGCGGATCCGGCGTCGAGCCTGACCATGGCGGGGTCGCTGCCCAACCCCGTGGCGGGCCGCGCCCGCTCCGCCAACGTCAAGGCGGCCGCCTGATGCTCGCGCCCGCGCCGGACCGGCTCCACGCGCTGCTGGCCACGGCGGCACGTGTGGTGCCGGGACTTGACGGCACCATCGGCACGATCGGCGAGATCGACGGAATCGACGATGGCGGCGGCCGGGGCGGGCGCGCGTGGAGTGAGGCGCGCGCGGAGGACATCGCACCGATGGTGCGGCACCTCGGCGCGCATGTCCCCGAAGCCGGGGCGCACTATTGGTCACTTCGCGCTTGGGGATTGCATATCTGGCAACCGGTGTATCTCGGCATAGTCGGCGTGCATTGCTGCGCGTGCGCGCCGGATCTGTCGGCATTGTCCCAGCGCACCGAGGCGGGCGGCATCCACGGTTTCCGCATCGCGCCGCATACGCCGCGGCTGGGCGCGGAGGATGACGGGCTGCGGGGCGTCGCCCGCCAGATCGCCGAAGGCTGGACTCGGCTGCACGCGCAATGGCGTGACGTCGGCCCGCTGCCGGTCAAGGCGGCCGGCCGACTGCTGGCCGATTGCGTCCTCGGCGCCTTACTGTGCGTGCAGCGCGAGCGAACCGATTGGGACGCGCCGCGCATGCATGCGCTGGGACAACGCTGGCTCGAGGCCATCGGCCTGGGCGGCGAATGCGGTTTCCTCGCCTACCGCGATGGCAGCGGCGCCGAACGGCTCGCCCTCGCCCGCAAGGGTTGCTGCCTCCACTACCGCCGCACCGACGGCGAGATGTGCGCCACCTGTCCGCGCCAACGCGTACCCGAGCGCCTGGCACGACTCGCTGCCCGCGACGGGCCCTAGCCCGCCCGCGTCCCCTCTCTCACTTTTTTCTGATTTTTCCTCGTATGCGTCCGCCATGCGCGGCGGCGCTCATCCGTGCAAGGAGAACACCCATGTCCGATCTGAGTCAGTCCTCCCACTTCGAAGCGGAGGCCTTGCAGTTATCGGTTTCAAGTTATTGCGATGAAGACGTCTTTGCGATGGAGATGGAACGCATCTTCCCGCGCAGCTCAAGCTATATCGGCCACGACCGCATGGTGCCCGACCCGGGAGACTGGCGCGCGCTGGGCCATGAGGACAACGCACGCGTCCTGGTGCGCACCGACCATGGCGTGGAATTGATCTCGAATGTCTGCCGGCATCGGCAGGCGCTCATGCTCGGCCAATACGGCCCCGGCGGACCCGGCGGACCCGGCGGACCCGGCGGACCCGGCGCGACTGCCGGCAACGGCCAGGGTAACCTGCGCGAGCGCGGCGGCAACATCGTCTGCCCGCTCCACGGCTGGACCTACGACAGCAGCGGCCAGTTGATCGGCGCACCGCAATTTCCTGAAAAACCGTGCCGGAACCTGGAGCGCTTTCCGCTCCAGAACGTGAATGGCTTCCTGTTCGAGGGCCCGCGCAACGCCGCGCAAGACCTGCGCGGCCTGTTCGACCGGCCCGAACTGGATTTTGGCGACTACGTGCTCGACCACGTGGAAATGCACCGTTGCGACTGCAACTGGAAGACCTTCGTCGAAATCTACAACGACGACTATCACATCGGCCCCTTCCACCCGGGACTGGGCCGCTACGTGCATAGCGAGGGACTGAGCTGGGAATATGGAGACTGGTACAGCGTGCAGCGGATCGACGTGCATCCAACGCTGGAGATCGCAGGCACCGACACGTACCGTACCTGGCATGAGCGACTGCTCGCTTACGGCGATGGCCGGGTACCTGACTTCGGTGCGATCTGGGCGACCTATTATCCGACCCATATGATCGAGGTCTTCCCGTACGCGCTGGTGCTGTCGACGCTTTATCCGAAGGGTGTCCACGAGACGATGAACGTCATCGAGTTCTATTACCCGGAGGAGCTGGCCGCGTTCGACCGCGAACTGGTGGAGGCGCACCGCGCCGCCTATATGGAAACGGCGATCGAGGACGACGAGATTGCCGAGCGCGTAGACGCCGGCCGGCGCGCGCTATATCGACAAGGAAAGACGGACGCGGGTCCGTACCAGACCCCGCTGGAAGATGGCATGCGCCATTTCCACGGCTGGTATCGGAAGCTGATGGATACGCCGGTCGCGGCACCGATGCCGGTACGCGATCCGGAAGCCACGGCGCGACGGACAATTCCGATCGCACGTGCAGTATGCTGAATCGGAAGCCCACAAAGCAAAACCCCCAGCCTTTATGGGGCTGGGGGTTCTGGGTATAAGAGCCTGGCGATGACCTACTTTCACACGGGTAGTCCGCACTATCATCGGCGCAAAGTCGTTTCACGGTCCTGTTCGGGATGGGAAGGGGTGGTTCC